>DASTWX010000184.1:0-5472 GCA_035765795.1 Pseudolabrys sp. | reverse complement strand
GCCGGATCGAGCCCCGAAATATTGGTGAGGGTGCGCGAGAATGTCGTCACCATCCGGCCGATCGCCGGCACCCGACCGCGCGGCGCCACACCGCACGAGGACAAAGCGCTGGAAGAGGAACTGCTCACAGACCCGAAGGAGCGCGCCGAGCATCTGATGCTGCTTGATCTCGGCCGCAACGACGTCGGCCGCGTGGCGAAGACCGGCACCGTGAAGGTCACGGACAAATTCTTTATCGAACGCTACAGCCAAGTGATGCACATCGTCTCAAACGTCGAAGGCACGCTCGATAACAAGTATGACACGCTCGATGCGCTGGCCGCCGGCTTTCCAGCCGGTACGGTCTCCGGCGCGCCGAAAGTGCGGGCGATGGAGATCATCGACGAGTTGGAGAAGGAAAGGCGCGGCCTTTATGCGGGCTGCATCGGCTATTTCTCCGCCGCCGGTGAGATGGATACCTGCATCGCGTTGCGCACCGCGCTCCTCAAGGACGGCAAGATGTATGTGCAGGCCGGCGCCGGCATCGTTGCCGACAGCGACCCGGCGGCCGAGCAGCAGGAGTGCATCAACAAAGCCAAGGCTCTATTCCGCGCCGCGGAGGAAGCGCGCCGCTTCGCCAGCGAGGTGAAGCGGGGGCAGTAGAACGCTTTCGCAGAGGCGGAATCCCACTATCTGGCGCAGCCGCGACTGGCTTGCTATATGTGACCAGTTTTCTGGTTCGGAGCGCATCATGACCACCGTCAGCTTGGTTGAAGCGAAGGCGCATCTGAGCGAACTTCTTGATCGGGTCGAAGCCGGCGAAGCCGTCGTCATCACCCGCCATGGCCGTCCGGTCGCAAATTTGTCGCCGGTCACGCCGCGGAAACAGCCGCTTCGCTCGCTCGCTGCATTTCGCGCGCGGATGCCAAAATTGCGCGAGCCCAGCGCCGAGCTTATACGCGAGATGCGTGATGAGGGGCTTTGAATGCTCTACTTCGATACGAGCTTCCTAATCCCGCTCGTCCTCGAAGAACCTACAAGCGCTCAGATCGAACAGTTCATGCAAAGCCGAGCGGACGATGAGCTTGGCGCCAGCCATTGGACCCGAGCCGAAATCTCCTCCGCCCTCGCGCGGACTGTTCGCATGGGTCTTCTCGACGAAGATTCGGCCCTGGAGGCAGACAGCAAGCTGGATGAGGTTCTGTCGAATTCATTCACATTGCTGTTGCCGGACCTAGAGGACTTTGAGCTCTGCAAACGCTATTTGTCCCACTACGAAAGTGGCTTACGCGCTGGCGATGCTCTCCACTTGGCGATTGCGAACAACCGTGGCGCGACCGCCATTTATAGCCTCGATAAAAAGCTGTCAGAAGCGGGGCGTCGGTTCGGACTTCGCGTTAACGTGGGCATCCATGTCGGTTAGTCCTCGCCTTGACCGTCCGTCACCCCGCGCCTAGACCGTTCTCATGGTCATTCTGATCGACAACTACGACAGCTTCGCATTCAACCTGGTTCATTATTTGGGGGAACTGGGCGCGGACGTCGCCGTGCACCGCAACGACAAGATTTCCGTGTCGCAGGTGCTCGCGGCGAATCCCGATGCCGTCGTACTCTCGCCCGGCCCTTGCACGCCGAACGAGGCCGGCATCTGCCTCGAACTCGTCAAGACGGCTGCGCCGACAGTCCCGATCCTCGGCGTCTGCCTCGGTCTCCAGGCAATCGGCCAAGCCTTTGGTGGCCAAATCGTGCGTACGGCGCCGGTGCACGGAAAGGTCTCCGTCATCCGCCATGACCGCACCGGCCTCTTCCGCGGCATCGACGGACCGTTGAAGGCAACGCGCTACCATTCGCTGGTGATCGAGCGCGCGACCATGCCGCGCGACCTCGCCATCAATGCCGAAACCGATGGCGACCTCGTGATGGGCGCGATGCATCGCACGCTCCCGCTGCATGGCGTGCAATTCCATCCCGAAAGCACCGCGTCGGAACACGGGCACCTGATGCTGAAGAATTTTCTCAATATCGCCGCCGCCTGGAACGTCAACACGGGCCGGCGTGCGGCGCCGATGCACGCGGCCGAATAATAAAAGGGGGAGCCGTGGCCGACGATTTCAAGGCGCTCATCGCCAAGGTGGCGACCGGCGCGAGCTTGACTCGCGAGGAAGCCGCATCCGCCTTCGACCGCATGATGTCCGGCGAAGCGACACCCTCGCAAATGGGCGGGCTTCTAATGGCGCTACGGGTACGCGGGGAGACTGTCGACGAGATCACCGGCGCGGTGACGACCATGCGGGCGAAGATGCTGGGCGTGAAAGCGCCGGCCGATGCGGTGGACGTTGTCGGCACCGGCGGCGATGCCTCGGGCTCGTTCAATATCTCCACCTGCGCCGCTTTCATTGTCGCCGGTGCTGGCGTGCCGGTGGCCAAGCACGGCAACAGAGCGCTGTCCTCGAAGTCCGGCGCCGCCGATGTGCTGCAGGCACTCGGAGTCAAAATCGATCTCGATGCACAACAAGTTGGCCGCTGCATCCGCGATGCAGGCATCGGCTTCATGTTTGCGCCGGCGCATCATCCGGCGATGAAGAACGTCGGGCCCACACGTGTCGAACTCGGCACCCGCACCATCTTCAACCTGCTCGGGCCTCTGTCGAACCCGGCCGGCGTCAAGCGACAGATGATCGGCACCTTCTCGCGCCATTGGGTGGAGCCGATGGCGCAGGTGCTGAAGAATCTCGGCGCTGAGACCATCTGGGTCGTGCACGGCTCGGATGGGCTCGACGAGATCACCACCGCCGGCCCGACAACTGTCGCCGCGCTGGAGAATGGCGTCGTTCGGACCTTCGAGATCGCACCGGAAGATGTGGGGTTTGGGCGCGCGACGCCCAATGAATTGCGTGGCGGCGATGCGCAACATAATGCGACGGCGCTGCTCGATGTGCTCAAGGGCAAGAAAGGCGCCTTCCGAGACATTGCGGTGCTCAATGCGGCGGCGGCATTGGTCGTCGCTGGCAGCGCCAAGGAGTTGAAACACGGCATAGCGCTCGCCGCCAAATCCATCGACAGTGGCGAAGCGGAAGGTAAGCTCGACCGCCTGATTGCCGTCTCGAATGGAACTGAGTTGAGCGAATGACCTCCGATATCCTCGCCAAGATTGAAGCCTACAAACGCGAGGAGATCGCCGCCTCCAAGCGTTCATGCCCACTGCCTGTGCTGGAACGGACCGCCAAGGCGGCGTCGCCCCCGCGCGGTTTTCTCAAGGCCATCGAGGGCAAGAGAGCAGCCGGCGAGACCGCGCTGATCGCTGAAATCAAAAAGGCGAGCCCATCGAAGGGCCTGATCCGCGCCGACTTTGACCCACCCGCGCACGCGCGGGCCTACGAGGCGGGTGGCGCGACGTGCTTATCGGTGCTCACCGATGGCCCCTCTTTCCAAGGGCGGCCTGACTTCCTTGCTCAGGCACGTGAAGCCACAAAACTCCCGGTGCTGCGCAAGGATTTCATCTACGAACCATACCAGGTCGTGGAATCGCGCGCGATGGGCGCCGACTGCATCCTGATCATCATGGCGGGCATCGACGATGCAGCCGCGGCCGAAATTGAAAACACCGCCTTCAAATATGGATTAGACGTTTTGATCGAAGTTCATCAAGAAGGTGAACTTGAGCGGGCGCTGAAGCTAAGGTCTCGGCTGATCGGTATCAATAATCGCGACCTCCACACCTTCAGGACTTCCTTGGCGGTCAGCGAACGCCTGGCGCCCTTGGTGCCGCGCGATCGAGTCGTCGTGGGGGAGAGCGGCCTCAATGTCCCGGCCGACCTTGCCCGTCTGGAGGCCGTCGGCGTGTCAGCCTTCCTCGTCGGCGAAAGCCTCATGCGCCAGGCGGATGTAGCGGCGGCCACGCGCGCGCTCCTCGCGCGCGAACCGCACCGTGCTTCCGCTGGGTAGGACCATGGTGCGCGCCAAGAAATCGGCCGCGCGTTTAGCCAAGAAGGCGCGTGCCGCCACGCCGGCCACTACCGCCCTCACCCACATCGATCGGCGTGGGGAAGCACGCATGGTCGACGTTTCGGCTAAGCCCGCCACCGAGCGGGTTGCAGTGGCCGAGGGCAAGGTCGTCATGCGCGAGGCGACCCTCGATCTTGTCCTTGCCGGAAACGCCTTGAAGGGGGACGTACTGGGGGCGGCGCGGCTTGCCGGCATCATGGCGGCCAAGCGCACGCATTCGCTTATCCCGCTTTGCCATCCGCTGCCGATCACGAAAGTCGAAATCGAGATCAATCCCGAGCACGCGCTGCCCGGATTCCTGGTGCAGGCGACGGTGAAGGTGACCGGGCAAACGGGTGTGGAGATGGAAGCTTTGACCGCGGTATCAATCGCTTGCCTGACCATTTATGACATGGTCAAGGCGGTCGAGCGCGGCATGCGCATCGAAGGTATTCGTCTGCTGGAAAAGAGCGGCGGCAAGTCGGGCACCTACCGGGCGAAGGATTAACGCATGCCTTGCGCCATACTCCGCTCATTCCCGCGCACTCGCCGCTGCGAAGCCAAAGCGGCTTCGCTTTGGCGAAGCGGGGAGCGGGAATCCAGCGATAGCGTCGAAGTGTGGGACAATCCTCGCCCTGGGTCCCCGCTTCGGCGGGGACGAGCGGGTCGAATATGGCGCTAGTATCAGTCGCCAAAGCTTTGGCTCGCGTGCTTAAAGACGCGGCTCCTCTTCCGGCGGAGAAGGTCCCGCTTAACGACGCGCTCGGCCGCGTGCTTACGCAAGATGTCGCCGCACTGCGCACGCAGCCGCCGGATCCGGTTTCGGCGATGGACGGTTACGCCGTGCGCGGCACCGACGTGGCCGATGCTCCAGCGCGCCTTATCGTAATCGGCGAAGTTGCCGCCGGGCATCCGTTCGACGGCACCATCGGTCCCGGCCAGGCGGCGCGCATTTTCACCGGCGGCATCATGCCGGTCGGCGCCGATACGGTCGTCATCCAAGAGCACACTTTGCGCGAAAATGATGCCGTCATGGTGCAAAAGCCGCTTGCGCCTGGCCGCAACGTGCGCCGCCGCGGACTCGATTTCGAGCAAGGCCAAGTCCTGCTGGAGAAGGGCCGCCGACTGACCGGCCGCGACCTGATGCTGGCCGCCGCCATGAACCATCCAGCCGTCCCGGTACACCGGCGGCCCAAGGTCGCTATCCTCGGTACCGGCGACGAACTGGTGCCGCCCGGATCGGTACTCAGCTCCGGCCAAATCGTCTTTTCCAACGGCTTTGCCCTTTCAGCTCTTGCCCGTGCTGAAGGCGCCGAAGTCGACGATCTTGGTATCGCTCATGACAGCGTTGCGGAAATCGGCGCGGCCGTCCGTCGCGCTCGCGACCGCGGCGCGGACGTGTTGCTGACCACCGGCGGAGCCTCCGTTGGCGAGCATGACCTGGTACGGCAGGCGCTCGCCGCCGAAGGCCTCGACCTCTCCTTTTGGCGGATCGCGTTGCGCCCCGGA
>DASTWX010000183.1:0-11685 GCA_035765795.1 Pseudolabrys sp. | reverse complement strand
TCGAATTGGAAGGCTGCCTATCCACCGCTGTGGGCCCAGGTCGATGCCGGCGATCCTCTGACCGGATCACCGGCTCCGCCATCAGGGGGCCCAGTGACCCACGGCTGTGTGCGCCGGGACGTGTGCGGCTTGGACCGCCGGCGGGGGAAACTAAGCGCCGCATCTCCGACGCCCCCGACCGGCCACCGCTCCCCGCCCCAGCGTCTGGAGACGCTGATCAGACACCCCTCGGCAGCAGGGGCGGGCATGGGAGAATAGTCCGTTGTAGGAATGTTGTCAATAGAGGAATTGCCGAAACCGGATGACGGCCTCGGCGGGTAGGCTCGGAGCCGCGAAACGGCGGTACTAAAGGCTCGCTACCGCCGGCAGCGACACCGAGCGCCGCTCCTTCTTGAGCAGGTCGGCGACCAGGAAGGCGAGGTCGATCGCCTGCTCGGCATTGAGCCGCGGATCGCAGACCGTGTGGTAGCGGTCGTTGAGGTCGGCTTCGGTGATCGCGCGAGCCCCGCCGGTGCACTCGGTAACGTTCTGGCCCGTCATCTCCAAGTGCACGCCGCCGGCATACGTGCCCTCCGCCTGGTGAACTTCGAAGAAGCTGCGGACTTCCTTGAGGATGAGATCGAACGGCCGCGTCTTATAGCCGGTGGTCGAGGAAATCGTGTTTCCGTGCATCGGATCGCACGACCAGACCACCGCCCTTCCCTCGCGCTTCACCGCACGGATCAACGCCGGCAGATGCTCTCCGACTTTCTCGGCGCCGAAGCGATTAATGAGCGTGAGCCGGCCCGGCTCGTTGTCCGGATTGAGGATGTCGATGAGGCGCAGAAGATCGTCCGGCTTGAGCGAAGGCCCGCATTTTAGGCCAAGCGGGTTCTTCACGCCGCGCGCATATTCGACATGAGCGTGGTCGTGTTGCCGTGTGCGGTCACCGATCCACAGCATGTGGCCTGAGGTGGCGTACCAGTCGCCGGTCGTGGAATCGATCCGGGTGAGCGCCTGTTCGAATCCGAGCAACAGCGCTTCGTGACTGGTATAGAAGTCGGTCGTGCCGAGGGTCGAATTCACCGCGAAGGTCAGGCCGCAGGCGCGCATGAAATCGAGCGCGCCGGAGACGCGGTCGGCGAGGTCCGCGTAGGCTTTCGACTGCGGCGAGCCGCTGACCGATTTGAGCATCCATTGATGCACGTTCTCGACGCTGGCGTAGCCGCCTTTGGCGAACGCGCGCAACAGATTGAGCGTCGCGGCCGACTGCCGGTAGGCTTCCGTCTGCCGGCGCGGGTCGGGACGGCGCGCCTCTTCCGTGTAAGCAATGTCATTGATGATGTCGCCACGGTAGCTCGGCAACACCTGCTCGCCGCGCTTCTCGGTCGGCGAGGAGCGCGGCTTGGCGAACTGCCCGGCGATGCGGCCGACCTTCACCACGGGCAAAGCGCCGGCATAAGTCAGCACGATCGCCATCTGCAAAAAAACGCGGAAGAAATCGCGAATATTGTCGGCGCCGTGCTCGGCGAAGCTCTCGGCGCAATCGCCGCCTTGCAGCAAGAATGCCTGGCCGTTTGCGACTTGGCCGAGCGCCTTCTTCAGATTGCGCGCCTCACCGGCAAAAACCAGCGGCGGAAACGTCGCGAGCTGCCGTTCGACGTCATCGAGCGCCCGCCGGTCCGCATAATCCGGGACCTGCAGAAGGGGCTTTGTGCGCCAGCTATCGGGCGTCCATCGATCGGGCATTTCCGGGTACTCCACGCGAATGGCGGAGGTTATATACGACCCCTTGCTCGCGGAGGCCAACATTACGCGGAAAACCTTTCGGCGTCATTCCGGCCGAACGAAGCGAGGGCCGGAATCTATACTCGCGGTGGTCATCGCAAAGGAAACACCGGGGCTATGGTTCCGGGCCCGGCCCTGCGGGCCGTCCCGGAATGACGCCGGCTAATTACTCTGCCGCGGCGCGGCTGTAGCTCATGGCCTTTTCGCGCATGGTCACGAGTTCCTCCGCGGCGGTCGGATGCACCGCCATGACGGCGTCGAACTCGGCCTTGGTCGCCCCCATTTTCACGGCAATCCCAACCGCTTGGATGAGTTCGGCGGCGTCGGGACCAACCAGATGGCAGCCGACCACGCGACCGCTGATGCCATCCACCACGAGCTTCATAAACGAGCGCGTGTCACGGCCGGAAAGAGTCGCCTTCATCGGTCGGAAAGTGGCTTTGTAGATGTCGACGCTGGCCAATTGCGCCCGCGCCTGCTCCTCGGTGAGGCCGATGACGCCCACTTCGGGGTCCGAGAACACCGCCGTCGGCACGTTGACGTGATCGACCGGTGTTGGCTTGCCGCCATAGAGCGTATCCGCGAAAGCATGCCCGTCACGGATCGCCACCGGCGTAAGGTCGACACGGTGAGTCACATCTCCGACAGCGTAGATGTTTTCAACCGAGGTGCGCGAATATTCGTTCACCGCGATGCCGCCGTGCTCGGCAATGTGCACACCAATATCATCGAGGCCGAGGCCCATCACATTGGGGCGGCGTCCGATGGCGAACATCACCTTGTCGGCCGTTACTTTGCCGCCGCCGGACAGATACGCGATGAGCTCGTCGCCGGATTTGTCAATTGCCGTCACCGTGTGGCCGCACGTCACGTCGATGCCCCGCGTTTGCATCTCCGAGCGCAGGTGCTCGCGCACGTCTTCGTCGAAGCCGCGCAGGATATTGCTGCCGCGATAGACGAGCGTCACCTCGCTGCCGAGCCCGGCGAAGATGCAGGCGAACTCGACCGCAATATAGCCGCCGCCCTGGATGACGATCCGCCGCGGCAATTCCGGCAGGTGGAATGCCTCATTCGACGAGATCGCATGTTCGATACCGGGAATGGCCGGCCCCATGCTCGGCCAGCCGCCGGTGGCCACCAGGATGGTTTCCGCTTTCACCCGCGCACCGGAGGACACCAGCCGCACCGTATGTGCGTCCTCGATAACGGCGCGGCTTTTCACCAGCGCAACTTTGAATCGCTCGAGCGTATTGGTGTAAGCGGCTTCGAGCCGCGCCACCTCGCGGGCCACATTGGCAGTCAGCGTCGGCCAATGGAAGCTCGGTGGAGGCACGTGCCATCCATACCCAGCTGCGTCCTCGAATTCATCGGCGAAACGGGATGCGTAAACGAGCAGCTTCTTCGGCACGCAGCCGCGGATCACGCACGTGCCGCCGACACGGTACTCCTCCGCGATCATGACGCGGGCGCCGTGGCCCGCGGCGACCCGCGCCGCGCGAACGCCGCCGGATCCCGCCCCAATAACGAACAGATCGAGCTCGTGATCCGTCATGACCCGTTCACCACGGCTGCTTCCCGCTGTCGCTCACAGCGTGTGGCCGCGCTTCTTCAATTCCTCGCGCATTCGGGCGATCACCTGCTCGGATAGCTTATTCGCCCAGTCCTGCGCGTATTTCATGCTGGCATTGACGATCGCCGGTTGCTGCTGCAGCAGCTTCTTGCCGACCGGCGATTCGTAAAAGGCAAGCAGCTTCTTAAGCTCTGGCTCGGTGAAGTGGGTAGCATAAAGCGTGGCCACATGCGTGGTCAGCTCGGAAAATCGCGGGGCATACTCTTTGCGCAATTGCTGCGCGACTTCGTTCACGTCCTTCGACAAGGCAGGATTTTGTTGCAGGAACAGGATCTTCGCCTGCTCGACAACGCCGGCGATCAGCGGGCTGAATAGCGTCGTCGCGCCAGTGACCTTGATCAGCTCATTGGCTGAGGCCATGGCCGCCGCCGAGGGTTTATGAGGCTGGGCAAAGGCTGCCGGTGAGACCGCGGCCAACGCAGCGACAACGGCCGCGCAGCGCGCGGCACCACGGACGACCTGCAAAATGCTCGTAACCATCAGCATCAACTCCAATTGGCTCGATGTGCCGGGGACTCTCCCGCAATCGAGATATCAGGGCCGCCCGGCCACACGAACGCCGCGCGGCCCGGCCAGAATGGCGGTTTGCGCCAGATCGATAAAGAGGCCGTGCTCCATCACCCCCGGGACGCCGGCAAGCGCGCGCGCCAGCGCGCTCGGATCGTCAATTCGGCCAAGCGCGGCGTCGATGATCCAGTGGCCGCCATCCGTGACGAAAGCATGGCCGCCGGAGTTGCGCCGCAGCGTGAGCCGGCCGGCTGTCTGAACCGATGCGACGGCCTTTTCGAGCGCCCGCAGTGTCGCACCGAAACCAAAAGGGGCGACTTCGACCGGCAGCGGAAAACGACCGAGGACATCGACCCATTTACTCTCGTCGGCAATCACGAGCATGCGCGCGGAAGCGGCGGCGACGATCTTCTCGCGCAGCAGCGCGCCACCCCCGCCCTTGATCAAACTGAGATCAGGGGCGATCTCGTCAGCGCCATCGACCGTCAAGTCGAGTTGCGGCGTTTCATCCAGCGTGGTGAGCGGAACGCCGCAGCGGCGGGCGTCGGCTTCCGTGGCCTGCGACGTCGGCACCCCGACCACATCGAGGCCGTCGCGCACGCGCTCGCCGAGCAACTCGACGAAATGCCGTGCGGTAGAGCCGGTGCCCAACCCCAACCGCATCCCTGGCCGCACGAATTCGAGAGCCCGCGCGGCAGCTTCGCGTTTCTGCGCTTCGACACTCATGGGGGTGACTGAATCCGCGGAAGGGGCAATGGGCTGCATTTCGGCCTATCTAACCTCGTTCCCCGCCCGTGGATAGGCCAAACAGACATAACCAACGGCTCTTGCCTTAGGGAGAGCCCTTCGGTAGCGCTTCCTCGCATGACGCCCCCCCTCCTCGTTTTCGATCTCGACGGCACGCTGATCGACACCGCGCCCGACCTGGTCGACACCTTGAACGTGATCTTTGCCCGCGAAGGCATGGCGCAGGTGCCTTATGAAGAGGCGCGTCGCCTCATCGGCGGCGGCGCACGGGCGATGATCGCCCGCGGCATCGAGACCGAAGGCCGCGTGATCGCGCCGGCGAAACTCGAAGACATGTTCGCCGACTTCATCGAATATTACGGCGAGCACGTGGCCGACCGCTCGCGCCCTTTTCCCGGCCTCAACGACGCGCTCGATAGGTTGCAAGCCGACGGCTACCGTTTTGCGGTGTGCACAAACAAACTCGAGAAGCTGTCGCTTTCGCTGCTCGATGCGCTCTCGCTCAGAGCCCGGTTCGCGGCCATTTGCGGGCAGGACACGTTCGGCATTCAAAAGCCGGACCCGGAGGTGTTGCGCCGCACGATCCAGGTTGCCGGCGGCCTGCCGCCGCACGCCATCATGATCGGCGATTCCGGCACCGACGTCCGCACTGCGCGCGCGGCCGGCGTCCCCGTGATCGCCGTCGACTTCGGATACAGCGAGCGGCCGATCGCCGAGCTCAATCCCGATCGCATCATCAGCCGTTTCGCGGAATTGCCGGCCGCCGTTACCGCGGTCGCCACCATGATGGCACCGTCGCCTTGATGATGAATGTCATCAAGATTCCATTATTGTTTCTATTGCGCGCGCGTAAGGACAGCCCTTATTCTATACGTCTTGACGGGGGACATCCCCACTCGGGGTGGACGGATAAGATCATGTATCGGGTCGTCGCGATCATGAGCAGCGCATGCGCGCTCGCAGCCTGTTCGTCGAATGCGCAACTGGTCAATCTGGATATCTTCAAGCCACAGCCGACGATAGAGACGGTGCAATTCGAATCCGAGCCGCCAGGCGCGGAGGTCAAGCTGCCCAATGGGCAGACTTGCCGCACGCCTTGCGCGCTTCCGTTGTCCTCGGAGGGCACCTACAGCGCCACGTACTCGCTGACCGGCTACGAGCCGGCGACCGAGACGATCGCGCCGGCGTCGATGGGCGACAACACCACGGCCCTGCGGCCGAATCCGGTTGTCGTCCAACTCACGGCCGCACCGCCGCCGAAGCCGGTCCGACGGACACGGCACAAGGCGAGAAAGAAAGCAGCGCCTAAACCGAAGCCGAAACAGCCGGCGCCGCCTGCAACGCCGCAAGCTGCGGCTCCAACACCTGCGCCGGCGCAAGCCGTGCCCCCGCCAGCCTCCCCCTGGCCGCCGGTCCAACACTGATCCGACCTCGGCGCTTTATACCCGTAAGCACTAATTCTCCGCGTCATCGCCGGGCTTGACCCGGCGATCTATAATGAGCTTCCACGCGCCTCAACCGTAAGGCATTTGTTGTCGAATCTCATCATGGACCCGCGGGCCTTCGCCCGCCGAAGGGTTCACGGCACAGACGCTAAGAAACATGCTTCGGCCCGCAGGCGGGTCAAGCCCGCGGGTGACAGTCATAGGCTTATGGATGACGATCAAGGTTTCCGCAGGCTGGTTTCACGTCGTTCGAACCGGCGGCATTTCGATTGAGATGCCATCGGATCGCATGGAAGGCAGGGGATTTCGGCGCCTGGACCCGGTCGCCATTATCCGCCACACTGCCTATATCGCTGGCACTTGAGCGGATCCGCCGCCGGAACGTAACATGAGCGCTGAGATCGATTCCCCCGTTCACGCACTTGATCGCGCCGGCAATCGGCCGCGCCGGCTGGTCGATCCGTTCGCGCGCGCCATCACCTACCTGCGGGTCTCGGTGACCGACCGCTGCGACTTCCGCTGCGTTTATTGCATGTCCGAGCACATGACGTTTTTGCCCAAGGCCGATCTGCTCAGCCTGGAAGAACTCGACAGGTTGTGCAGCGCCTTCGTCGCCAAGGGCGTGACCAAGTTGCGCTTGACGGGCGGTGAGCCGCTGGTCCGCCGCGGCATCATGACCCTCTTCTCCTCGCTTTCACGCCATCTCGCCAGCGGCGCGCTGAAAGAGCTGACGCTCACCACCAACGGGTCGCAACTGGCGCGTTATGCCCACGAGCTGAAGGCACACGGGGTCGAGCGCATCAATGTGTCGCTCGATACGCTCGATCCTGACAAATTCCGCGCGATCACCCGTTGGGGTGAACTCGACAAGGTGCTGGCCGGCATCGACGCGGCGCAGACAGCCGGACTCAAGGTCAAGATCAACGCCGTCGCGCTCAAGGGCGTGAATGAGGACGAAATCACCGGCCTGCTCACCTGGGCGCACGGCCGCGGCATGGATCTGACGGTGATCGAGGTGATGCCGCTGGGCGATGTGGGCGAGGCGCGGCTCGACCAATATTTGCCGCTGTCGATGGTGCGGGCGAGGCTCTCCGAGCGTTTCACGCTGGAGGACATCGACTATCGCACCGGCGGCCCCGCCCGCTACGTGCGCGTGAGGGAAACCGGCGGCCGGCTTGGCTTCATCACGCCATTGACGCACAACTTCTGCGAATCGTGCAACCGCGTGCGCATTACCTGCACCGGCACGCTGTTCATGTGCCTGGGCCAAGAGGATGCCGCCGATTTGCGCGCGCCGTTGCGTGCGTCGGAAAGCGACGAACCGCTGTACGCCGCGATCGATGAAGCCATCGCCCGCAAGCCGAAAGGGCACGATTTCGTCATCGACCGCCGCCATCAGCGCCCCGCCCTGTCGCGCCACATGAGCGTGACCGGCGGCTGATCCAGACTGCCGGCGCGCGGCCGGAACATGCTCCGTGACGGCACTCGGATGCCCTGCAAAAGGCTGATGGGCCTAAACTAAGTTTTCATTGACGCATCGGGCCGCCATCGGCTTACTGGGCGGGCTTGGCCTCGCGGCCCGGCTGTGGGGCTCAATAAGCAAGAAGAAAAGCCGCTCGGCGCTGCCAAGCGGTCTCAGACCGGAGGGGAGGTTCGTGTTGGGCGCTCTTGACGCAGTGCTTCGGGCATTGCTGCCGATCACACGCGCGATCGACGCCGCCAATACGTGGATTGGAAAGCGCGCCGCTTGGCTGATCCTCGTCGCCGTATTGGTTTCGGCGATCAATGCCGTCGTGCGCAAAGTTTTCGACACCTCGTCCAACGCCTGGCTCGAACTGCAATGGGTGCTCTACAGCTTCGTGTTCCTGATGTGCGCGCCCTGGACCTTGCTGGACAACGAGCACATCCGCATCGACATCCTGAACAACCTGATGCCGAGGCGCATGCGCAACATCATCGAGCTGGTCGGCCACGCATTCTTTCTGCTGCCGTTGTGCATCATCCTGGTCGTCACCGGCATTCCTTTTTTCATCAAATCGGCTGAGATCAACGAGCAGTCGTGGAATACGGGCGGCCTGCCGCAGTGGCCGGCCAAGTCCTTCATCATGATCGCATTTGCGTTGCTGTTCTTGCAGGGGATTTCAGAACTTGTGAAGCGGATTGCCGTCATGCGCGGTCTCATCCCCGATCCGCGTGCGAAGCACGTCCACGCGATGGAAGCCGAGGTCGAGCACCTCGTCGACGCGATGGACCACCGCTGAACCGCCGACAAGAACCGCTCCGGGGCGCTCAATGGAAGCCTTCTTCATCGCCAATACCGCGCCCATCATGTTCGTGGCGCTGGTGCTGTTTTTGCTGCTCGGCTACCCGGCGGCGTTCTCGCTCGGCGCCGTCGGGCTGCTGTTCGGCTTCATCGGCATAGAACTGGGCCAATTCGCGCCCACTTTCCTGCAAGCCTTGCCGGACCGAATCCACGGCGTGATGAGCAACGACACGCTGCTCGCGATTCCCTTCTTCACTTTTATGGGACTGGTGCTCGAACGTTCGGGGATGGCGGAAGATCTGCTCGACACGGTCGGGCAACTATTCGGCACCGTGCGCGGCGGCCTCGCCTACGCCGTGGTCTTCGTCGGCGCGCTGCTCGCCGCCACCACCGGTGTCGTCGCCGCCTCGGTCATTTCCATGGGCCTGATCTCGCTGCCCATCATGCTGCGCTACGGCTACGATCGCCGTGTCGCCTGCGGAATCATTGCCGCGTCGGGTTCGCTCGCGCAGATCATTCCGCCTTCGCTGGTTCTGATCGTGATGGCCGACCAACTCGGCCGCTCCGTCGGCGACATGTACGAGGGCGCCTTCATCCCCGGCCTAGTCCTCGGCGGGCTTTACGCCGGCTATGTGTTTATCATCAGTCTGCTGTTTCCGAAGACAACGCCGGGCCTGCCTAAAGAAGCGATCGGCTTTCGCGAGGACGACGGCCGCCGCGGCCTGACCTCGCTCGGCATCCTGGCGGTAGCAAGCACCGTGTTCGCCTGGTACGCCATGCGCAACTCCACCTCGCACGGCGCGGATTATGTCGTGCTGAGCATGTTTTTCGGTATCCTCTTCGCTTTCGGCATCGCGGTGATCAATTGGTGCATCCACCGCGTCACCGGCTTCCGTTTTTTGTCGAAGATCGCGCAGCAGACCACCTTTGTGATGGTGCCGCCGCTGTTTCTCATCTTCCTGGTGCTCGGCACGATCTTTATCGGTGTCGCCACACCCACCGAAGGCGGCGCCATGGGCGCGTCCGGTGCGCTGATCCTCGGCGCCCTCAAGCGCCGGCTGTCCTGGGACCTGATCCGCCAAGCCGTCGAGGCGACGGCCAAGCTCTCCGCCTTCGTGATGTTCATTCTGATCGGCTCGCGCGTCTTCTCTCTCACCTTCTACGGCGTCAGCGGCAACATCTGGGTAGAGAACCTGCTCACCTCGCTGCCCGGCGGTCAGATTGGCTTCCTGATCTTCGTCAACGCCTTCGTGTTCTTCCTCGCGTTCTTCCTCGACTTTTTCGAGCTCGCCTTTATCGTCATTCCGCTGCTCGGGCCGGCGGCCGAGCATATCGGCATCGACCTGGTCTGGTTCGGCGTCATCCTCGGCGTGACCATGCAGACTTCGTTCCTGCACCCTCCCTTCGGATTCGCGCTGTTCTACCTGCGCTCGGTGGCGCCGATGGACGCCTTTATCGATCGGGTCACCGGCAAGAAGACCGAGGGCGTGACAACCGGGCAAATCTATTGGGGCGCCATACCGTTCGTCCTCATCCAGATCATCATGGTGCTGCTGGTGATCTTCTTCCCGGCCATGGTGATGCATTACAAAGGCACGGCGCACAAAATCGATCTCAACAAAGTGAAGATCGAGATTCCGCAAATCGCCGCGCCGCCGCCGATCGATCTCGACCAGCCGCCAAAAATTCAGTAGCTCTGGTCATTCCGGGGCGCGCACGAAGTGCGCGAGCCCGGAATCCAGACAATAGAAGCTCTGTCCTCGCATCTGGATTCCGGGCCCGGCGCTGGCGCGCCGTCCCGGAATGACAGAATGGATTGACTGAAGGCCATACAAATCGGCCCCGGAGCGGTGCGCCGGGACCGTTGCGTTGCCGATTTGAAGAGCGGAAAATTTACAGCTTCGTCCGATTGCGGATCATGAAGCTGTTGAAGGTATATTCCGCCACCTGCCACCAGAGGTATTCATTGCCGCGGAAAGCTTCGATATTGGCGAGGACCTTCTTGTAGTCGGCGTTCTTCGCCGCGGTTTCCGCGTTCACCTCTTTCGAAGCCTTCAGGCAAGCTTCCATGATTTCCTGCGTAAACGGCCGCAGTTGCGTTCCGTTGGCGACCAGTTTCTTGAGCGCCGCCGGATTGCGCGCGTCGTAGCGTGCGATCATCTCGTTGGCGGAATAAGCTGATGCCGCTTGCAGAATGGCCTGATAGCTCTTCGGCAGGCTCTCCCATTTCGCTTTGTTGGTCAGGATGTGGATGACGGCGCTGCCTTCCCACCAGCCTGGATAGTAGTAGTACTTGGCCACTTTGTAGAAGCCGAGCTTCTCATCATCGTAAGGGCCGACCCATTCGCAAGCGTCGAGCGTGCCCTTTTCCAGCGCCGGGTAGATGTCGCCGCCGGCAATCTGCTGTGGCACGAGGCCGAGCTTTTGCAGCGTCTTGCCGGCCCAGCCGCCGACGCGCATCTTGAGACCATTGAAATCGGCAGCCGTCTTGATCTCCTTGCGGTACCAGCCGCCCATCTGGCCCGTGGTGTTACCAGCGACCATAGAGACGAGGTTATGCTTTCCGGCGAACTCGTTCATCAGCTTGAGACCGTCGCCGTCATAATACCAAGCATTCATCTGGCGGGTGTTGAGGCTGAAAGGGGTGGCGCAGAACAGCGCCCAGGTCGGGTCCTTGCCGAAATAGTAATAGGTCGCGGTGTGGGCCATCTCGATGGTGCCGTTCGAGGCGGCATCGAGCACCTGCAGGCCGGGCACGATTTCGCCGGCCGCAAAGGTCTGGATCTGGAATTTATTGTCGGTCGCCTCGCGCACATATTTGGCGAAGGTCTCGACCCCGCCGTAAAGCGTGTCGAGCGACTTCGGCCAACTCGCCGCCATGCGCCAGCGAAGCTCCGGACTCGACTGCGCGATCGCGGGGCTGGCGATCGCACCGGCCGCAGCGCCCGCGCCGAGCGCGGTCAAGAATTGACGACGTTTCATCAGGCATCCTCCCTCGTCGATGATCGATCCAAAGCACTACGCTGCTTTGCCCCCGAATAGAACGGCAAAGACCCCTCGGATGCCCGAACAATGCTTGGTGTCCCGCGCCAGCGCAAGCCGATAATTGGTTAGTAGGTCAACGAATCTCGGACCTGTCATTCCGGACGCCGCCAATCGGCCCGCGCGAAGCGCGGCCGTTGGTAGCGATCCGGAATCCATATGTGGACGGCCCCCGCTTGCAAGAGGCGGAACAGGAGCGGAGCGATTTGCTTGCGATCATATGTCCGGTCTGTTGTCGGCGGTACACATGACCGCCTGCCAAGATGGGTCTCGCGACGTGAGTT
>DASTWX010000182.1:0-8499 GCA_035765795.1 Pseudolabrys sp. | reverse complement strand
CGATGGACCGTGCGCGGGCAATCCCGGGACTTCGGGGGAGTATTTGGTCGATGAAGTCACGCGAAACGCTCATCCGCCTGAAAAAATTCCAGGTTGACGAGAGGAGGCGCAAGGTTGCGCAGATCGAGGCCATGATCGCCGAGTTCGAGCGCATTGCCACCGAACTCGATCGCGAGATCAAGGTCGAGCAGGACCGCGCCGGCATTCATGATCCCGCCCATTTCGCCTACCCCACATATGCCAAAGCCGCCATCGTCCGGCGGGAAAACCTGAAGCGTTCGGCCGACGAGCTGAAGACGCAACTCGACGACGCGCAGGCTGCGCTCGGTGAGGCTTTCGAGGAGTTGAAGAAGGTCGAAATGCTCGAAGAGCGCGATCAGGCTCGCGAAAAGGCGGAGCAGAATGCGCGCGAGCAGGTCGAGCTCGATCACATCGGTGCGCTGCGCTTCAACGCCAGCGGGGCCAGGCTGTAGGCAAATTCTATCCGCGGGGTCATTGCCGGGCTCGACCCGGCAATCCATTACGCTGTGCGGAAAGCTCGAGGCGCTACGTAAGTCTCTCACAGCTCTGCACTCATCGTAGATGCGCGGGTTAAGCCTGCGCATGACGCCCGTGTGTCCTGCCGGGCTCACGCCCCAACACCTTCACGGGAACCAGGGTTGAAGGAGCAGCGTTTGCCACTCCGGGGAAGCGCGGAACCGTGAGTGTTGTACAGGATGTCCCAGGCGGCCATGGCGAAAGCCCTCGAAAAAGCAGAAGAGGTGCTGGTTTCGCCGCGGCGCGGCCCGCCGGTTTCGGATGAGACATTAGTCGCGGCGGCGGCAATTGGCTGCGTCGCTGCCTGTTTGTTCGGGCTGTTGTCGCGTCGCCGGCGGCATGCGCGTAATCACGCCGACCCCGTTGCCGCCTGTGCAGACAGTCTGAAAGACGGTGCGGTGGTGCTGGCAGGCAGCGTTTTGCTCGACAGCGCCTTCGAGCACTTCCGCGGCAATTTTCGCAATCGCGCGATGTATGTCGCGCCGACCACCGCCGCGGTGAGCCTGGCCGCCGCGCTCAACCGCAATGTGCCGCGGCCGTTGCGCTCCGGAATCTTCGCGACGGGCGGGACTGTCGGTGTCGCCGGCCTTGCCTTCCACGCCTACAACATCATGAAACGTCCTGGCGGTCTTTCCTGGAATAACCTGTTCTATGCAGCGCCGGCGATCGCGCCCGGCGCGATGGTGCTCTCCGGTTTTCTCGGCTACGCCGCAAGTCACATCGAGCACGCAATGGAGAGGACCGGCTCCGAGCGCACGCGGCGCGAAGTCGGCCCGGTACTGGCGCTGTTGATGGCGGCCGGTATTCTCGGCACTGTCGCCGAAGCGGCATTGCTGCACTTCCGGGGCGCTTTCCACGATCCGTTCATGTTCGTGCCTGTGAGCCTGCCGCCGATCGCCGCGACATCGCTTGCCGTCGCGGCCGTGAAGCCCACGGAAGAAACAATCCGCGCCTCGCGCTGGGCACTCACCGCGACAGCCATAGCCGGCGTACTGGGCGTCGCATTCCATGTCTATGGCGTGCAACGAAATATGGGAGGTTGGCGGAACTGGACGCAAAATCTGTTCGTCGGACCGCCCATTCCGGCGCCGCCGAGTTTTACCGGGCTCGCGATCGCGGGTCTGGGCGTGCTGCGCCTGTTGAAGCAGAACGAAGAGTAATTGCCGAGATGAGCAAAGAATTCACCAGCCTCTATCCGAATTACGACGTGCTGAAGAAGTGGGACACGCCGTCCTGGAACGATATCACGCGCGCGGTGATCGAGAAACGTCTAAACGAGGTGCCGCGGCGTCGGTTCTTTACCGAGCGGCAATGGGTGACGCTGGTTGCAGTCTGTGATCGTGTCATGCCGCAGCCGGACCGCTCCGATCCGGTGCCGATCGCGCCCTGGATCGACACTCGCGTCTACGAGCGGCAGGGTACCGGCACGCACTACGCTTCGCTGCCCCCGCAGCAGGAATGCTGGCGCCACGGAATGGATGCGATCGAAGCGGAAGCGCAGCATCGCCATCGCCGGCCATTCGATAAGCTCGATCCGGTCGAGCAGGATCTCATCTTGCATGCGATCGAGAAGAATGAGGTCGGATCGTCGGCTTGGGACGGATTGCCGAGCCAGAACTTCTTTCGGCACATACTGCTGCGTGCGATCGTCGAAGTCTATTATGCTCACCCGGCCGCCTGGAGCGAGATCGGCTTCGGCGGCCCCGCCTCGCCGCGCGGATATGTGCGCCTTCCGGAGAACCGTCGCGATCCGTGGGAAGCGGAAGAGCACGCGGCGGTGGCGGCACAAAGGCTGGCGGCGACATGATCGGCAGCGAACGTCATTTGCGGGCGACGGCAGGCCGCGCGCCGGACGTGTTCGCGCGCGGCGACTGGGTACCGATGCGGCAGTTTTCTGACGAGGAGGAGGTGGACTTCGCCATCGTCGGCACCGGCGCCGGCGGCGCGACGCTCGCCGCCAAACTCGCCGAAGCGGGGTTCTCGGTGGTTGCACTCGATGCGGGTCCGTTTTGGCGGCCGCTCGAAGACTTCGCCTCCGACGAGACCGAGCAGAACAAGCTCTATTGGCTGCAAGACCGCATCAGCGGCGGTTCTCACCCGATCGAATTCGGCACCAATAATTCCGGCTGCGCGGTGGGCGGCTCCACGGTGCATTTCCAAATGGTGGCGCTCCGCTTCCGCCCGGAATGGTTCGCCCAGCGCAGCACGATGGGCTATGGGCGCGACTGGCCGATCCCGTGGCAAGAGATGTGGCGCTATTATGAGGAGGTCGAGGACGCGCTGAAGATCGCAGGGCCTGTCAACTATCCTTGGGGGCCGCCGCGCGGGCGCTATCCTTATCGCGCGCACGAGGTGAACGCAGCCGGATTGGTGCTGGCCAAAGGCGCGGAAGCGATGGGCGTCAAATGGGCGCCGACGCCGCTTGCGACCGTCTCCGCGCCGCGCGGCAAGTCGCCTCCTTGTGTCTATCGCGGCTTCTGCAAGATCGGTTGCAGCACCAACGCCAAGCAGAGCGCGCTGATAACCTACGTGCCGCGCGCGCTCGCTGCCGGCGCGGAAATACGCGATCTCGCCATGGCCGGGCAGATCGAGATGGGCGAAAACAATCGTGCGCGGGGCGTCGTCTATCATCGGCAAGGCGAATGGCGCCGGCAGCGCGCGCGCAACGTGGTGGTCGCCGGCTATGCGATCGAGACGCCGCGGCTGTTGTTGAATTCAGCCACCGCGCAGCATCCGAGCGGACTGGCCAATTCCACCGGGCTCGTCGGCAAGTGTCTCATGGCGCATTCCAACCACGCGGTGTGGGGCGTCATGGACGATGAGATCCGGTGGTACAAAGGGCCGCCGTCGATGGCCGTTTGTGAACACTGGAATTACGAAGACAAAGGCAAGGATTTCCAGGGCGGCTATTCATTCATGAGTCAGGGGCCGTTGCCGGCCGATCACGCCAAGGGCTTGGTCACCAATACCGGCATGTTCGGCATGGAATTGCGTCAGCGTATGGCGCTTTACAATCACATGGCGGGCCTCAAGATCGTCGGCGAGGTGGAGCCGCGGGAGGAGAATCGGGTCGAGTTATCCGACGAAAAGGATGAACTCGGCTTGCCGGTGCCGCGTATCACGTTCGGCTTTTCGGAGAACGATAAACGGCTCTATAAGCACGCGCTGCATTTCATGCGGCAAGCATTGGAGGCGGCCGGCGCGCGCGATTTCACTCACACGGCGAGCACCGCGCACCTGATGGGCACGTGCCGTATGGGCGACGATCCAGCCGACAGCGTCACCAATGCCGACGGCCGCACCTGGGACATTCCAAACCTGTGGATATGCGACGGCTCGTTGTTTCCGACCTGCGGCGGCGTCAATCCGTCGATGACGATCTATGCGCTGGCCGCGCGTGTCGCGGACCGCATTAAGGAGATGGGCGCGCGAGGCGAATTGTAGGGTGTACCATTTATCTACCAGGTCATTGCCGGGCTTGACCCGGCAATCCATGACGCTGTGCGGGAACAACGGACGTCTTTATGAGCCGGAACCCATCATGGATGCGCGGGTCAAGCCCGCACATGACGAGTCAGAATCCCACGACTCACACTACAACACTCAGCTAACCCGGCAGCAGCTCCGCCGCCATTTGCTTCACGGTTTTCGACACCACGCTCAATTCTTCCGGATCGCCTTTGAACAAGGTCGAGGCGAACGCCTTCGCATTCTTCATCCCGATGTCCGGCGGGAGTGGCGGAATGTTCGGATCGGTGATCGCCTCAAGCACCACCGGACGGTCGGCAGCGAGCGCCAGCTCCCATGCGGCGCCGACTTTCTCCGGTTGGTCGACGAGGATGCCCTTCAAGCCGAATTTCTCGGCAACTTGTGCATAGGGCACGTTGGGAATGCTCTGCGAGGCTTCGAATTTTGGCACACCGGACTGCGCGCGCATTTCCCACGTTACCTGATTGAGGTCGCGGTTATTGAGCACCATCACGATCAGCCGCGGGTCCTTCCATTGCTTGGCGTACTTGGCGATGGTGATGAGCCCGTTGAGGCCGTTCATCTGCATGGCGCCGTCGCCGACCAGCGCAATCACCGGACGGTCCGGATGCGCGAATTTGGCGGCGATGGCATAGGGCACGCCAGGTCCCATCGTGGCGAGCCCGCCGGAGAGCGACGCCATCATGCCGCGGCGCAGCTTCAAATCGCGCGCGAACCAGTTGGCGGCGGAGCCGGAATCGCTGGTCAGAATGCATTTGTCGGGTAAGCGCGAGGACAATTCCCAGAACACGCGTTGCGGATTGATGGGCGTGGCCGATTGCATTGCCTGCTTTTCCAGCGTCTTCCACCATTTACCGACGCTCTTTTCGATCTGTTCGCGCCATGAGCGGTCGGATTTGCGCTGGATCAAACGCACCAGCGCGCGCAAGGTGGCGGCGCTGTCGCCGACCAGGTTAACCTCCATCGGATAACGCAAGCTCAACATGCTCGGCTGGATGTCGATCTGAACGCCGCGCGCTTGTCCTTCTTCCGGTAGCCATTCCGAATAGGGGAAGCCCGAGCCGACCATCAAGAGCGTGTCGCAGCCGGCCATCATTTCGTAGCTCGGGCGTGTCCCGAGTAGCCCGATCGAGCCGGTAACGTAAGGCAATTCATCCGGCACTGCGGCGCGGCCGAGCAATGCCTTGGCGATGCCGGCGCCGAGCAAATCGGCGACTTCGATCACCTCATCGGTGGCGTGCAGCGCACCGGCGCCGACCAGCATGGCGACTTTTCTGCCGGCGTTGAGCGCATCGGCGGCTTTGTGAAGATCTTGATCGGTGGGCAGCACCCTCGGCGCGCTGTAGCCGACGCCC
Organism: Pseudolabrys sp.; assembly: GCA_035765795.1. Classification (GTDB taxonomy): domain Bacteria; phylum Pseudomonadota; class Alphaproteobacteria; order Rhizobiales; family Xanthobacteraceae; genus Pseudolabrys. The sequence goes on along the minus strand of DASTWX010000182.1, from coordinate 3,118 downwards.
GAATGGACCGAGCCGTGCTTGCGTGGCGGCTTCGCGACGGCGTCGATTTCCTGGAGATCTTTCGGAATGATCAAGCAGGTGACGGTACGCTCGGACTTGGCGATACGGATGGCGCGATCGACCAGGTGCCGCACCTGCGCGGGCGACGTCGCCATGTGGACGTAATCGCCGGCCACGTCCTTGAACAGGGACATCAGATCGACTTCCTGCTGAAAGTGACCGCCGAGCGCCATGCGCGCCTGCTGGCCGACAATCGCGAGCACCGGCTGGTGATCGAGCCGCGCGTCGTAAAGGCCATTGAGCAGATGAATGGCGCCGGGTCCCGAGGTGGCGAGGCAAACGCCCAATTCGCCGGTGAACTTGGCGTGGGCGCAGGCCATGAAAGCGGCAAGCTCCTCGTGGCGCGTTTGCACAAATTCGAAACGATCCTTCGCGCGATCAAGTGCGCCGAGCAACCCGTTGATGCCATCTCCCGGATAACCGAAGACGCGACGCACGCCCCACTCGGACATGCGTTTCCAAAAGAAGTCCGCGACGGTCTTGCTCATGGAGTTCCCTCGTTCTGAATCTTTGCAGGGCGGGATCGATCGAAGGTCCGCCGAGTCGCCTATTTCGGAAACGAGAGTGCTGGAGTTCTGTTCCCCGCTTGTGCGGAAGAGCACTCATTGAGCGATCGCAGCGGTAGAATGCCTAAAAATCCCCACTGTCATTCCGGGGCGCGAGCGCAGCGAGCGAACCCGGAATCCAGAAATTACGCACTGGCATGCTTATGGAATCCGGGCGCGCGAGCTTCGCTCGCGTCCCGGCATGACGTGGAAGAGTATGCGGCTAGGACGTGGAAGAGTATGCGGCTAAAATGCCGAAGCTAAAGCGCGTGCGCCTTCGTTCTGCTCGGCGCGGGCGATGTGTTCCTGGATTTCCGCGATCAGCCCCGACACGACCTTCGCGCGGTGGACGACCGGGTTGCGCCAGTAGCCGGCCCGCACGAAGAAATTCGCCGTGGGTACCCTGTCGCGCATCCAACCCGGCATCATCACCATGTCGATACCGTTGCCGGCGCCGGCCAAGTTCATGAGCTCGAGCTCGGCCGCGCTCATTCGGCCGGTGTAGCCCTTGGCGCGCGCAAAACGCAGCGAGTTCGCCAGGTTCTGTACCTGTAACAACGGACCGATGTCGACATCGAGCAGCACCGCGTGCATGCCCATACCTTTGGCCGTGTGCTTTGCCAGCTGCTCGTAAGCGCTCCAGCGGTGCGGCACCGAGCGGGCAACCGCGATCATCCGGCGCAAGGCGACGATCTTATGCGTCATGTGGCGGCGTTGCTCGCCGGAAAGTTGCCCCGCCTTCTCCCGCAGCACGGCGAGGATCTGGTTGCCGTGCTCGGCGAGCAGCGAAATGGTCAACGTCGATAGCAGTTGATTGTAACCGAGGGCGGGCGAGATGGCGCGAGCGCCGGGGCGATCGAAAAGCAGACCGGCTTGGGTGTCGTATTCGCCATGGCCGCCGGTCTCGAACGCGTAGATGCCGACCACCTGCTGCTTGTCGAGTCCGGCCGCTTGTGCCGCGGCGGCATAGGCCCGCTTGAACTCGAACTCGTCGCGCGGCCGGTCAGGCACGAAGCCGTATTCCTCGCGCGCTGCTTGGAGGAAATCGGAGACCACCGGAATTTCCCGCCGCTCCTTCGGTGGGCTGAGAGGTGCGAATGGATTCTTGGGCCGTGGCGGGCCCGAATAGACCGGCGGCTGCGCCAGCACGTAATCGGCCAGTGTCACCTGCTGCCCATTTCGCCGTTTCTCGTGCCGCAGTTTGCGTTTTTCCGTGATTGTGTCCCAGTAGGCATCGGCTTGTGTTTCGTAGGCGCGGTGCGCCTGTTCGTAGCGGGCGAGCCTTGCCTGATAATCACTATCTACGGGCGCGGCAGCTTGGCCCAGTGTCGTCTCGGCGCAGGCGGTGACGTTTAAGGCCAGCAGGCCAACGACTGCGCCCCGGGCGGCAAATCGTAAACATGGGCGGAGAAACGTACGGTGATCGGGAAAGGTCACGCGAGCCATAGCCGGCCTTATCCGGTCCTTCATTGATCCAATTTACTCAAATACGCCATTCCGCCTTTGGAGCAGGTTAACCGCACGGCGCCGGGAGCCGGCGGGCAGCAAAAAAAAGCGATCCGCCCCTTTAATTCTTCGGTCACAAAAAAACACGCCACAAATGCGGCGTGCAAGGGAAGGAGGAACCAGGAAGAAGCAGCGAACCGGCCGGTCACCCGGTCCGTGCGATTAACGAATCGTGACGCCGTCGCGGGCCGAAAAAGCCGTCGGGGAGGTTGCCTTGATTACCGTCGGTGCTTGCGCCGTCATGATATCGGTACCGAGATTGAATTGATGCGCGGAGATGCCGATGACCGCGATCAGCAAAGCAGCGGTCAGGCCGACCACCACGATTTTCACATGGGTGCCGCGATCCGCGTTGTAGAGTGACCAGTTCATGGCGTCCTCCGAAGTTCCCGCGGCTCGTTAACGTGGGGGGTGCTGCCTCAGTTCCCCAGCCGCCTTCACGGACGCTTGAAATGGCTTGGCTTGGCGTGAAGGCGCGCACGCCCTCACTCGATTTGACCTGGATGCGCCATGCACGTGCTTGATTGCGCTTAGTTTTCAAAGCAAAGGCAAAGGCCAAGCGGGTGATAATTCGCGGGTAGAGCCCGATCGCGAATCCCCAGAGTCATAGGACGCTTTTGGCGCGGTTGCCTTTGCCCACCCTTGTGATCGCGCCTTACGCCGGCTTTTTGTAGTAGGGTTCCACTGGCCCGTTGACCTTCAAGGTCAGCGGATTGCCGTAGCGATCCTTGCTGTTACCGACCACTACGCGGATCCAACCTTCGCTCACGCAATATTCTTCGACATTCGTCCGCTCCTGCCCTTTGAACCGGATGCCGACGTCGCGCGCGAGCGCGGCGGCATCGTAATAGGGGCTCATCGGATCATTGCAGAGCCGGTCGGGCGGCGTGTCCGTGATTTTCGAATCGTCAGGCATGTCCTCGGTCATCGGCCGCTTGTAGCAAGCCTACGTGGCGCGGCAAGGGCCGCAAATGCGGTGACATTGAGCGAGGAGCATGCCGGTGCAA
>DASTWX010000181.1:0-2887 GCA_035765795.1 Pseudolabrys sp. | reverse complement strand
TCGTCATGGCCGGGCTTGTCCCGCCTGCGGGCCGAAGCGGATTCGATGTCGCTAGTTCAATAAACCCCTCGGCGGGCGAAGGCCCGGCCATCCACGTCTTTGATGTTGCATGGCTTTCAAGGCGTGGATGCCCGGCACAAGCTTGCAGCCGGGCCGGCCGAAGGCCGGACCCGGTTGGCCGGGCATGACGCGTCAATTGTTGCGACGCTTCGTATTATTCGTCGCACAGCCCGCGCCTTGAAAACCGCCTGAAGAAAGCGGCCTGAAGCTTGTATTTTCCACAAAAATCCTTATAACGCGCGCGCTCCGTCGATCCCGGTTGGAAGCTGAACGGACGGCCGTTTTTCTCGGCGATGAGAACAACGGTAGGGCCGAACGAGCCCGGCGTCCCGTGTTTCCGCCTTTGAGTGCGTTCGAGCCTTTCCCGAAGGGCTCGAAGGGCTAGGCGCCGAGATCGAGGACAGGTTTGAAACCAAAAGGGAAAGGCATTTCATGCCCTTATACGAACACGTTTATCTGGCGCGTCAGGACCTGAGCGGGCAGCAGGTCGAGGATTTGACCACCCAGCTCACCGGCGTCATCGGCGAGTTGGGCGGCAAGGTCACCAAGAACGAATACTGGGGCCTGAAGTCCCTCACCTATCGTATCCGCAAGAACCGCAAGGCGCACATGACGCTGCTCAACGTCGACGCCCCGGCCGCCGCCCTCAACGAGATCGAGCGCCAGGAGCGGCTGAACGAAGACGTGCTGCGCTACCTGACGATCCGCGTCGAGGACCATGAAGAAGGCCCCTCGGCCATGATGCGCAAATCCGATCGTGACGACCGGGGTGAGCGCGGCGGCCGTGGCGGCTTCCGCGACCGTGAGCGCGGCGATCGCGATCGGGGAGAGCGCGGCGATCGTGACCGCCGCCCCCGCGAAGACGGCGACCACGGACACTCGACGGAGGGCTAAGCCATGGCATTCGCACCGCAAGGCGGCGCCCGCCGTCCGTTCTTCCGTCGCCGCAAGACCTGCCCGTTCTCGGGCGCCAACGCGCCGAAGATCGACTACAAGGACGTGAAGCTGTTGCAGCGTTACGTCTCCGAGCGCGGCAAGATCGTACCGAGCCGCATCACCGCGGTTTCGGCCAAGAAGCAACGCGAGCTGGCGCAGGCGATCAAGCGCGCACGCTTTCTCGGCCTGCTGCCTTATGTGATCCGGTAACGGGCCGTCCTCACCCTGAGGAGCGCACCGCAGGTGCGCGTCTCGAAGGGTGAGGAGGAAAAAACGAGGCCACCGGGGACGCCCGGCCGGCCGATGGTTGGGACGGAGGATATGTCCGTCTCTAACCGCTCGAACGGAGCGGGACAGCTCGTGATGATGATGATGAATATCGGTCTTGTGGGTATCGGCGCCGGCGCCGCCGCGGCTTTGCTGTTCGCTTCCGTCACGACCGGTTCATGGCTCGCCATTGTCCTGTTTTACCTGGCGCCACTGCCGGTGATGATCGCAGGGCTTGGCTGGAGCCAATGGGCGGCGCTCATTGCCGCCGCTAGTGGCGCGCTCGGGCTCGCCGTCATCTTCGGCGGCATGTTCTTCATCGCTTTTCTCGCGAGCGCCGGGCTGCCGGCGTGGTGGCTTTCATATCTGGCCTTGCTCGCGCGTCCCCTCGCCGCCCCTGGCGAGGCCGCGGGATCGGCAGGCGCGCCGCTCGAATGGTTCCCGCCGGGACGGTTGATGTTGTGGGCGGCCGCGCTCGGCGCGCTGACGGTGACGTTCGCGATCCTGACCTACGGCTTCGATGCGGAGAGTTTTCGCTCCGGGCTGCATGCCGGGCTCGAGCGCCTGTTGCGGCTCGACACCGGATCGGGACCGGAGGCCGCCAAAGCCAAGCGTTTCCTCGACTTTCTGGTCGACGCGATCCCTCCGGCGGCGGCCGTATTGTCCACACTGACAAACCTGCTCAACCTGTGGCTCGGCGCGCTGGTGGTGAAGTTCTCAGGCCGGCTGTCGCGGCCATGGCCCGCGCTCGCGGACATGCAATTCCCACGTCTCGCAGCGGCGGCACTGGCCATCGCGGTGATCTTGAGTTTTCTCGGCGGCCTGATCTCGATAATCGCCGGTGTCGCAACCGCGAGCCTGCTGCTCGCCTACGGTCTGCTCGGCTTCGCGGTGCTGCACGCCATCACCCGCGGTCTCGGCACCCGCGGATTCCTGCTCGCCGGCGTCTATGCGGCAGTGCTGGTGTTCGGCTGGCCGCTGCTGGTGCTGTGCCTCGTCGGCCTCATCGACCAATTCTTCGACTTGCGCGGCCGCGTTGCCCGCAAACGCAGAGGCCCGCCGGCGCCATCCTGATTTCGAAACCTGCAACAGCAACACGTGGGAAGCCAATAAGGAGTGACGACAATGGAAGTGATCTTGCTCGAGCGTATCAAGCAACTTGGCCAGATGGGCGACGTCGTGCGCGTGCGCGACGGCTTTGCGCGCAATTTTCTGCTGCCGCGCGGCAAGGCGCTGCGCGCCACGGCCGATAACAAAGAGCGGTTCGAATCGATGAAGGCCGAGTTGCAGGAGCGCAATATCGAAGCCAAAAGCGGGGCCGAGAAGGTTGCCGCCAAGCTCGACGGCAAATCGGTGACGGTGCTGCGCCAGGCCTCCGAAGCCGGCCAGCTCTTCGGCTCGGTGTCCACACGCGACATCGCCGCCCTGCTCAATGCGGACGGCGGCGAGGTCAATCGATCACAAGTCGCGCTCAACGCGCCGATCAAGGCCATCGGCCAATACAAGGTGCCGCTCACGCTGCATCCCGAGGTGGAGACGGTCATTACGGTGATCGTCGCGCGCAGCGCCGACGAAGCCGAGCGCATCGCGCGCGGCGAAAACGTACTCATCCCGCGTGACGAGG
>DASTWX010000180.1:0-42017 GCA_035765795.1 Pseudolabrys sp. | reverse complement strand
CTTCGCCGCATCGACGCCAAGCGACACCTCGGAGCCGGTGGCGAAGATCGTAACGTCGGCGGCGCCGTCCGGTCCCGCGACCTCATAGGCGCCGCGTGCGCAAATGTTTTCCTCATCGAACCGGTTGCGCAATTGCGGGAGGCTCTGTCGCGTTAACGCAAGCACGCTCGGCCGGCTCTTGTTTTCCAGCGCGAGTTGCCAGCATTCAATGGTTTCGACGGCATCGCAGGGCCGGAATACAAGCAGATTGGGGATCGCGCGCAGCGCGGCGAGATGCTCCACCGGCTGGTGCGTGGGCCCATCCTCGCCGAGGCCTATCGAATCATGGGTCATGATATGGATCACACGCTCGCCCATCAGCGCGGCCAGCCGGATCGACGGACGGCAATAGTCGGAGAACACGAGAAATGTGCCGGAGTAGGGGACGATGCCGCCGTGCAGCGCCATCCCGTTCATGGCCGCCGCCATGCCATGCTCGCGGATGCCGTAGTGGATAAAGCGGCCGGAGAAGTCGGCCGCGGTCATCGCCTTCATGGACTTCGTGCGCGTGTTGTTTGAGCCGGTGAGGTCGGCCGAGCCGCCGATCATTTCCGGCAGAGCCGGCACCAGGCTTTCGAGTGCGAATTCGGAAGCGCTGCGAGTGGCCATATCCTTCGGCGTCTTGGCGAGAGAGGTTTTCACGGCGCGGACGGCATCCGCAAGCGCCTCCCTCGGCACTTCGCCAGCCATGCGGCGCGCGAATTCGCTGCGCACCTTCGGCTCGATCGTGGCGAGCCGTTTTTTCCATGCCGCATGCGCAGGCTTCGAGCGCTCACCGGCCTTGCGCCAGGCGCTGAGCACGTGGGGTGGGATGTCGAACGGCGCAGAAGACCAGCCGAGCGTCGCGCGCGCGCCTTTGATCTCCTCGCTGCCCAACGGCGAGCCGTGCGCGGAGGATTGGCCGGCTTTGGTCGGCGCGCCGTAGCCGATTGTCGTTTTACAGGCGATCAGCACCGGTCTGTCGGAGCTTTGCGCCCTTTCCAGTGCTACGGCGATGGCTTCCGGATCGTGTCCATCGACGCGCGACGCGTTCCAGCCGCAAGCTTCGAAGCGCTTCACCTGATCGACCGAGTCCGATAGTGACAGCGCGCCATCAATGGAAATGCCGTTGTCGTCGAACAGCACGACCAGCTTATGGAGCTTGAGATGGCCGGCGAGCGCGATTGCTTCCTGGCTGATGCCCTCCATCAGGTCGCCGTCCGACGTGATCACGTAGGTCCTGTGATCGACCACCTCCGCGCCGAACAGGGCGGCCATGTGCCGCTCGGCGATCGCCATGCCGACCGCGTTAGCGAGCCCCTGGCCGAGAGGGCCGGTCGTGGTTTCCACGCCGGGCGTGATGAAGTTCTCGGGGTGGCCGGGCGTTTTTGAGCCCAGTTGGCGGAAGCGTTTGATTTCGTCGATCGTCACCGACGAATAGCCGGTGAGGTAGAGCAGAGCATAGAGCAGCATCGAGCCATGGCCGGCGGACAGCACGAAACGGTCGCGGTCAAGCCAAGCCGCATCGGCGGGATCGAACTTCAGGAAACGCGTAAACAGAACCGTGGCGATATCGGCTGTGCCCATGGGCATGCCGGGGTGGCCGGACTTCGCTCGCTCGACTGCGTCCATCGCCAGCGCGCGGAGGGCGTTCGCCATGGGGCGATGATCGAGCGGGTCGGCGGCAGCGAACGGACCGCGGGGCTCCGCGGGCGCCACGGCGGCCGTCGACGTGCGGGTTGCATTCATGGGGAAAGGCCTTTTGTCGGCGCTGGATAGCATGTGCCACCTTGGAGTCAATGTGACGGCGGCCTCGCCGCGCTGCCCCGGACAATCGGGCCGAAATCAGCGGTTCATATCGTCAACGCGAGCGTTGACGTAAGCGTCGCGCGACACGTAAGTTTCCTCCCCTAAAGGATTGCCGGACAAGCGTTTTCCGTTCGACCGCGCGGCGGTAGCGAGACGAGGCAGGGGACGTGACGGACCAGAGCGCCATAGATGCCGCAGTCAAACGCTTACAACTCGCGCTTGATGCTCTCGATGCCGCAGTTGAGCGACGACAGCATGCCGATCGGAACGAACAAGCGCTTGCCGCGCAAGTGCAGGCGTTGGGGCTTGACCGCAGCAAATTGGCCGACGCGCTCGACGGTGAGACCGCGCGTTCGCGTAAATTGGAAACAACGAATCACGAGATTGCCGAACGATTGGACAAGGCGATCGCCTCGATCCAGTCGGTGCTTGACGCGCACGAATAGCGCCGATGAGATAAGCTATGACAGAAATTACTGCTGTGATTGCCGGCCGCCAATTCCGCCTTGCTTGCGAGGACGGCCAGGAAGAGCAACTGCAAACTCTCGCCCAAGAACTCGACGCGCGAATTGACGAGCTGCGGCAGCGTTTCGGCGAGATCGGCGATACCCGATTGACGGTTATGGCGGCGCTCACGGCGGCCGACGAGGTGCGTGAGGCGCAGGCACAGGTGCATCGTTTACAGGAGAATCTCGCGCGCCTTCAGGACGGCCGCGTGGCGTCAACCGAACGCGCCAGGGCCGCCTCGGCGGCGGTGGTGCACGCCTTCAACTCGGCTGCCGAGCGCATCGAGGGGATCACGAAGCGGCTCAACCAGACAGTCGGCGACAGTGAGGTGATTGGCTAGCCGCTGTCATTCCGGGACGGCGCGGAGCGCTGGCCCGGAATCCAGATGTAAGCTCCGACCTCGCATCTGGATTCCGGGCTCGCGGACTTCGTCCGCGCCCCGGAATGACGAAGGTGGATGGCGCCGCGTCCACTTACCTCCTACATTCCCCGCGCGGGGCTGTGGGGTGCGTCAGGAGACATTATCCCCGGGGCCTTATCGATCCTAAAGGGAGCTGTCCCTGACCGGGCTCGTGGGCTCGGACAAATGGCGCCCACCTACTTTCGTAGGGAACCCGGGATCGAGCTCTCCGACGGCCACTGCGGCTCCGCACTTTTTTGAAGTTTTCCACCGTCATTCCGAGGCGCGGCCGTTAGGCCGCGAACCTGGAATCAGTAACACTGCGTGAGCTCATGGCCGGGTCGAGCCCGCCCGCTTTGCAGTGCCCCCGGAATGACGTTTATGTTGCGGGAATGGAAAACGCTTCATCTTTGCAAGACCAGAAAAATCACGTCCGCGCCACCGCGCTCGCGCATCGGGATGCCTTGCCCGCCGACCTTCGCGCAGCAGCCGCCGAAACAATCGCCGCACGACCCTTTCCGATCCCCATCACGGCGGGCACGATCGTCTCCGGCTTCATGCCGCTGAAAAGCGAAATCAATCCGCTGCCGCTCCTGCGCAAGTTGAGCAGCGCCGGCGCGCGCCTCGCGTTGCCCGCCATCCGTGGCCGCGGACATCCGCTGATCATGCGCGCTTATGCCTTTGGCGATGACTTCGCGCGGGGGCAGTGGGGCATCCGCGAGCCGAAGCCCGAGGCCGCCGAAGTGGCGCCCGACATCCTCATCGTGCCGCTCGCCGCCTTCGACCGCTCGGGCAGCCGGATCGGTTACGGCGCCGGCTATTACGACATGACGATTCATGCCTTGCGCGCAAAGAAGCCGATCGTCGCCGTCGGGATCGCGTTCGCCGCGCAGGAAATTGATCGTGTGCCCGTCACCGGAGACGACGAGCGGCTCGATCTCGTGCTAACGGAGCGCGAGGTCATCGATTGTCGCAAGGGTTAATTATGCAAAGAACTTATTTTTCACCTTCCCCCTTGTGGGCAGGGCTAGCCAATACGGCGCGGCGCACACCTCTCCCCGCTTGCGGGGAGAGGGAAAGAGCGCGGCGAGACTGAGCGCATGCGGATTCTCTTTGTTGGCGATGTGGTGGGGCGGAGTGGGCGGCACGCGGTGCTTGAGCGGCTGCCGAAATTGATCTCCGATTGGAAACTCGATTTCGTGGTGGTCAATGGCGAGAATGCCGCCGGCGGTTTTGGCATCACGGAAGCCATCTATAACGATCTGATCGATGCCGGAGCCGACGCCGTCACCCTCGGCAATCACTCGTGGGATCAGCGTGAAGCTCTGGTGTTCATCGAGAGGGCGCCGCGCCTGATAAGGCCGATCAACTATCCGGCCGGTACGCCGGGCCGCGGCGTTGCGCTGATCGATACCAAGAACGGCAAACGCGCGCTGGTGATCAACGCCATGGGACGGATCTTCATGGACCCGCTCGACGACCCTTTCGCCGCCATCGACCGCGAACTCTCCGCCTGTCCGCTACGCACCGGCGCCGACGCGATCGTGGTCGACATGCATTGCGAGGCTTCGAGCGAAAAGCAGGCGATGGGCTATTTCTGCGACGGTCGCGCCAGCCTGGTCGTCGGCACCCATACGCACGTGCCGACCGCCGACCATCGCATCCTGCCGCAGGGTACGGCCTTTATGACCGATGTCGGCATGACAGGCGATTTCCAGTCGATCATCGGCATGGGCAAGGATGAGCCGCTTCATCGGTTCTTGCGTAAAATCCCATCCTCAAAATTCGAGGCGGCGACCGGTCCCGGCACCTTTTGCGCATTGGCCGTCGAAACGGACGACGGCACCGGATTAGCCGCGAAGGTCGCCGCCGTTCGCCTGGGCGCTACGCTCGAGGAGGCGGGGCCCGCGTTCTGGTAATAGATTTTCCTGTTGCCTGGGCCTATATAGCCGCCGAAATCAGCCCCAAGCCAACAAAGTCAAAGCCCGCTCATGGCCGGTCATTCCCAATTCAAGAACATCATGCACAAGAAAGGGCGCGCGGATAAGGCGCGCTCCAAGCTGTTTTCCAAGCTCGCCCGCGAGATCACGGTTGCCGCCAAGCTCGGCATGCCGGATCCAGCCTTCAATCCGCGTCTGCGCGCGGCGGTGCTGGCTGCGCGCGCAGAGAACATGCCGAAGGAGAACATCGAGCGCGCGATCAAGAAGAGCCAGGGGGGCGATACCGAGAGCTACGATGAAATCCGTTATGAAGGCTACGCGCCGGGCGGCGTCGCGGTCATCGTCGAGGCGCTCACGGATAACCGGAACCGCACTGCCGGTGAGGTGCGCTCGATCTTCACCAAGTCTGGCGGTAACTTGGCCGAGACCGGGGCGGTCTCGTTCATGTTCGATCATGTCGGCGTCGTCGAATACGATGCCGATAACGCGAGCGCCGACGCCATGCTGGAAGCCGCAATCGAGGCGGGCGCGGAAGACGTGGTCTCGACCGATGAGGGACACCAGGTTTTCACCACGCCGGATAGTCTCAACGACATTGCAAAAGCGCTGGAGGCGAAGTTCGGCGAGCCGCGCAAATCCGCTTTGACCTGGAAACCGCAGAATACGATATCGGTCGATGACGAAGCGGGCGAGAAGATTTTGAAGCTGATGGATGCGCTCGACGACAACGACGACGTGCAGAACGTCTACGCAAATTTCGAGGTATCGGACGCGCTGGTCGCGAAAGTGAGTGCGTAGCTATTCGTCATTGCGAGGACCGCGAGGCGAAGCCGAAGCGGGACGAAGCAATCCAGATTTTTAAATCGCTATTCTGGATTGCTTCGCCTTCGGCTCGCAATGACGGCGGCAATATCTTCAACTCACCGCGAATAGCGCCAGCGCTGCGATGGCGACCGCAAGGCCGACGCGTTTCCGCATCCCGAACGGTTCGCGGAACATCAAGACGCCCACCACCGCGGTGAATACGAATCCCATCTGCGTGACCGGCACCAGCACGCTGGCCGGGCCGCGCGCCAAGCCGTGCAGCATCAGCACGTAGCCCACCACCATCACCAGCGCGGCGGACGCCGAATAGCGCCACACTCTCGCCACTGCGCGCAGGCGCCGCTTCTCGAGCCATCCGAAAAAAGTCGCTGCCGAGCAGAACACCCAGGCTTGCGTCGCCACCATCGTTTCCGGCACCGCGCCTTGGCTCAGGCCGATCTTGTAGAACAGGTTGGCAAGAGCGATCGCGACCGTGGCGGCCAGTACGCGGATCAGCGATTCCAGGCTCGGTCGCATGGACCCGTTCGCCGGCTCGGCGAGCAGCAGCCAAACGGCAATCAGTGCGCACGAAAGCGCGGCAATTTTCACCGAGGTAACCGCTTCCCCGAGCAATAGAATTGCCAGCGCCGCGGTGATGGTGAAATTCAGCCGGAATATCGGGGCGTTGGTGCTCACGGCGCCGCCTTCGAGGCTGCGGATAAAATTGAAAAATCCCGCCAGCGCGAACAACCCGGCGAACGCACCCCACAATGCCGGAAGGCTGAGGTGAAGCGTTCCGGTCAGCCAGGCGTAGAGCGTGATGCCGGGACAGAACACCCACGCCTGCTGCATGATGAACTGCCGCGGCTCCACGTTGGCCTTTGCTGCGCGTTTGTAGATGAGGTCGCTGAGGCCGAAGCAAATCATGGCGCCGGCCGCTAGGCCCAGTCCGGGTGTCATGGTGGAAGTGACCTGTGTGGCGGCGGCTTAGCCGCCGAATTCGATGATCGACAGACCGGCATTGTAGTCCGTCGCGTAGATGAGCCCGCGGGCGTCGACGAAGACGTCGGCCGATTGGATTACCTGCGCACGATTGGGCCGGTGATCCATCATGCGTCCAGGTGCGGGCGGCACGAAGGCGCCGACCTCTTTCGGCGCAAAGGCGTCGGAGATATCGAAAGCGCGGATGCCGGCGTTCTGGTAGGTCGCGAAGATCAGTTGCGAACTGACAAAAGTGCCCGGCCGGTTTTCGTGCACGTTGTGAGGGCCGAAATGGCCGCCTTTCGCCTTGTAGTCGGCTTCGCCCGGGGTTGGGAAGGTGGCGATACTGACCGGATTATCTTTCGCGCGATTGTCGAACACCCAGATGAGCTTGAGGCCGTCTTCCTGATGGTCGAGCACCGCTTCGTCGAGCACGACCAGTAAATCGCGGTCCGGCAGCGGCAGGCAATTATGCGTGCCGCCGCCGAACGGAGGCGACCAGTTCCTGTGCGTGATCAGCTTCGGTTTTGTGCGGTCGGCGACATCGAGGACCACCATGCCCGCATCGCGCCAGGCGGCGTAGGCGGTGTCGCCGTTGACGATGGCGTGATGTAACCCGTAACGGCGCGCGGCGGGCCATGACGGCGCCTCGCCGGCGGCGAGGTTCATGCCCGGAATCCACCAGCGGCCGGCCTCCTGTGGATGTGTGGGATCGCTCATGTCCACTGTCATGAAGATGTAATCGGTGAAGCCGTCGAGCAGCACCGAGACATAGGCCCAACGGCCTCCGGTGTACCAGGCGCGGTGGATGCCGCCGCCTTCGACCGGCATGAACCCGATGCGGCGTGGGCTCTCCGGCGTGGAAAGATCGTAGACGGCAAGTCCTGCCGTCCAGTCGCGTGCGCGCTTCGCCTCCGCGGTGCCGACGGTCTTACCCAGCGCGCCGCTGTAATACGCGCGCTCGTCGGCGAATTCCTCGGCCGCGAACATGTCCTTGGCGTTGATGACCAGCAAGAGGTCGTCATGCGCCTGCAAATGGATATTCCAGGTATTGGCCGGAGCGGCGAGGTAATTCACGGCGCGGGGGTTCTTCGGGTCGCGGACATCGAGGACCGAAAAACCCTTGGAGAACATATGGCCGATATAGGCAAAGCCCCGATGCACCATCACCTGCACGCCGTCGGGCCGTCCGCCCTGATCCGAGCGGCCGATGAGCCGCATATTGCGCGCGTAATCGGGTGCGGGGAGGTCGGTCATTACGCATGCCCCCCTTTATCCCTCCCCCGCGAAGCGGTGGGGAGGGTCGGCGAACGCCGAAGGCGTGAGCCGGGGTGGGGGGCTTCATCACAGAGCTGCCCCCCATCCCCGACCCCTCCCCACCACGCGCTGTGCGCGCGGGGGGAGGGGAGGCCATGCTGCACCACCTCATTCATTTATAAGCATCCAGAAAATTCGGCACAGCGATCCAGTCCATCATGGCCTCGTCGCTTTGCAGCAGCTCATGCATGCGGCGGTCTTCTTCCGTCCGGAGGTTGACCCCCATGTGGGTGCCGAGCTTGCGGCTATGCATAACGATGGTGTTGCCGATCGGCTGGCGCTCGGCGTCATAGGCTTTGAGCGCGGTTTCGATATCGTCATAATCGCGTAGCGCACGCGCGAGCGCCATGGCGTCGCATCCCGCCTTGGCGACGCCGAAGCCCATATGCGGGCGCGCGTTCGCCGCGGCGTCGCCGACCATGGCGACCCGGCCGAACACGATCTGCGGCGCGGTGAAGTCGTAGATCGGCGTGACAAACGGCTGCTCGATCTTCATCACGCAGTCGAGCATGACCTCGGGCATGATATCACGCGCATCGGCGTACATCTGAGCGATCAGATCCTTGCGGATGAGCGGTGGCGGCACCGAATATTCGTGCTGCACGCCGTTCTCGTCGATGCACATGTCGCGCAAAGCCTCTGCGTCGGCGACGCGGTACCAGATGAAGTTATAGCGGCGATGCCCCGGCCGCAGGTCGTTATTGAAGCCCGAGATGGGATAGGTGATGACTTCCTGACGCGGCGGCAGATAGAACGTGAAATAAGGGAAAATCTCTTTGCGCGTGCGCGGGGCCAGATCGGCCTCGTTCGGCGCGCCGCGCCAGATGTAATAGCCGGCATAGACCGGCTGCAATTCGGGCGCGAGTTGCCCGCGTACGCTCGAACGGATGCCGTCGCCGCCGACCAAAATGTCGGCGTGCTCGACACGGTCATTGTTGAACTGCACGCGCACGCCGCGTTCGTCCTGATCGACGCGCTCGAACGTGTAGCCGAGGTGATAATGCGTCTCGTCGATGGTGCCGCGCAGCAGCCGCTGCAGCCGATCCCAGGAAGTCAGAATCTGCCGGAGCGGGCGCTCGCCGGTAATGCGGCCTTGCCGGTCGATGGCCATGCGCTTGGGCACTTCCACGCCCAGGTCCTCGGTGCCGGCGCCACAGGCGGTGAGCGCATCGAGCAGTTCGGGGTGCGTCGTGATGCCGGCGCCGCGGCCGACAAGTTCGACGGGCGAGCGCTCATAGACGTCCACGTCCCAGCCGATCTGCCGCAGAAAAGCGGCCGAGAACAGCCCGGACATCGAGCCGCCAATGATGACGGCGCGGCGGTTGCGGCGCTGAGGGGAGTGAAAAGAACCCGGCATTTCGCATCCATCCTAACCTGAAAGCTCGGGCTCGTCATTCCGGGGCGCGAGCGAAGCTCGCGAACCCGGAATCCGCATGCAGGTCCTGACGCCCCTCTGGATTCCGGATCGCCGCTTCGCGGCGTCCGGAATGACGCGCAAAGTTCTTTCAGCCCTTCCAAATCCTATTTGAATTTTGTCGGGAACCTTTTCGTTGCAGCTGCATCTAAGCGGCGTTGAGTTCATCGCCGGCCGTGCGGCCGGACAACGGAGGTTTTCATGTTCGCGAAACCGCTCGCGGCGCTCGCCGCGCTCTTCCTGCTGACCGGAGTCGCTTCCGCGCAGCAGAAACTCACCGACCCGGTGATCGCCCACATCGCCTACACTGCCGGAACAATCGACGTCACCGCCGCCAAGCAGGCCTTGAAGAAATCTAAAAATAAGCAGGTTCGCGCCTTTGCCGAAGACATGGTCCGCGACCACACCGCGGTCAACAAGCAGGCGCTGGCACTGGTGAAGAAGCTCAAAGTGAAGCCGCAGGACAACGCCACCAGCCGGGCGCTCGCCAAGCAGGCAAAGGCCGAGCGCGCCAAGCTCGCCAAGCTCAAAGGCGCCGCTTTCGACAAGGCATATGTCGACAACGAGGTTGCCTATCACAAGACGGTCGACAATGCCCTGCGGACGCAGCTCATTCCTTCGGCCAGCAACGCGGAGCTCAAGAAACTGCTCGAAACCGGTCTGAAGATTTTCGAGGGCCACGAGCAGCACGCCGAGCACGTCGCAGCCGAGTTGAAGTGAGAAAGGTCGCCGCCATGCCGAGGCTGCTTCCAGTCGCCGTCGCGGTGATCGCCGGATTGCTCACCGCCTCGGCGCATGCGGCGACGATCCGCATCACGATCAAGGACCTCGTCTATTCGCCGGCCGCGGCGCAGGCCAAAGTCGGCGATACCGTCGAGTGGATCAACAAGGATGTGATCGCGCACACTGCGACCGCTCGCAACGGAGACTGGGACGTCATGATCCCGGCGAACAAGACCGCGCGGCTGGTGGTGAAGAAAGCCGGCGCGGTCGACTACTACTGCCGCTTCCATCCAAACATGACGGCGCGGCTGACGGTTGCGCGGTGATGGAAGGCCTTGCCGCGCCTTAAGCGCCGAGCGTGACGCGCACGATCTCCGGCGGCATGTCGAGCCGCATCGGCACCTTCGAGCAGCCGAGCCCGCCGGAGACGATCATGTGTCGCCCGCGTTCGACGATGTGGCCGTAGGCGAACCGCGCACCGTATTGCGAGGGCACCCAGAACGGCGGCACCAGCGGCAGCCGTATCTGGCCGCCGTGCGTATGACCTGCGAGCGTAAGCGACACCCGATCCGGCACCTGAACGAAGATATCCGGTTCGTGCACCAAGAGGATCACGGGGTCGTCCGTGTGCACTTGCGCGAGCGTGCCCGGCAGATCGTCCACACCCCGAAACCGGCCGTGACCGAGCCATATGGCGAGTTGGTCGCCTAGTCCCGCCAGCCAGAACCGGCGGCCCGGCGGGCCGAGCAGGACCGCGTCGTTCTCCATGGCAGGAATGCCGACATCCGCGAGCGCGCGGCGGGTCCCTTCGATGTCGTGCCACCAGTCGTGATTGCCGAAAATGGCGTATGTGCCGAGCGGGGCGTCGAGCCGCCTTAGTTCCGCCGCCCAGGCTGGCGGCGGTACGTGCTCGGTGACGAAACGATGGGTGGCGAAATAATCGCCGAGCACGACGACGAGATCGCTGCCGAGCCGATTGCCGGCGTCCACCACCTGGCGCACGCGCGCAAGACCCATGTTGGGACCGCCGGCATGCAGGTCGGCGATAACTGTGATGGTAAGCTTGTGCCCGTTGCGCCAGCCGGGCGGCGTCAGCCTGTAATCGGTGATCGCCAGATCGTCGGCTGCTTCCGCCAGCGCATAAGCACCCGTGCCAGGCAGCAGCAATGTGCCGGCGCCGGCCGCACCCAAACCCGCCTTGAGCAGGCCGCGACGGGTCACCGCCGGCGCTGCAGAGCGCACGAAACGATTGGAGACCTCGATGGTCATGGTCGGCGTTCTAGGACGGAACGGTGACCAGACCGTGGACACGACCTCATAAACTGCGACCATCTCGGAGCGAGCCTGCGGAGCCTGCCTCAGGCGGGCGCGGCGGCGGGAAGGGGACGTCTGTTTTCGCGACCATCGAAGCCGGCTCGCGCACGTCCCATTGGCAGATGCGATAGCCGTTATGGCGCGTGATCTCGTCGAGGTGGATATGCCCGGCATGAAGGGGGTCGCCTGGGCCGAGTACGGTGGTAAAGCGGCGGCAGGCGCTGTCGCGCAGCGCGATGCGCAACGGCTTGTCGACGGCGGCATCGGTGAGTTGGAGATGACGCCCGTCGCCGAGAATGAGCGCACGCACGTCGATCGCGTTGCCGCGGGCGTGCTCGCTCAGTTTGGCGCCCTTCACACGATTGCGGCTGCGGCATTCGTAGGAATCATAATTCTCCATGCCGCGCAGAACCGCGCCCATATTGGCAACCGCCGGCGCCACCGCGTCGCGCAGCCATGCGGTGAACGATTCCGCCATCCGGCAATTCAGCGTCGCCTCCGGCTCGATGGCGACGCGGCCGCCATCCGGTAACAGCACCGAATGGAGCGCTATCATATCGACGCCGCCGCAAGGGCCGGGGCCGATCCGCTGGGGCAGCAATTTGAACTCTGCCATCCGGGCAAGCCGCTGATCGCACAATGTCGGCGCATCGGTCCTCGCCGTGGACTTGGAATCGGCTCCGGCGATGGCGTCCGCAGACGAACGCGGTACGGCCGGCACTACTGCCTGATCCGTCGTCGGGCGCGGGTGCGGCAAAGGCACGCCATCGGCGCGGGCGAGTCCGCAACCCGCTGCAAGCAGGGCCAAGAGCGCAATGATGAGTTTCATGGCCCAATTTTCAGGGCTCGATTGCGGCTTTTCTGGACAAATGCGGGCTCCCGGAACCATTGCGCTAATCAATTCACGCGCTAACCTTACCACCAACGACGGCCGCTACGCTCAAATCGCCGACTTCGGGAGGAGACGAGAATGCTCGGATTGATGCAGGACTGGCCGCTCTTATGCCATCGCATCATCGACCACGCCGCCATATTCCACGGAGGACGCAAAATCATCAGCCGATCGGTGGAGGGGCCGATCCATGAGACCAATTACGCCGAGATTCGGGCCCGCGCGCTGAAAGTTGCGCAGCGCTTGGAGAAAGAAGGCATCAAGGCGGGTGACCGGGTGGCGACGCTCGCTTGGAATACATGGCGGCACCTGGAGACCTGGTACGGCATCCTCGGTGTCGGCGCGGTCTACCACACAGTCAATCCTCGGCTTTTCCCCGACCAGATCGTGTGGATCGTCAACCATGCGGAAGACCGCATGATGATCGTCGACCTCACTTTCGTACCGCTGCTCGAAAGTCTCGCCGAGAAGTTACCGACGATCGAGCGCTACGTCGTGCTCACCGACGGCGCCCACATGCCGAAAACGACGCTCAAGAACGCGGTTGCCTATGAGGACTGGATCGGGGAGGTGGACGGCGATTTTAGCTGGATGAGTTTCGACGAAAACACCGCCGCCGGCATGTGCTATACCTCAGGCACGACCGGCCATCCCAAGGGCGTGCTCTATTCGCACCGGTCCAACGTGCTGCATGCCTTCATGGCGTCGCTGCCGGATTCCAAGAACATCTGTTCGCGCGACGTGGTGCTGCCGGTGGTGCCATTCTTTCATGCAAACGGCTGGTCGCTCGCTTTCTCGTGTCCGATGACCGGCTCGAGCCTGGTGATGCCGGGTCCGAAGATGGACGGCGCCTCGATCTACGAACTGCTCAACACGTATCGCGTAACTTTCACCGCCGCCGTGCCGACCGTCTGGTTGATGCTGTTGCAGCACCTCGATAAGACTGGCGAGAAGCTACCATACCTCAAGCGCGTCGTGATCGGCGGTTCGGCTTGTCCGCGCGCGATGGCGAAGACCTTCGAGGAGCAATATGGCGTCGAAGTCGTGCATGCCTGGGGCATGACCGAGATGAGCCCACTCGGCTCGCTTTGCACCATGAAGCCTGAATATGCTTCACTCTCCGGCGATGCGCGGCTCGACATTCAGCAGAAGCAGGGTCATCCGCCGTTCGGCATCGAGATGAAGATCACCGACGACAAGGGCGGCGACCTGCCGTGGGACGGCAAGACCTTCGGCCGGCTAAAGGTGCGCGGTCCGGCGGTGGCGAAAGCCTATTTCAAAGGCGAAGGAGACGAGGTTTTCGACCAAGACGGCTGGTTCGACACCGGTGATGTCGCCACCATGGATGAGTACGGCTATATGCAGGTGACCGACCGCGCCAAGGACGTCATCAAGTCGGGTGGCGAATGGATTTCGTCGATCGATCTGGAGAATTTGGCGGTCGGCCACCCCAAGGTGGCGGAAGCCGCGGTCATCGGCGTAGCGCATCCGAAATGGGACGAACGGCCGCTCCTGGTCATCGTGCTCAAGAAGGGCGAGAGCGCGGGCAAGGAGGATATCCTCGGCTTCATGCAGGGCAAGATCGCCAAATGGTGGATGCCGGATGACGTCGTCTTCGTTGATGAGATTCCGCACACGGCGACCGGCAAAATCCAGAAGACGGTGTTGCGCAAGCAGTTCAAGGGGTACGTGCTACCGACGGTGCAGGCGGCGGAGTGAAACAAATGCCAACGAGTGTCAAACAACTGATGGAAGCTGCTAACGCCGCGGTCCCGCGCGTCACGCCGGCGCAGGCCCGCGACATGATGGCCAAGGGCGATACGCTTGTCGTGGACGTGCGCGACGCGCCGGAAGTGGAGAAGAGCGGTAAGGTGGCCGGCGCGGTCAATGTCTCGCGCGGCATGCTGGAATTCCGCGCCGATCCGGAATCGCCCTACCACGATAAGAACTTCAGCAAGGACAAGGCGATCCTGGTCTATTGTGCCTCGGGCGGGCGCTCGGCATTGAGCGGCAAGACGCTCAAAGACCTCGGCTACGAGCGCGTCTATAATCTCGGCGCGTTCAAGGATTGGGCCGAGAACGGCGGCGCCGTTGACAAGCCCGGTGAGTCCGGCAGCTGAAAGATCATGGCGACTGCCAAAGACCTGCGCCGCCTCGCGCTGGCGCTCGAAGGCACGACGGAGGCGCCGCATTTCGACCGCACCGCGTTCAAGGTCGCGCGCACTTACGTAACGCTCGCCGCCGACGGCCGCTCGGTCAATTTCAAGTTCACGCCGGACGAGCAGGAGTTCAAGTGCATGCTGGCGCCGGAAGCGTTTTCGCCGGTGCCGAACGCGTGGGGGAAGCAAGGCTGGACGACTGCCGTCCTTACAAATATCAGCGTCACGGAATTGAAGAGCGCGCTGGAGATGGCCTGGGCGCATGCGGTGAAAAAGCCGGCGAAGCGGCGCGCGAGATGAAGGCTTGCTCGAAGCCGCCAAGGCCGGCAATGACATGGTGAGGTATTTCAGCTGCTTTAGTCGTGCTCCGCATCCAGCAACCGGTCATTCGACAGCGCCTGCCGCAGTTGCCGATAGGCGTGGTTCAAATCGCGCTTTTTCTCCGAGCCCTCGGCCACCAGCAGCAATTCGCGCGCGAAGGTCCAGCGCGGGAGGGATTTCAGCTCGGCAGGCAATTCGCTGTCGATGAAACGGATCGCTTCTTGAGTGGTGCGGATAAGCGGACGTACGCCGCTGCCGGTAGTATGGATCGGCTTCAGAAATTCCATAGCACGCGCCTTACCGCTCCGCCGTAATAACGAACTTGACCGTGCAGACGATGCCGGACGGGTTGAATTCGATATGGGCATTGCCACCGTCCTGCCCCGCCAAAGCGCGAATGAGGTTCGACCCGAAGCCGCGGCGCGCCGGCCGCTCGACCTGCGGTCCGCCCGACTCGGACCACGTAACCTCGAGAACAGTATTGCCTTCGCCGCGATCCATCCGCCATGCGATGTCAACAACGCCGCCGCGTCCCGACAGCGCACCGTATTTGAGCGCGTTGGTGGCGAGTTCCTGGAGCACCATCGTCAGGTCAAGCGCCGAGCGCGGAGTGAGCGAAAGCTCCGGGCCTTGCATATGGATGCGTTCGGAATCGTGCACCAACGGCATGACCGCGCGCTCGACGGTGTGCGTCATCGCCGCGTGCTCCCAGCCTTCCTCACTGAGCAGATCGTGCGCGCGGGCGAGCGCCATCAGGCGCGATTCGATCTTCTCTTTCGCTTCCGCCATATTGGCGGCATGCCGCATCGTTTGCGATGTGATCGATTGAACCGTCGCCAGCGTGTTCTTGACGCGGTGGTTGAGCTCGTCGATGAGCAGTTCCTGCCGCTCCAGCGCCCTCTTCTGGTCGGTAATGTCGAGAACGACGCCGATCACCCGCTCCGGATTTCCGCTTTGGCCGAGTTGGATTTCCGCTCGTAGCGACAGCCACCGGATTGATCCGTCCCGTCGCACATAGCGATACTCGATTTGGAAAAACCGCTGGCCCCGCGCAAGCGCCTCGGCTCCGGCCGTGCTCACCCGCTCCCGGTCCTCGGGATGGTAACCTTCACGCAACTCCTCCACCGAAGGAGTGGCGTTCTCGGGATAGCCGAGCAATCGCTTGAGCTCAGGCGAAAGGATCAATGTCTCGGTCGCGACCACGTAATCCCACACCGCGATGCGGCCGGCATCGAGCGCCAGCCGGAGGCGGCTTTCGCTCTCCTGAAGCGCCTGCTCGGTTTCGCGCTGCCGCGTGACATCCTGGATGGTGCCGACGTAGCGGACCGCTTTCTCCACGCCGTTCACGGTTTCGAATACGGCCTGCCCATGGGCAAGCACCCACCGGATGGAGCCGTCGGGCCACACAATGCGATACTCGTAGGGCTCGTGCTCGCGGATGAGAGGGTCCAGCGCGCGGCGCACCGCGGCAGAAGTACGGGGCCGGTCGTCCGGATGGGTGGCGGTGCGAACTTGTTCATGGGTGACGGGGTGGTCAGGCGGGAATCCGTAAATCGCCCTGGCACGATCCGAATAGATCATCGTTTGGGTGGTGAGATCCCAATCCCAGATGCCGAGATCGGCGGCGCGCGCGGCAAGATCGAGCCGTGCCCCTTCCTCCACGGACCCACGGGCCTGTTGAAGAGCGGACATGTCGGGCGACGGTTCGGTCATCGTATTCGCATTTGACCTAATGCAAGCGAAGGTTGGCAATAAAGTTCCTTCGGCCACCCGCATCCCTCTTGCAAGCGGCAGCGACGGTGACCACCCTGCGCAAACTTCGTGGCGTTTCGACCTCATTCGAGCTATGAAAGATGCGCCGAAAGGGCCGGTTCCCCTGCCCAAAGCTTGTTGCCGCCTTCGCTTTTCGACTTAAGCCATTCGCATGACCAGCGTGCCCGCGGCCTCGCGCCTTTCGATTCTGTCTCTCGACGTAGCTGAATGGGCAGCGTTGCGGGGCATTTCGGCTGGATAACTCATGTTGCGCCGCCCTTTTGTCGAGGTGCCGATGTCACGGCTGGCCGCGTGGTCGTGGCGTTTGGCTCTGTTCGGGCTCGTCGTCGTCCTGCTGTCGATCGTGGTGGTGCGCTCCGGCTTGTTGGAGGTCTACCCGTCGCTCGCCGCTTTCGGCGCCGGGCTGGCGCTTGCCGCGCTCGCGGTGCTGCTCGCGTTCGCGAGCTTCGTGTCCATCTGGCGGCAGGGCTATACCGGGCTTGGCCGTGCCCTCGGCGGGCTGCTCCTTGCGCTGCTGCTGCTCGCGTATCCGGGCTATCTCGGATACCGAGCCAGCAAGCTGCCGGCGATCAATGACATTACGACGGATATGGAGAATCCGCCGCGTTTTGATAAGCTTGCGCATCTGCGCCCGAGCGACCGCCTCGCTTATCCCAAGCAGTTCGCTGCGCTGCAGGAGAAAGCGTACCCCGATATCGAGCCGCTCGATGTCGATGCCTCGCCGCGCACGGCCTTCAAGGCGGCGCTCGGCGTCGTCGAGAAGCGCAAATGGCAGGTAATCGATGCGCGCATGCCCGAACGGCGCCGCGACGGTGTCATCGAAGCAGTGGCGCGTACACCGATCATGGGCTTCCGCGACGACGTGGTGATCCGCGTCAGCGCCGAGGGCAATGGCTCACGCATCGACGTGCGCTCGGCCTCGCGCTACGGCTTGAGAGATCTCGGCACCAACGCGGCGCGGGTGGCGAGCCTGCTTGAGGACCTGAATGATGCGGTGAGCGCCGCACCGCCGGAGCCGGCAGTTGCGCCCGAACCGGAGCCTCAGCGCAAGCCGGAGAGACGCAAGCCGCGGCGCATACGGCGGTAGGCCGCTCCTCTGCTGCGTAGGGACGGGACATGCCAGCCCCTACCGCGCTAATCGGTACACCCCGTTGATCGACGGTGCGCCGTCCGTCTCGACGAGGCCACGCGTGACCAGGTCTTCCAGATGCGCTAGCACCGACAGGCCGGCGGCGCCGGTGAGCCGCGGATCGAGCCCGATATAGATCGCCCGCACGATGGTGGGGATGTCGGCTTCGCCTTTGCCGAGGCGGTGCAAAATGGACGACTCCCGCGCCTTGCGGTGCAGAACATAATAGCTGACAAAGCGCCGCGCATCGTGGATGGCCGGGCCGTGTCCGGGCAGATAAATGTCCTCGGCCCGGCGGCTGAGCTTGTCGAGCGATTGCATGTAATCGCTCATCGCGCCATCGGGCGGCGCGACGATGGTGGTGGCCCAGCCCATCACATGATCGCCGGCGAACAGCACGTTCTGCTCCTTGAAGGCGAAGCTCATGTGATTGGCGGTGTGCCCGGGGGTGGTTACGGCTTCGATGGTGAAGCCGTCGCCTTCGACCACCTCGCCGTCCCTTAATCGCACGTCGGGCATGAAGTCGCGGTCGCCGCTCGAATCGAGCGGGTTATGCTCGCCGATGTGCAAGGGCCGCGCCGGCCGATGCGGGCCTTCGGCATAGACGGTAGCGTCGGTCGCCGCCTTGATCGCCGGCACCGCCGGCGAATGATCGCGATGGGTGTGGGTGACGAAGATATGCGTCACCGTCTCGTTGCGCACGGCGTCAAGCAGCGCGGCGATGTGGCGCTCGTCAGCGGGGCCAGGATCGACAATGGCGACCTTGCCGCGACCGATGATGTAGCTCACCGTACCTTTGAAGGTGAACGGTCCCGGATTGTCGGCCATGATCCGGCGCACGCCCGGCATCACCTCGTCGATCGTGTCGGGAGCGAGATCGAGCTTTTTGTTGAAGGGAATGTCGTCGGCCATGCGGCATGCATGCCCGCGCGCCGCGGCTTTCGTCAATGCCACTTTGGCTGCGCTGTGATTCTCTGCATTGCGGCGCCTTTCACCCGCTCGTCCCGCAGGAAGCGGGGACCCAGAACAAGGCGCCGGATTCCCGCTTGCGCGGGAATGAGCGGACGCTGAGGGTGCTCCAAGTCGGACGGAATTCGCTCCGGCCGCAGCGTGCGCCATCACTTTGCCCCGCGCCGCCCACGAAATTGTCGTTACCGGCTGGTGAGTTACGCCGATCGTTGGGGGACGTGCCGGGGTGTGTCGAGCGCGCCGGATCAAGCCGGAGGGGTTAATGCACTGGCTCAAGGCCGGGCTCGTCGCGTTTGTTTTAGCGTCCTCGTCCTTCATTTCGCCCTCGCAAGCTGCGCCCGTACGGATGAGCGATCTTGCCTCGACCCAGGCTGTGCTGCATTGGATCAGCCTCTATCGACGGGGGCCCGATCCGACGAGCGTCCCGAAGGTCATGCGCACGCTGAGCACGCTCGGCGCCTTCAACGATCCCGAGCACTGCGGTGTCTATGCCGGGTTCTTCGCCGGCGTGCTCGCGGCCAATCCCCGCCGGGCCGAGGCGCTAATCGCGCAGACGCTGAAAATGAAAAGCGACGATCGCTGGATGGTGGTGCGCGCCATCGCCCACTCCGGACTGCCGAACTGGAAATATCTGCTGCGGCAGTTCGCCGACCGCATCCCATCCCGCAAGGTCATGATCGACCGCTATATCGAGGGCAATTTGCCGACGCTTGCGCAATTCACCATCGCGCCTGAGCCCTCGACGTGGGATCGGCTTGAGGAAAAGCTGCATCTCGACGCGATCTTCGGCGAACCGCCGAAGAAGCTCATCCTGGAGCCGAGTGCCGACGTGCTCGACCTTTTGTGGGGTTATTACTTCGGCACCGGCAGCTACGGCCCGATCATGCATATCGTCGCCCTGCTCGCCTGGTCGCAGGACCGTAACGATGTCGAAAGGCTGGCGATCGGCAGCATGGCGAAATACACGCTGGCCAGCAACGCCATGCATGACCGTCGTCTGCTGGCCATGCTGAAGGACTCGCGCGCCGCGCGCGGCCAGCCGAAGAAAATCGTCGAGGCGCTAAAGGAAATCATCGACGCCGCGGAAACGGTCCAGACCGGCAAGCTGCGCCAAGAAGCGCTGGCGGCGATCAACGAAGTGAAAGCGAAGGGGCCCGCCTATAAGCGCACGCTGTCGATGTGGAGCTATCTCGGCCAGACCGCGATCGCCGGCGGCTGCGTTGCGGCGGCGGTCAGCGGTCTTGTCGCGTTGGGCCTGCCCTGCGTCGTCGGCGGCGCGACATCATCGGCGGTGATGAATTTCTTGAGCAACATGCCGTGATTGGGGGTGATACCGAGCTTCGTAATGGCTGACCTTTCCGCGTCGTCGTCGGGCTTGACCCGGCGATCCATAAAGCAGCGCCACGAACGAAGACTGCCATAACCTTGCGAGTGGCGGCTCATCATGGATGCGCGGGTCAAGCCCGCACATGACGAGTCAGAGTTTATGGCGCTCGTATTAGCTCATGATCTGCTCATCCCGAGGGAGGCAGGAATGAGGCGCTACCGCACGACCAGAACGCCGTTGGTCTGCTGGTGGAAATCGTCGAAAAAATTGTAGCGTCCGGGCGAAAGCGCGCGCAGCCGGATAAGGCCCTCGCCGTGACCGGTAACCACCTTCTCGACACGTAAGCTGACGCTCTCGAATTCCATCGGCGTAGCGTCGAGATTCTTCACCCGCAGCGCGATCGGGGTGTTGGCCGGCGCGTGGAGTTCGACCGGCTGGAAACGATGATTCTTTACGCTCACAGCGATCGAGGTCGCGTTTTGCGCGTGCGCAGTACCGGCCATGGCGAGGCCCAGCAGCAGAACGGCGGCGGCAAGTGTGAAGTTCGTTTTCATCATGGCTCCTGGTATCTGAATGCCCGCACGATGCGCGAATCCCGCAAATCTAGAACTCGACTTCAAAGCTCACTTTCGCGCGATGGCGCGAGAATTCGCTCAGGTTTAGCCCAACGCCGGGATTGTCGACTTCCCGCCCGTAAATCTGCGCATTCCAAGCCGCCGCCAACGACATGGCGTGACCGAGCTTCATGAACAGCGTAGGTCCCACATAGACGGCGTCGCCTTCGAAGGCGTTCAACCATGCGCCTTCGTAGTGGCGCAGGTACCAAGCCTCGGCGCCCAGAAAGACGGAGGGCGTGATGCGATAAGACAACGCTGCCGAGACGCCGCCTGTCGATTCCATTTCCCAGCCCGCACCGATATCGTCGGGATCGTGGGTGGCCTCAGGTTCGTAGAGCAAATTGACGGCGGCATAGAGCCGGTTCTCGATCAGCTCGAGATCGGCATTCACCTTCAGCTCCAGCTCCGCGACAGTGACGTGATCGCCGCTGCCGCCGGAAATGCGCTTCCATTCCGGCTCGGCCGACAACGTGATTGAGAGCGGCGAGGACGGACCGCGGCCAAGGAGAAGATACCGCACCTCGCCAAACAGACCGCCGAAGCCGAGTTCGTTGCGGTCGTCGCGGCCGGTCACACCATTGATGTTGTGGTAAGACACAAAGGGACCGAATTCGAATTGGACATATTGGCTTGGCGTGAATTCGTATTCGAATTTGGTCTCGCTCGCCCAATAGCGCCCGTCACGCTTGCCGAAGTTTGCCTCGGTGCCGACTTCGAACGCCTTCTCGCCTTGCAGGCCGATGCCCGATCCTTCCGTGAAGCCGAACACGTCTTTGGTTTCGGTTTCGCGGAAAACGGCCTCCTTGTCCTTGGCATTCGCCACAGCGCCAAATGTAAAAAGCAAAAGCGCGGCAAGCGCCGCACGCTGATAAGTGACAAAGCGCATTGACGTAGTCCTTGTTGCCTGCGCTTCGGCTTATCGCTTTCAGTCGCGCTAATGCAATTCAGAAATCATCGTGCCTCAAACATTGGAGGCGTTCTATTCCGGACCGATTCTAATTTCGAACCGGATTGATTCTAATTTGGACGTTAATGGATTTCAGGCTCGGGAATTTTTCCGAGCGGCCCGAGAAAGTCGAAATCGCAGCCTTCGTCCGCCTGCCCGATGTGCTGTGAATAGAGCGCGCCGTAACCGCGCGGATAACGTGGCTTCGGCGGTTGCCAGGCGGCGCGGCGGCGCGCCAACTCTTCGTCGGAGACGTGCAGATGAACGCGGCGGCCCGGCACGTCGACCTCGATCTCGTCGCCGGTCCGAACGAAGGCGAGGGGGCCGCCGACGAAGCTTTCCGGTGCGACGTGCAGGATGCAGGCGCCGTAACTGGTGCCGCTCATGCGCGCGTCGGAAATGCGCAACATATCGCGCACGCCCTCTCTCACCAGCTTCTTCGGGATCGGCAACATGCCCCATTCCGGCATGCCGGGGCCGCCTTGCGGCCCGCTGTTCTTCAGCACCAGGATATGATCGGGCGTGACGTCGAGATCGTCGCGCTCCACCTCGCGCGCCATCTCGTTGTAATCCTCGAAAGCAATCACCGGGCCACGATGGCGCAACAGCCGCGGCTCGGCAGCCGACGGCTTCATCACGCAGCCGCGCGGGGCGAGATTGCCCTTGAGCACAGCGGTCGCGCCGGCGGTGGAAACCGGATCGGCCAGCGAGTGAATGACATCGCGCTTGTAGACCTCGGCGCCGGCGATGTTTTCGCCGAGCGTCTTACCCGTCGTGGTGAGGCAGGAAAGATCGAGCTTCGTGCGCAACTCACTCATCAGCGCGCGCAAGCCACCGGCGTAATAGAAATCCTCCATGAGATAGCCGCCGGACGGCCGCACATTCGCGAGCACCGGGACTTCGCGCGAGAGCTCGTCGAACCGCGCCATGTCGAGCGCAATGCCGGCCCGGCGCGCCATCGCCACCACGTGAATGATCGCATTGGTCGAGCCGCCCATCGCCATATGCACGCGGATGGCGTTGTCGAACGCCGCCGGTGTGAGCAGGCGCGCGAGCGTCAGATCCTCCCACACCATCTCCACGATGCGGCGGCCGGCGGCGGAGCACATGCGCGGGTGCGCGGAATCCGCGGCCGGAATCGACGACGCGCCGGGCAACGTGAGGCCAAGCGCTTCGGCGATCGCCATCATCGTCGCCGCCGTGCCCATGACCATGCAGGTGCCGTAGGTGCGCGCGATGCCGCCTTCGAGCTCGGCCCAATCGGCCTCGCTGATGCGGCCGGCGCGCTTCTCGTCCCAATATTTCCAGGCATCGGAGCCGGAGCCGAGCGACTGGCCGCGCCAATTGCCGCGCAGTTGCGGCCCGGCGGGGACATAGATCGCCGGAATGCCCATGCTGATCGCGCCCATGATCAGCGCAGGCGTGGTCTTGTCGCAGCCGCCGAGCAGCACCGCGCCGTCGATCGGATGGCTGCGTAGGAGCTCTTCCGTCTCCATCGCGAGCAGGTTGCGATAGAGCATAGTCGACGGCTTGACGAAGGGTTCGGCGAGGGACATCGCCGGCAGTTCGACCGGAAAACCGCCGGCCTGCCAGACCCCGCGCTTCACGTCATCGGCGCGATCGCGCAGATGCGTGTGGCAGAAATTGATGTCGCTCCAGGTATTGATGATGCCGATGACCGGCTTGCCGGTCCAGTCGGCGCCTTCGAAGCCGCCCTGGCGCAGCCGCGCGCGATGACCGAAGGCGCGCAGGTCATTGACGCCGAGCCAGCGGTGGCTGCGCAGGTGCTCGGGAAGTTTACGGGTGGGCATGGTGAAGCAACTAGGCAGCTTCGAATTTCAAGGGTTCGATCGCGCGAAGATCGGCGGCGATCGCCCGCTCGGCCATGCGCACGTCGTAGCGGGATTGCAAATTCATCCAGAATGCGACCGACGTGCCGAAGAATTTCGCCAAGCGAAGCGCCGTGTCTGCGGTGATGCCTAACTCCTCACGCACCAAACGCTCGATGCGCGTGCGCGGCACGCCACAGGCCTTCGCAACTCGATAAGGAGTAAGCCCCATAGGCCTCATGAATTCCTCCCGCAACATCTCGCCCGGATGCATCGGAGGCAATTTTGCGACAATTTTCATTGCGATGCGCCTTTAATGATAATCGGTGATTTCCACATCGACAGGGCCCGTTTTCGTCCATACGAAACATATCCGCCATTGATCGTTGACTCGAATGGAATGCTGGCCGTCTCGGTCTCCTCGCAGCTTTTCCAAACGGTTCCCCGAAGGCATCCGCAAATCGTCCAGAGTCTCGGCCGCTCCCAGCGCCTCTAGCTTGCGCCGCGCAATCGCAAATATCTGAACCGGAAATCCTTTCGGACAAAGTCCATTGAAAACCGCTTCCGTGTTTCGGTCTTTAGAGCCACGGATCAAACCATCGCCCCATTCCGCAATAACGTATCTCTTTCCGATACTAATATCAAGAAAGAGTATCTCTCGCCGATACCATCAAGCGCGATTTCAAAACCTCATTCTGCAGCAATCCCCGCTTTCGCGACTGCGGCCCGCTTAACCGCGAGTTGGGCCATGACGACCACTGCCGCCAGCACCAGGCCGATTATGTCGGTCGATAGATGCGGATCAATCAGCAGCAGACCGGCAACCACCAGCAGTGCGCTATGCCAAAGCTTCGAACGCGTGATGAAATAGCCGTGCAGCCCGGCGGAGAACATGAGTACTCCCCCAATGGCCGTTGCTGTCGCCCACGCGACATCGTACCAACTGCCGATCATCAGCAACTCGGGCGCGTAGACGAACATGTAGGGCACGATGAAGCTCGTCGCCGCGATCCGCACCGCCGCAAGGCCGGTCGCCCACAGTTCGGATTTGGCGAGGCCGGCGGCGGCGAACACCGCCAATGCCACCGGTGGCGTAATCGACGAGAGGATCGCAAAGTAGAATGCGAACATGTGCGCAGCCGGCAGCAGCACACCGAACTTGACGATCGCCGGCACCAGGAGCGCGGTCATGATGATGTAGGCCGGCGTGGTGGGCATGCCCATGCCGAGCACGATGCCGGCGAACATCGTAAGGATCAGCGCCGGCAGCAAGTACTGCTGCGACAGGTTGATGACGAATTGGGTAAAGACGATACCGAGCCCGGACAAAGTCACGACCGCGATCACCACGCCGGCAGCCGCGCAGGCGGCCGCCACCGGCAGCGCATTGCGGGCGCCGTCGGCACAGGCGCCAATCAGGTTCTCGATCGTGACGTAATGGCGCGTCGACTTGCGCAGCGCGGCCACCGGGAAGCAGGCGGCGACGCCAGCGAACGCCGCCATCGGCGCGGAATAGCCGCTATACATGACCACCAGAATGGCGAGCACCGGCAGGAACATGTGGCCGCGCTCGCGCATCACGTCGCGCAGTTTCGGTAATTCGCTGCGCGGAATGCCGAGGAGGCCGCGCCGCTTGGCCTCGAAATGCACCGCCGCAAAGCAGGCGACGTAATAAAGCACCGCCGGGATCAACGCCCAGAGGATCACTTGCCCGTAGGAGACGCCGAGAAATTCGGCCATCACGAAAGCGGCGGCGCCCATGATCGGCGGCATGATTTGTCCGCCGGTCGAGGCCACTGCCTCGACGCCGGCGGCAAAATGCGGCGGGAAGCCCGAGCGTTTCATCAGCGGAATGGTGATTGGGCCATCGACCATCACGTTGGCGACCGCGCTGCCGGAAATGGTGCCGAACAGCGAGGATGAGACGCAGGATACCTTGCCGGGGCCGCCGGCGCTGTGGCCGGTCAGCGCCATGGCGAAATCCATGAACAGTTGCCCGGTGCCGGTGCGCTCCATAAACGAGCCGAACAGCACGAAGATCAAAACGTACGAGGCGGACACCGCCAGGGGAATGCCGAAGATGCCTTCGGTCGTCATGTAGAGTTGATCTATCAGCCGCATCGGTTCGAGGTGCGCGATGAACAGGCCGTAGATCAGGAACACGATCGCGGTAAGTGGCAGCGCCCAGCCGATAACGCGGCGGGTGCCCTCCAGCACCAGCACGGTCATGATCGTGCCCATGATCATGTCGGCCGGCGTCAACTCATCGACATAGAAGATGCGGGTGACGACGTAATTGTAATTCACGAACAGATAAAGAATTGGCGCGGCGGCGAGCACCAGGAGCACGAGATCGAGCGGACGCGGCGTACCTTCGGTCGTGCCGTTGCCGCGGTAGATGAGGAATATCAATGTCAGGGCGAACAGCAAATGCGTGCCGCGGAACCAGATTTCCTCCGGGGTGCCGAAGACAATCGCCCAGATGTGGTAGGCCGCCATCATCACGCCGATGACCGTGACGGCGTGGCGCATGATAGTGGCGTAGCTCAGATCCGGTTTGAGATTCATGGCGCCCCCGCCGTTGATCCATGCGATTCTGCTTCGACGATCGCCTCGTTCGCCGGTCCCTCATCCGCTCGTCCCCGCGGAAGCGGGGACCCAGTGTTGAGGTTATTCGATGGTCGAACTGGATTCCCGCTTACGCGGGAATGAACGGAGCAGTGGATGCCCTGCCACGACTATTGGTGCGACTTCACCGTCACGCCGTGCTCTTTGTAGAACTTGGCGGCGCCGGGATGAAACGGCACGCCGATGTCCGCGCCGAGGTCGGCGACCTTCTGCGTGGCGATCGCCTTGGCCACCGTCGAAAGCGTCTTGGTGTTCTCGGCGATGACCTTGGTCATGGTGTAGACCTCGTCGGCCGGCAGCTTGCAGGAGACGAAGATGTGGGTCGCGTAGCCGATCACCTGCACGTCGTGATCCATCTTCGGGTAGCTGCCTTTCTTGATGGTGATCAGCGTATAGCCGGGGTTAAGCTTCTTCATCCCCGCGAAGCTCGACGACTGATCGAGCATCTTGATGTCGCGCGCGGCGGCGAGATCCATGATCGCGCCGGCCGGGACCTGCGTGCCGAGGCCGAAGGCGTCGGCGTGGCCGTCCTTCATCTGGTTTACTGAATCGGTGTAACCGACGAAGCTGACCTTCACGTCGCTGTACTTGATGCCGTTCACGCCGAGAATCTGCCGCGTGATCAGTTCACCGGTGTTGCCGCGCTGCTGCGTGGTAACCGCCTTGCCTTTCAGGTCGGCAATGGTGTTGATGCCGGAATCGGCCGCGACCACGAGCTGATAATATTGCGGATAGAGCGTCGCGACGTTGCAGATGCTCTCCGCTTTGCGCGGGAATGGCTTCTTGCCGTTGACGCCGTCGACGGTCGAGATCGAATTGCCGATGCCGATATCGGCCTTGCCTTCATCGACGCCGCGCACGTTGGCCATGCCGGCGCCGGGGAGCACCTGGACGTTGAGGCCGGGGATCGCCTTCTCCCACATGTCTTTCAACTGTCCGCCGAGCGGAATCCACGAGCCGCCCTGAGGGCCGGTCATCATCTTCAGGTTTGCGGCAGAGGCCGGGGCCGAAAGGGCTAGCGTGGCGCTGATAGCCATGCCGGCGGCCACAGTGAGAGTCTTGATTGAAGAGGTCATTGTGCTGTCTCCCCCAGGCCCGTCGAAGATGCGGGCCAGAATGCTTTTTGTTCAGTACGCGCATGCCCGCTCATCGGGAGATACGCGCGCGAAACTCAAGCCTATGCGGCAAGCGGGAGTTGCACAAGCCGTTATCATCGCAGGCACGGTGCGCCTCAACGGCGCGACAGCGCGTGGTGTGCGGATTTTGCGGAATAATGGTCGGAGTGGCAGGATTTGAACCTGCGACCCCCTCGTCCCGAACGAGGTGCGCTACCAGACTGCGCTACACTCCGACTGTCGGCGGTCTTATAACCACGCCGCGAAGGACGCCGCAAGCGTACCCTTCAAGAGGAAAAACGATGAGCGCCGAGCCAGGAACCCGCGTGCTGCAGGCCGATTCCGCCGCCATTGCGGCCGCCGCGGCCTGTCTTGATGCCGGCGGGCTCGTCGCGTTCCCGACAGAGACCGTATATGGGCTCGGTGCCGACGCCCGCAATGGCGAGGCTGTCGCTCGGCTCTACGCGGCGAAGGGGCGGCCCTCGTTCAACCCGCTCATCGCGCATGTCGCGAACGCCGACGCCGCGCGCAAGCTCGGCCGCCTCAATACCGATGCCGAGCGCCTTGCCGCCGCCTTCTGGCCCGGGCCGCTGACCGTCGTATTGCCGCGGCAGCCGGATTGCCCCGTTTCCGACCTGGCGCTCGCCGGTCTTGACAGCGTGGCGGTGCGCGTCCCGGTGCATCCAGTTGCCTGCGCCTTGCTCGCAGCGCTCGGCGCGCCGGTGGTGGCGCCCTCGGCCAACCGCTCCGGCCACGTCTCGCCCACCTCAGCCGCGCACGTTCTCGCCGATCTGCGCGGACGCATCGATCTTGTGCTCGACGGCGGCCCCTGCACGGTCGGCGTGGAATCGACGATTGTGGCTTGCCTTGAGACGCCTGTCCTGCTGCGGCTAGGCGGCGTCGCCCGCGACGCGATCGAACGCATTCTCGGACGTCCCCTGGAAGTTCCGGCCGCAACCGAAGGCGCCCCGGTGGCGCCGGGCATGCTGAGTTCGCATTACGCGCCCAAGGCGGGGCTGCGCCTCAATGCCGAGGCGCCGCGCGAGGGCGAGGCTTTGCTCGCCTTTGGCCCGGCGCCGGAGACCGGCGGTCTCGCCCGCAACTTGTCGCCGCGCCGCGACCTGACCGAGGCGGCGGCCAATCTCTTTTCGCACCTGCGCGCGCTCGATGCCGCGGGCGCAAAGGCCATCGCGGTGATGCCGGTGCCACGCGAAGGACTTGGCGAAGCCATCAACGATCGGCTCGCCCGCGCCGCCGCGCCGCGATCTTGAGGAAAATATGAACCTGCACCAGCCGACTCGCGCGCCCCGCTCAATACCTTCGGATCTGCTCACACGCTTTGTCGTCATCGTCGGCGAGAAATACGCGATCACGGACCCGCAGGCGCAGGAAGCCTATCTCGTCGAGATGCGCGACCTTTATCACGGGCGCACGCCGGCGGTGCTGCGGCCGGGCTCGGTCGATGAGGTGGCGGCGATCCTGAAGCTCGCCAATGAGACCCGGACCGCCGTGGTGCCGCAGGGCGGCAACACCGGCCTCGTGGGCGGGCAAATCCCGCATAACGGCGAGATCGTGCTGTCGCTGACGCGGCTGGATAAGATCCGCGAAGTCGATGCCGTCTCCAACACGATGACGGTGGAAGCCGGCGTCACGCTTCAGCGCGCGCGCGAAGCGGCCGCCGCCGCCGACCGGCTCTATCCGCAATTGCTGCCGTCGGAGGGCACCTGCACCATCGGCGGTAATCTCTCGACTAACGCCGGCGGCGTCGCCGCGCTCGCGCACGGCATCGCGCGTTCGCACGCGCTCGGGCTGGAGGTCGTGCTGGCGAACGGCCGCGTGCTGCACAATCTCAACAAGCTCAAGAAGGACAACACCGGCTATGATCTGCGCGATCTGTTCATCGGCGCCGAAGGCACGCTCGGCGTCATCACCGCGGCGGTACTGCGGCTGGTGCCGCGGCCGCGCTCGGTGGAGACGGGGTTTGCCGCGGTGCCTTCGCCGCAAGCGGCGGTCGATCTGCTCGGCCTTGCCGCCGAACAGACCTCCGGCGGCGTGACCTCGTTCGAGTTGATGATGCGGGAAGGTGTCGATGCCGTTGTCGCGCACGATACTGGCAGCCGCCAGCCCCTGGCGCAGGTCTATCCCTGGTACGTGCTGATTGAGGTGTCGTCACAAGCGCGTAGCGGCCTGCGGCAAGCGCTGGAGGGCTTGCTCGATGAGGGCTTGGAGCGTGGCCTGGTGCTCGACGCCACGATTGCAGAGAGCCTCGAGCAGACGAAAGCCTTCTGGCGTATCCGTGAGATGTTCGGCGAGGTGCAACGGCATATCGGTGCTTCGATCAAGCACGACATTTCGGTGCCGGTCGCCTCTATTCCCGCCTTCATCGAGGAAGCCAACGCCGCCGTGACCAAGCTCATTCCCGGTGCGCGGCCACTGCCGTTCGGACACGTTGGCGACGGCAATCTGCATTACAACGTCACCCAGCCGGAAGACGCCGATGGCAAGGCTTTCCTCGCGCGGTGGGACGAGGTGAACGCGGTGGTGTTCGCGATCGTGAAGAAGTACGGCGGCTCGATCTCCGCCGAACACGGCGTCGGCGTCATGAAGCGCGATATCCTGCCTGAATACAAGGACCCGGTGGCGATCGAACTGATGCGCGGCATCAAAAAGCTGCTCGATCCGAACGGGATTCTCAACCCGGGTAAGGTGCTTTAGCGCGGACGAGGCGAGGCCTGATTCTAATATAGCCGTTGAAACGAAAGCGGCGCCGGTCCCCCGTACCGGCGCCGCGCCCGACTCAGCCCCGAGCTTTATTGGACGAGATTACGAGAGGCTACGCTGAACGGTGTGTAACCCTTGTGAGGCGCCAGCACGACCACGACGGTCCCCAGCTTGACCCGCTTATAAAGGTCAATGACATCTTCATTGGTCATTCGGATGCAGCCAGAAGAGATTGCCTGGCCGATGTATTCCGGCTGATTGGTGCCGTGGATGCGGTAGAGCGTGTCCTTACCATTTTCGTAGAGGTACAGGGCTCGCGAGCCCATCGGATTTTGCGGGCCGGGACCGACATAGGCCGGCACGTCGAAGCGCGCCCGCTCGCCGGCCGTCGGTACCCATGCGGGCCATTCGGCCTTGCGCTCGACCTTGGCCACGCCCGACCAGGCCATCGCCTCCTCGCCGACGGCGACCCCGTAGCGGATCGCCTTGCCGTCAGGCAGCACGTAATAGAGATACCGGTTGTCGGTATCCACGACGATCGTGCCGGGCTTTTCCTTGCGCTCGTAAGTGACGATGTGCCGTTGATAGGGCTCCGGGATTGGTGCTTTCGCATAGGGCGCCGCTGCTAAAAGCTTCTTGTCGCGCGGTGTCAGATTGGCTTCCGATGCCGGCTGAAGGGTGGCCTGCATGCAGCCTCCCAGCACCAGGCCGACCCCCATTAGAATGACGAACAACCCCCGAGCCGCCATTTTCGTCCTCTTGATCAAACCGCCGCGCCGGCTTTCGGCGCGCGACTCCCTTGAACCGCAATTAACCGAAAAGGTTATGTCGATGCCATGTTTTCCGCCGTGTCCACATCGCACGGGTGTGGACCTGTTGCCGGAAAGCCGCACCCGGTTCCCGGCCCTCCGCGAGCCTTGGTGCGCGCTGGAAAGATCCCTCAGACCAGGACGTTAACGCAAATCACCATGTATCGCGCGGCCGGAGAGGTGGGCGGCCTCCCGCCTGCTCTTCGCCCGAAAGATCTATGCGCAATTCCGCCCTACTGAGCGCGCACAATTGCTATAGAGGACAACGCACGAGAAGGTCCGGAAACCATGAAGGCGACCAAGAAGAGCGAGCAGCGACAAGACTGCCAAGGCAAGCGCATGCCCGAACAAAGCGATCTCGATGAGCGCTATGGCGAGATCGGCATTTCGGCGGTGGCGGCCGCTGTCCGCCACCAGCCTAAGCGGCGCAGCGAAAAGCCGATCATCCGGCTCATTCCGCAAGAGCGCGACTGAGCCGCCGCGCAGCTTAGGCGCGGCCCTGCTTCCCTACGGAGCGCCGTTGGCACGGCGCGCCGTGCGGTTGACGACTCACTTATGGCTTGCTCTTCGGGGCGTGATCGGGCCATGAGTGGCGACAGCCTTGGCAAGGGGGCGGCATGCTTTCGCTCTACGTTCCGCGCGGCTCCACACTCCAACGTGTACCGGTCGAATCCGGCCAGCCGTTGAACGAGGCGGCGGTCTGGATCGACCTCGTCAGCCCGGGCGCGGGGGAAGACAAGGCGGTCGAAAGCCTGCTCGGCATCGCGGTGCCGACCCGCGAGGAGATGCAGGAGATCGAGGTCAGTAGCCGTCTTTATGTCGAGAACGGGGCGCGCTACATGACGGCGGCGTTGATGTGCCGCTCCGAGAGCGCAACGCCGAGGATCACGCCGGTCACCTTCATTCTTGCCGGCCGTCGGCTCGCCACCGTGCGTTACGACGATCCAAAGCCATTCGCCATCGTCGAGAATAAGCTGGCGCGCGCTTGTCCCGCGAAAGTCTCGGGCGATACGGTGCTGATGGATCTGCTGGACGCGGTGATCGACCGCTCCGCCGACATCCTGGAGCGCATCGGCGCCGAGGTCGATCAGATTTCACAAACGATTTTCGAACTGGAGGAGGGGGCCGGGCCGCCGTCGTACAACGAGGTGCTCAAGGCGCTCGGCCGCAAGGGCGACCTTACCTCGAAAGTGCGCGAGAGCCTGGTCTCGATCGGACGGCTGCTTCTCTTTCTCGCTAACGAGTCCGAGGGCATGAAATGGCCGAAGGAGACGCGCACGCAATTACAGTCGATGCAGCGCGACGTGATTTCGTTGACGGATCACGCAAGCTACATCACCAACAAGGTGACGTTCCTGCTCGATGCCATGCTCGGCGTCGTCAACATCCAGCAGAACGCCATCATCAAGATATTCTCGGTGGCCGCAGTGGTGCTGATGCCGCCGACGCTGATCGCCTCGATCTACGGCATGAACTTCAAGCACATGCCGGAATTGGAATATCCTTATGCCTACCCGCTCACGCTGCTCGTGATGCTGCTGGCCGCCGTGTTGCCCTACATGTATTTCAAGTGGAAGAAGTGGTTGTGAGGGGCCGACCGACGCGCAGCGGCGGTTTATAAAGGAGCTTCGGCATGGCCGATTTTCTCGTTGAACCGTGGCGAGTATTCAAAGCGCTCGCGTCAGCACAGATCACCTGCCGGAGTAGGTAGGCGTCGGCTATCCGCCCGCGTGAGGCGGAACGATGTGAGGGGTCATCATCTGCCCTGAATCGCTGAGCGAGGGATCGCCCAATGCAATGCCGGACGGCGGAAACAACGAGGCCATGTAATGGCCGAGAAGGGCGAGGTTGGCGGAAGATGTGCTCTGGTCGGCAGTCAGGGACGGGACGCTAGTAACTGAGGTATCGGAGCCCCCCGGTGGATCGAGCCACACGCCGGACGCGCCGCTGAAGGTCACGGCCGCAAGCTTTTCCGTGCCGCCCAGGAAATTGCCGGTCGCAAACAGCGCCTGCCCGGCAGAGGCGGGTAAAGCCGACGTGGAATCGTATTTGCGCCAGCCCACCTGGTCTTCCCACTCGTACATGCCTGCATTCGGAAAGTAAGCGAGCAACTCGCTCTGCCCGTCGCCGTTCGCATCCATCGCGGTGAGGCCGGAGGCCGCCCGGGCGTCGATCTTGCTCCATCCCGCTGACGCACTCCAAATGTACGTCCCATAACCGGCAAAAAAGCCGGCAAGCTCCGTCTGGCCGTCATGATCGAAATCGCCGGCGGCGAGCTGCGAAGGCGTGCCCTCGTCGATCTTGAGCCAACCGGTGTCAGGAGCCCACGTATAGGTGCCGTAGCCGGCGAAAACACCGGATAGCTCAGCATGGCCGACGCCGTGAAAGTCGCCCGAAGCCAAAAGATCCGGATTGCCGTTGTCGATCTTCTGCCAACCCGGGCCTGCCGACCACGTATATGTCCCATAGCCGGCAAAGACGCCGGCAAGCTGATCATGACCGCTGCCGGCGTAATCGCCGGATGTCAGCACGCTCGGCGTGCCCTCATCGATCTTGTCCCAGCCGGCGCCGGCCGAATACGTGTAGGTGCCATAGCCGCCGAAAACCCCCACCAGTTGGGCATGCCCCAACCCCGAGAAGTCGCCTGAAGCCATCAGGTCGGGCACGCCGTTGTCGATCTTCGTCCAGCCGGAGCCGGTGGTGGAATATGTGTAGGTCCCGGCCCCTGCATAAGCTGCGGCGAGTTGAGCAGTGCCCGACCCGTTGAAGTCGCCCGCGATCATTGTGGCTGGTGTGCCGCCGTCGACCTGGGTCCAACTCCCCACCGGCGGCACGTCGAGACTGTCGAGGTTGAAATCGCCGGCGGTGAGATTGGCTTTGTTCACCCCGGTCAACGTGAGCCTGTCGCCGCCTCCGAAGTCGAGCACGGTATCAGCGTCGTTCTGAGTGGTGTGTCCGAGTACGTCAGCGAGCGTATGGATGTTCGTGAATGCGGTGAGGTCGATCTTATCGTCCGTCCCGCCTGCGCTGAAATCGGTGATCGTGTCAGCCCCGCCGCCGAGCGCATAAACGAAATTGTCGTCGCCCGCTCCGCCGGTAAGCGTATCCGCCCCAGCTTGGCCGCCTAGCATATCGCTGTGCATCGATCCAACCAGCGTGTCCGCACTGCCGGTTCCGCCAAGGACGATCATGTCGACCCCCGCGGTCCAGTTCGTGAAGGTTACCCCTGACAGATTCACGGCGGCGCCTGCGACGATGAGGACATCGGCACCCGTACTGCCGGAAACGGAAGTGATCGTGGTGCCGATCTGGCTCCCCGACAAGGTCGCCGTGGAATCCCCGCTGGCAAAATCCAGCGCCTGGACACTCGTTAAACTTCCCGCTGAGAAGTCGATCGCGCCAGCGTCATCCAATTGCAGCCGGTTGGCGCCGCTTCCGCCGTCGACGGACTCGAGCTGTACGAAATCGCCGGCGTGGAAAACGAACGTGTCGTCACCATCCCCGCCCAGCATGGAGTCCTTGCCGGCGCCGCCGTCAATCGTGTCGTCACCCGCACCGGTCGAGATGCTGTCGCTGCCATCAAAACCGGTGATG
Organism: Pseudolabrys sp.; assembly: GCA_035765795.1. GTDB lineage: Bacteria > Pseudomonadota > Alphaproteobacteria > Rhizobiales > Xanthobacteraceae > Pseudolabrys. The sequence continues at coordinate 7,961 of DASTWX010000180.1, read as the reverse complement.
CTGTCGTTGCCGGCTCCCGTGGTAATGGTCAGGGCATCCGCGCCAAAGAAGTGAACCCCGTCGCTCGCGTCGAACCTACCGTTAATGTGAAGCGTGCCGTTGGCTCCGTCCGGGCCGGAGGTAAGGTCGCGCATGTCCACGCCGCTATCCGAGTTTAGACCCGAATAGTCGACCACCAAGCGGTCCGTTCCCGAGCCGAGATCGACCATATTGGTTTCGGTATCGCCATGGAAAATGCCGCCCTGGACGGTGACGATGTCGTCGCCGCCATTGGTGGAAACCGTATCGCCGCGGTTCGCCAGCAGGATCGCGTCGTTGCCGCTGCCTGTCGTGAAGCCGTCGAGTTGCTCGATGTTCTTCAGGTAACGTCCGTCGGCGAGCGTCACGTCATGCGCGATCGGCGATTCTGGGTCGTCGTTGAGGTTGAGCCGCACATTCTCGGTCGTATCACTCCAGTCGACCCCCACCACCTTGTCGTTGCCGCCGCCACCATCGATCCGGTCACGCCCGGCGCCCGCGGCCGAGGTGATCGTGTCGTCGCCCCCGTTGGTTGCGATCACGTCGCCGCTGCTGATGCCGGTGATGCTGTCGTTGCCGCCCCCCGTTTTAATCCCCAGGGCATCCACGCCGGAGAAGTTGAGCTTGACACCGCCATTACCAAACCGGTCGAACATCGATATCGCGCCGCTGCCTCCGTTCGAGCTGAAGGAGAGATCGCCGACGCTGACCCGTTCACCGGATATGCCCGAATAGTCGACCACCAGTATGTCGCCGCCGGAGCCGAGATCGACGGTGTCGGTGCCGGTGTTGCCATTAAAGGTGCCGCCATGGACGGTGACGGTGTCGTTGCCGCCGTTGGTGGTGAGGCGATCCCCGCGGTTTGCCAGCCCGCCGGCGCCGAGCTCGATCACATCGTCGCCGCCGCCGGTGGTGAAGTTGTCGAGTTGCTCGATGCTGCTGAGATAGCGGCCGTCGCTCAGGACAACGCTATTCTGTGCTAACTCCACACTGGGATTGTCGTTGAGATCGAGCACCACGCTCTCGTTCGTGTCGCTCCAGTCGACGTCCACTACCTTGTCATTGCCATTGCCGCCGTCGATCCGGTCACGCCCGGCGCCGGCGGCCGAGGTAATGGTGTCATCGCCCGCGCCCGTCGAGATGATGTCCTCGTTGCCGACGCCGAAAATTTTGTCGTTATTGCTCCCCGTCTGGACCTCGAGAGCGTCGATGCCGGAAAAATCGAGCCTGACGCCGCCGTTATTGAACCGGTCGAACATCGAAAGGGTGCCATTCGCCCCATCGGCCGTCGTCGTGGGAGCGCTTGCGGACACCGGCTCGGAAATATCTGAATAGTCCACCACCAGGCGGTCGGTCCCGGCGCCGAGATTGACAGTGTCGGTGCCGGTATTTCCATTGAACGTATTGCCCTTGGCATGGAACACGTCGTCGCCGCCGGCGGTGGTGACGTTGTCAACGGAAGCGGTGGTGAAGAAGGTGAAATTCTCGATATTCTGGAAACTGACCGTCGGGCCGCCTATCCTCACCGAGCCGGAATAGCTGCCGGTACCGTCGCCGGTCGGCGCATCCATCGTGGTGCTGAACGTCGTTGTCTTGACCACCAGGCGGTCATTGCCGGCGGCGCCGTTCACGGCGCCGGAAACATCAGTGGTGATGATATTGTCGAGCTCGTTGCCGGTAAGGTTCTCGCCGCCGTGATACGCGGTCAGGTTCTCCACATTGGCGCCGAGCGTATAATCGCCGATCATGACTCGGACCTCATCGATGCCTTCGCCGGCATTCTCGGTGACGGTGTCGTCGGCGTTGTCGACCAGGTAAATGTCGTTGCCCGCGCCGCCGGCCATGGCGTCGTCGCCGATATTGGCGTCGCTGACCCCGAAGTCCTCGAGATCGCCGGTGTTGCCAATCAGGAAGTCGTCGCCTGCACCGCCGACCAGCGCATCGTCACCCGTACCGCCGGTGATGCGGTTGTCCAGTTCATTACCGGAGAGCGTCTGGCCGGTGGCCGATAGACCGGTCAACCATTCGAGATTGGCCCCTAATGTGTAGGAGGCGATCGCGGTGGTTACCTGGTCTATGCCTTCGCCGGCATTCTCGTTGATAACGTCGCCGGCGGTCACGACGTAAGTGTCGTTGCCTTTTCCCCCTTGCAGCGTATCGGCGCCCGCGCCGCCGTCGAGCGTGTCGTTTCCTCCGCCGCCGGTGATCAGGTTTCCCACATTGTTGCCTGTGAGTGTCTGGCCGGTGTCCGCGATTCCGGTCAGATATTCGAGATTGGCGCCCAGCGTGTAGGAGGCGAGGGTGGTGCGCACCTGATCGCTGGCGCCCTCGCCGGCGTTCTCGGTGACCGTATCGCCTATGCTGTCGACGACGTATGTGTCGTTGCCCGGCCCGCCGGTCATGGTGTCGTCGCCGGCACCGCCGTCGAGCGTGTCATTGCCGTCGGAGCCCCCATTTAGATTGTTGGCGCCGGTGTTGCCGACAATGGTGTTATCGCCCGCATTGCCGAAGACCACGATCGGCGCGTCGCCTGTCAGGGTAATATCGTTGGCGGTGGCGAATACGAGCTGGATACCGGTCGAGTCGGCCGCGCCGTCGACGGTCAGGTCATCGACATAGATATTACCTGTCGCGTTGCTGTAGCCGTTGATGATTCGGATCGTGTCGCCGGGGGCCGAAGCCTGAATGGCATCGTCGATGGTGGCATATTCGGTCGGGACGGTGCGGATGGTCATCACGGTTCTCCCTGTCGGCCGTGGCGGCCTGCTACGCTCCTTCGCATCGTGCAGAGGAACGCCGGCCGCGCATCTACCAGTTGGTAGATGGATGCGATTTTTTCGAATAACCGGGACTAGCCGGGCCAAGTCGCCCCGGCAGAAAAAGGGAGGACGAAGCCGATGTTGCCGCCGCTATCGCCGGACGCGATCGCCGATCTCTACGACGCCGCGGCCGATGGCGAGCGGTGGGCCGGCTTCTCCGAGCTGGTCGGCAAGGCGGCCGGGATCAGCCACGTCTCGGTGTGGACGATCGAGGACGGGCGTATGCGCGATGCATCCGTCGCGGAGAGCTTACGCGGTTGGGAAGAGTCATACCGGGCCCATTTCAGCAAGTCCGATCCCTGGGCCGCGAGCATGCTGCGCGCGCCCTCGGGAACGGTGATGCTCGGCTGCGAGCACATGCGCGAGGACGAGCTGGTCAAGACCGAATTCTACAATGATTTCGCACGGCCCGGCGGCATGTTCCGGCCGATGGGCGCGAAGCTTTCGCTGGCGCCGGGCGTCACCGCGGTCATCGGCTCCGACCTTCTCTGGAGCAAGAAGCGTTTCGAGGAACACGACAAGCCGCGGCTGCGACGCCTGTTGCCCTACATCAGGAGCGCGCTGCAGTTGCGGCTGCGCCGCCGTGGCGAAAATCCCGAGATCGGCCTTGCCGCGCTTGACCGGCTCGCGTTCGGCGTGGTCCTCGCCAGCGCCGACGGCCGCGCGGCCTTCGCCAACGCCGCTGCCGAGCGGCTGGCCCATGCCGGCGTCATCACTCTGCGCCAGGGGATGCTCGGCTCGGCGGTGCCAACCGAGGCGCGGACGCTCGCAATGCTCGTCAACGACGCCGCCTGCGGTGGTGCGGGCGGCGTCGTTCGTCTCGACGGCGGTCTTGCACGCATCGACGGCGGCGTGCCCGGACCAGTGGTCACGCTGGTGACGCCGCTCGCCCGTCGCCCCGATGGCGAGCGCGGCGTCGGCTACGCCATGGTGTCGCTGAGGCCCGCCTGGGACGGCGCCGCCGCGAGCGAAGCCATGCTGGCGCGGCTGTTCGGCCTGAGCCCGCGTCAAGCCGCGGTCGCCATGGCAGTCTATGAGGGAAAGTCGCCCGCCGCCATCGCCGCCGAGCGCGGCGTGCGCATCGGCACGGTCAGAACGCAACTGCTCGATATCTTCGCGCGCACGGGCGCGCGCGACCAGCGCGACCTCGTGCGGCTGATCGGCGGCTTGCCTGCCCTGCGCGAGCCGCCATGACGCTCGCTTGAAGCGAGGTGCCTATGATGTGGTCGGCACAGACGCCGCCGTACAGCCTCTCGACAGCTGTTCTGGCTCCGTCGAGCGCTTACGGGCTGTTATCCTACCGCGTGCGACTGGGCCATGAATACAGGAGGCATTGCGTCCCGCGCAGGATCGCCGAGCGATGTGTTGCCGAGCCCAATGCCCAACGTCGGAAATGACGAGGCCATGTAATGGCCGAGAAGGCGAGGTTGGCGGAAGACCCGTTCTGGTCGGCAATCGCCGGCGGCGCGCTGCTAATTGAGGCATGGGAGTCGCCCGGTGGATCGAGCCACACGCCGGACGCGCCGCTGAGCGTTACGGCCGCAAGCTTTTCCGCGCCGCCCAGGAAATTTCCGGTCGCAAACAGCGCCTCTCCGGCCGAGGTGGGGCGCCACAGTCAGGGCGCGGGCGGCTTTCCATCGGCAGGCCCAAACGCCTGCGCGCGCACCTCCGAGGGTGTTGCGCATTAGTGGCGGCGGAAGGTGCGGTTGAAGTAGGACAGATCGCCGAAGCCGATATCGGCAATTTGGCTGATCGATCTTCCGGCAAAGCGCTCATCGCTCAGCATGCGATGGGCATTCTCCAGCCGCTGGTTCAGGACGTATTCCGAGAAAGAAGTGCCGTCGCTCTCCAATAATTTTCGAAGATAGCTCGGGGAAATGCCCTGGCGTTCGGCAACCGCGGTCGGCTGATTACACGTGCTGCCCGCCGTTGATGTGGATTTCCGCGCCGTTCACGTATGAGCTCGTTTCGGTGCACAGCACGTAAATGATCTTTGCCACCTCGTCGGGCGTGCCGAGCCGCCGCATCGGAATCTGCTCGACGATTTTTTCGGTGCCTGGAGATAAGATCGAGGTGTCGATCTCGCCCGGCGCAATGGCGTTGACGCGAATGCCGAGCTTGCCGAAGTCGAAGGCCATTTCGCGCGTGAGCGAAGCGAGCGCCGCCTTCGATGTCGCGTAAGCCGCGCCGGCGAAAGGATGCACGCGTGAGCCGGCGATCGATGTTACATTCACGACGGAGCCCTTCACCGCCTTCAATTCATCGACGAGCCCGCGGGCGAGCATGATCGGCGCGAGGAAGTTGACCCTGAATACGTGCTTCCAAATATCGAGGGCGGTATCGAGCGAACCCAGCCGTTCGCCGCCATCCGTCTTCGGCGAGATTGCGGCGTTATTAACCAGCGCGTGCAGCGCATGGGTGTCGAGCCGCCGCTTGATCTCGTCGATGGCTTCGAGCGTATTGGCCTCATCGCCGAGGTCGACTTGGATGTGGTCCTCGGGGCCTGCGTCCCACGGGCAGTTCTCCGGGAAGGGGTGGCGCGAGCAGGTGATCACGCGCCAGCCGGCGGCGGAGAACCGCTTCACGGTCGCGTGCCCGATCCCGCGGCTCGCCCCGGTGAGCAGCAGGGTGCGGCGCGGCTGGTTGGTCTGGCTGGTCGGCATGCTCGGATTTGCGCCCCGATCCTAACTCACGGATAGAGCCGCGTCTTGGTCCACGGCGCGCCGAGGCGATCGCGGCGGAATTCGATTCGGTCGTGCAGGCGGAACGGACGGTCATGCCAGAACTCGAGGCGCAAGGGCAGGACGCGGTAGCCCGACCAGTAATCCGGCCGCGGTACGCTGCCGAACGCGTATTTGGCGGCGTAGAGCGCCACGGCCTTCTCGAAAGCAAGGCGGCTTTCCAAAGGCCGCGATTGCTGGCTCGCCCAAGCACCGATCTGCGCCTGCTTCGGCCGGGTGGCGAAATAGGCGTCGGATTCGGCGTCCGTGACATGTTCGACCGGCCCGCGCACGCGAATCTGGCGGTTCAGCGATTTCCAGTGAAACACCAGCGCCGCGAGCGGGTTGGCGTCCAATTCCCGCCCTTTTTGACTGTCCTTGTTGGTGTAGAAGACGAATCCTCGTTCATCGAGCCCTTTCAACAAGACCATCCTGGCGTTCGGCAGACCGTCGGCGTCGACCGTCGCGAGCGTCATGGCAGTGGGATCACGCGGTTCCGAGGCAGAAGCGTCCTTCAGCCAAGCGGCGAAGAGCCGTATCGGGTCGTCGGCGGCGGTGAAATCACCACTCTTTAACCAGCTCGGGTGTTCAATTGATTCCGTTTCGGACATTCGTTGGAGCGCTCGTGTGACTAAGGGTCGGGGCCGTCAGTTCCGTCGCCGCCTATATAATGGATCGCTCCGTCCGCGCCTATGGCGCGGCGGCGCGGGCGTCGTCGTGCTGATGCTGGCGATCGCCGGCGGCGGGTGCAGCATGTCTTATCAGCTCAATTCCCTGTTCAGCGATGGCGGCAAGGATATCACCGGCTCGATCTCGCCGCAGGCCCGATCGAGCGCCAAGCTGCCGCCTGAAGACGACTTGGCTTACGCGCGCGCCGCGGTCAGTCAGTTGCTCGCCTATGGCAGCAAGGACGCGAGCCAGCCGTGGGAGAATCCGAATTCCGGCGCCCGCGGTACCGTCACGCCGATCACCTCGGCCTATAGTCAGGGCGGCCAGACCTGCCGTGATTTCCTGGCAAGCTATATCAAGGGCCGATCGGAAGCCTGGCTTCAGGGTGAAGCCTGCAAGCATCACCGCGGGCCCTGGGAGGTCCGCTCGATGAAGCCCTGGAAGAGTTCCTGAACCGACCGCCCGGGCAGGCGCGAGCGATCGCGTTGCATCGGCGTCGCTGGAACCCCACATTGCGCATGAAAAATGGGTCGCCGGCAAACGCCGGCGACAGCGGTTTTCGTGGAGAATGAACGGTATGCGCGACCCCTACGAGGTTCTGGGGGTGTCGAAGGGTGCGGGCGAGGCGGAGGTCAAGAGCGCTTACCGCAAGCTCGCCAAAAAGCTTCACCCGGACGCCAACAAGCATGATCCCAAGGCGGCCACGCGCTTTGCCGAATTGAACGCCGCCTACGAGATCGTCGGTGATGATGAAAAGCGCAAAGCTTTCGATCGCGGCGAGATCGACGCCGAGGGCAAGCCGCGATTCCGCGGCTTTGAAGGCTTCGGTGCGCAGCCGGGCGGCGGGGCCGGCGGCGCTCACGGGCCGGGTGGGGCGCAGTTCGAGAGCTTCACCTTCGGCCCGGACGGTTTTCAGCGCGCCGGCGGCGCCCGTGGGTTTCGCGGCGGTGGCGGTGGATTCGAGGATATCTTGCGCGGCATGTTCGGCGGCGGTGGCGCCCGGAGCGGGGGCGCGGGCTTCGGGAGCCGTTTCGAGCCTCAGGACTTCGAGACGCCGGTCCAAGGGCAGGATTTGCAGGCGGCGCTCACCATCACCTTGCCCGAGGCGGCCAAGGGCGCCACCACGCGCGTGCATCTGCCCACGGGGAAGGACGTCGAAGTCAAGATTCCCGCCGGCCTCACCAGCGGCCAGACTATCCGCCTCAAGGGCCAAGGCTGGCCGAGCGCAGGCGGCAAGCCGGGGGACGCGCTGATCACCGTCACCGTTGCGCCGCATCCGCTGTTCAAGCCGGACGGCGCGGATCTCCGTCTCGATCTACCGATCACGCTCTACGAAGCGGTGCTCGGCGGCAAAGTGCGGGTGCCGACGCTCGATGGCGCGGTGGAGTTGGCCATTCCCGCCGGCACGAGTTCAGGCCGTACGTTCCGGCTGAAGGGCAAAGGAATGAAGAAAGGCGGGGCCAAGGCCGCGAGCGGCGACCTCCTTGCGACCGCACGCATCGTGCTGCCCGAGGGCAGCGACGATGAATTGAAAGAGCTGATGAAGAAATTGCGTGAAAAAAAGCCCTACGATCCGCGCGGGGATATGGGCTGATTCCACGCTTCGTCGCCGGTCGACCTCTCCAGCCCCACGTGTAGCGACGCGCACTTCGGCCGACAGCCGAGCCTACGCGCGAGCGGAGTTTATGAAGATTGCTGTTCCCGCCGCAGCTTTGCCAAGAGCATCGTGCGTAGC
>DASTWX010000179.1:0-44975 GCA_035765795.1 Pseudolabrys sp. | reverse complement strand
CTTTACGATCATGGACGTAGCTAGAATGCTGCGGACCTATGCCGACCAGCGCGCGCGGCAATTCGGCATTTCGCGCGCACAATGGACGGTGCTCGTGCGGCTCGACCGCTCGGAAGGGTTGAAGCAGTCGGAACTCGCCGAGATTCTCGATTTGCAACCGATCTCGCTCACCCGGCTGCTCGACCGGCTGGCCGAGAATGGGTTGATCGAGCGCCGGCCCGACCCCCACGACCGCCGCGCCAACCGGCTCTATCTCACCCCCGCCGCGCGGCCCCTCCTCGCCGAACTCGCCGAACTCGGCCAGGAGATGATGGACACCGTGCTCGAGGGCTTCGATGCCAATGCCAATGAGCGGCTGCTGAGCGCGCTGGACGTCATGAGAGACAATTTACGGGGCGCCATCGCGCGCAACGCCAATCAATCCCAAGCCGCGACGGTTGCCGTACAATGAGTGAAAAGACACTGAAGATCGTTCCCGCTGCCGAAGCCCCGCAGGCGCCCGAGGCCGAACCGCCGCAGGTGCCGCAGGCCAAGGGCAGGCCCGCCGAACAGAAGCCGAGTCACGCGCCGGCCAAACCGGAGCCGCCAAAGAAGCGCAGGCGGCTGCGGATGATCCTGTTGGTCATCTTGCCGCTGATCGCCGTCATCGGCGGCGGCGCGGTCTACCTTCTGGGCGGGCGCTATATTTCGACCGACAATGCCTACATCGGCGCGCAAAAGGTGCTGATCACGCCCGACGTGTCGGGCAAGATCGTCCACATCGCCGTGCGCGAAGGTCAGCACGTCAAGCCGGGCGACGAATTATTCAAGCTCGATCCGGAACCCTATCGGCTGGCGCTGCAACAGGCGAAAGCCAAGCTCGCCGCCGCGCGCACCGATTACGAAAAGCTCAAGACCACCGTCAGCTCGCTGACCAAGCTCGCCGACCTTGCCGAGAAGAACGCGGCGCTGAAGGAGGCGGACGTCGAACGCAAGCAGACGCTTTTGGGCCGGCACGCGACCTCGCAAGCCGACGTCGATACCGCAATGTCCACCTATGTGAACGCACAGCTACAGGCGCAAACGGCGCGCCAGCAGCTCGCCACCACCTTGAGCCAGTTGCTCGGCGACCCCAACTTGCCAATCGAGAAATTCCCCGAATACGCCCAGGCCAAGGCCGCGGTCGATAACGCCCAGCGCGATCTCGACCTCACCACCGTGCGCGCGCCGATGTCGGGCACCGCAACGCAGGTCGATAACATCCAGATCGGCCGGTACCTTGCCGCGGGCGCGCCGGTGTTCAGCATCATCGACGATAAGAATCCGTGGATCGATGCCAACCCCAAAGAAACCGACATCACTTATCTGCGCGTCGGTCAGCCGGTCACCATCTCGGTCGACAGCTTCCCCGACCGTGAATTCAAGGGCTATGTGCAATCCGTGAGTCCGGGCACGGGCGCGCAATTCTCGATCCTGCCGCCGCAGAATGCGAGCGGCAACTGGGTGAAGGTGGTGCAGCGGGTGCCCGTGCGCATCGCCTTCGACAAAGGAGAGGACTTGCACCTCCTGCGCGCGGGAATGAGCGTGACCGTGGACATCGATACGCACCATAGCCGGCTGCCAAGCTTCGTGAAAAACGCAAACTGGCTGCCGAGCTTCGATGCCGTCGAGGCCGAAGCCAAGGGCTGGCTACCGGACTTCCTCGTCGCTAGCACAGCAGAAAAGAAGTAAGTGCCATGACGTCCCCGTCGATGGCGCCGAAAACAAAACGCATGATGTTGACGGTCTGCGCCATGACCGCCACCATTATGCAGGCCCTCGACACGACCATCGCCAATGTGGCCCTGCCCTATATGCAGGGCTCGTTGTCCGCCTCGCTCGATCAGATCAACTGGGTCCTGACCTCCTATATCGTCGCCTCGGCGATCATGACCGCGCCGATGGGCTGGCTCGCCGACCGCTTCGGGCGCAAGAAACTGTTCATCGTCTGCGTCGCCGGCTTCACGATTTCTTCGCTGCTCTGCGCGCTGTCGCAGAACATCGGCGAGATCGTGCTCTTCCGCCTGATGCAGGGCATGGCCGGTGCGGCCCTGGTGCCGCTTTCGCAAGCCGTGCTGCTCGATGCCTACACGGCGGAAGAGCGCGGTGGCGCTATGGCCATGTGGGGCATCGGCGTGATGTTGGGGCCCATCATGGGTCCGACGCTGGGCGCGTGGCTGACCGACAACTACTCCTGGCACTGGGTGTTCCTGATTAACCTGCCGATCGGCATCATCACCATTTTCGGGATCATGCTGTTCATGGACGAAACGGAGCGCAACGAGCGCCTCCGCTTCGACTGGTTCGGCTTCATCGCGCTCGCCATCGGCATCGGCGCCCTGCAACTGCTGCTCGATCGCGGCGAACAGGTGGGCTGGTATGGCTCGACCGAGATTTGGATCGAGACCATCGTTTCAGCCGCGGGGTTTTATTACTTCTTCGCCCACTCGCTGACCACGGCCGAACCGTTCGTGCGCTTCGAACTGTTCAAAGATCGCAATTTCGTCAGCGGCTGCATTTTCATGGTGGTTATCGGCGTGGTGCTGTTCGGCACCATGGCGCTGATCACGCCGTTCATGCAGGACCTGCTTGGCTATCCGATCCAGACCGCCGGTTTCCTGCTCGGCTCGCGCGGCGTCGGCACGTTACTCACCATGCTGGTCGCGCCGCGGCTGATGCGCATGTTCGAGACGCGCTGGCTGATCCTGGCCGGGCTGCTGCTGACCGGGGGAACGCTCTGGATCTACACCGGGTTTTCGTTGGAGACGACGCAATGGATGATCGTCTATAGCTCGGTCCTGCAGGGGGTCGGCCTGGGGCTCTTGTTCGTACCGATCACCACCGCGGCCTTCGTGACGCTGCCCGGCCACTTACGCACCGGCGGCACCGCCATGCTGACGCTGGTGCGCAATATCGGCTCCTCGATCGGCATTTCCATGGTGATCGCCAATCTCACCAGCGAGACCACTTACATGCACGCGCGGCTGGCGGCGCAGGTGACCCCTTTCAATAACGCGCTGCAATTCCCGGACGTGCATTCGATTCTCAACCTCGCGACCGACACCGGCCGCGCGCTGATGGACCAAATCGTCACCCAGCAGGCGAACCTGATCGCCTATCTCAACGACTACAAGCTGCTGATGATACTCACGCTTGCCACGATCCCGCTGATCTTCATCTTCGGCTCCTCCAAGCAGAAGCCGAAGAAGGGTGGAGAGGACGAGGCAATCGTGATGGAGTGACCGAGCGGCTTGGCGATTTTGCCCGCGGAGATTCCTGATCTCGTGCATCCGGCAGCCATGTGCGACACTCAGGACGCGCACCCAATAAAGCGCGATCTCATTCAAACGGACGAAGTACTTGACCGCCTTTCGGCGCGCTGATCAAATGCAGATGGCACGACCTATGCTGGAGGCGAATGTCAAACCCAAAGCTCCACTAGAACTCTAAACATTCGCATGAGAGCGAGCGGAAAACGGGGTGCGAATGTTGGAATCGGACCACTAGCGCACGACGGTTCTCGAAAAATCGCAGGCCCCTTCGTGACCAGCAGCGGGCTTCGTCTGCCCGGCGACCTTCAGAGCATTCCCGTGCGGAGATACGTCGGAGCATTGATCAAGTCATCAAATTGAGAAATTGGACCGGAACCAGAACGATGGGAGGGCGCAATGCCTGAATGCGTCGCGAGTATACGATCCCGCATGCTTCTCATGCTGCTGGCCATTGGAATGGCTTTGACGGCGAATGCGGCATTTGCGGCGCAACCAATCAAGATCGGTTTCAGCATGCCTCTTACCGGAGGTCTCGCCGGCGGCGGGAAGTCCGCGCTCGTCGCCTACAGAATGTGGGAAGAGGAAGTGAATGCGCGCGGCGGCTTGCTCGGGCGCCCGGTCCAACTTGTCTATTACGACGATCAATCAAATCCAGCCAACGTGCCGGGAATCTACACGAAGCTTCTGGATGTCGACAAAGTCAATCTCGTCATCTCACCTTACGCCACGACTCAACAAGCGGCAGCGATGCCGGTGGTCGTTTCGCGTGGCTTGGTGTTTTTTTGCCTGTTCGGAACCGCGGTGAACGCGAAATACAAGTATGATCGCTTTTTCCAGATGACCCCGAACGGACCGAACCCGAAGCTTGCCACATCAACCGGCTTCTTCGAAGCCGCCATGACCATAAACCCGAAGCCGAAGACGATCGCGCTCGTCGGCGCGGATGCTGAGTTCTCCACGAATTCGCTCGACGGCGCCAGACAGAATGCCAAGAAGTATGGTCTCAAAGTCGTTTATGACCGCACCTATCCGCCTGACACGGCGGATTTTTCGCCGATCATACGCAGCATCAAGGCCAGCCGTCCGGACTTGGTATTCGCCGCATCATACCCGCCGGATACGGTCGGTCTGATACATGCGGCCCATGAGGCAAATCTGCGCGCCGGCATGTTTGGTGGCGCCATGATTGGCGTGCAGTACGCAAGCATCAAGCAGAAACTCGGCAGCCTGCTCAATCGCGTCACGGCTTACGACTACTGGGTGCCGGCGCCGACGATGAAATTTCCGGGGATCGATGCTTTCCTGAAAAAATATCAGGCGCGCGCCTCAAAAGAGGGCGTTGATGCCCTGGGATTTTTTATTCCGCCCTTCGCCTATGCAGAAATGCAGGTCCTCGAAGACACGGTGAAGGCTGTCGGATCGCTCGATCAGAAGAAGCTTGCCGAGTATGCACACAAGACCGAATTCAGTACGATCGTAGGCAAGGTGAAATTCGGCGCTGACGGCGAGTGGGATCGTCCTCAGGTCATTTACGTTCAGTATCGCGGAATTTCAGGAGACGGTCTCGATCAGTTTAAAAAAGACGGAACTCAGGTCATCGTTGCGCCGGCAAAGTTCAAATCGGGCAATCTCGAATATCCGTTCTCCAACTAGTCGCGCGGCCAGCCTCTGACCCAGCGGGCAAGTTTCGGATCGTGCCGGAGGCATTGCCCGGCCGCCCCGGTTGCGGCAACATGTGCGCCGCGAGCTCGGAAAGGAGCGGGGCACAATGACGCTGATTGTGCTCGATAATCACGCGGGGAGAGGACGGTTCATGCCGATGCGCCTTCAGGGGCTTGCCCACCGCTCGGGAAGGCCTGCCGCATGACGACGGTCGAAACGTCCGCGGGCGCGCCCGATCTTGGCGCCGCCGCGGGAAGTAATCCGCTTATTCGGGTCGAAGCGCTCGGCAAGCACTACGGCACGCTGGAAGTCTTCCGTAACATCGACTTCGATGTTGGCCAGCGGGAGATCGTGGCCATCGTCGGCCCGTCCGGCTGCGGCAAGACCACGCTGTTGCGCTGCATTGACGGGCTCCTGCCTTACGATGCCGGCGAGGTCCGTGTCGGCGGCATCCGGATCGACGAGCCGATCGCGGGCATCGCCATGGTGTTCCAACACTTCGGCCTTTTCCCCTGGAAGACGGTCTTTGAGAACGTCGCGTACGGTCTGCGCATGGCCGGCGCTTCGAAGGCCGATATCGAGCGCAAAGTGCCGGTCTTCATCAAAATGGTCGGCCTGAGCGGTTTCGAGCAGGCGTTCCCCTACCAGATGTCCGGCGGGATGCAGCAGCGATGCGGGCTTGCCCGCGCGCTGGCGCTCGAGCCGAGCGTGCTCCTGATGGACGAGCCGTTCGCGGCCGTCGATGCGCAGACCCGCGAAATCCTGCAGTTCGAATTGCTGCGCATCTGGCAGGAGCGGCCGACGGCGATGGTTTTCGTCACCCATTCGATCGAAGAAGCGGTGCTGCTCGGCCATCGCGTCATCGTGCTCAAGGGACGGCCGTCGAGCATCCACGAGACCATCACGATCGACCTGCCGCATCCGCGCACGCGGGCGACGCTACGCCATCCCCGCTTTGCCGAGTTGCGCGAACGGGTATGGAGCACACTGATGCGCGAGGCGGCGGCGGCCGAATTCGAGTTGCAGCGGTAAAGAGTCTTGAAACGGCAACAAACTTCACAAACCCGAAGGGGAGGATTGAGAATGCGAAAGCTATCTTCGCTGATTGTCGGCGGCGTGCTGGCGGCCGCGCTGATCACAGCCGCTCCGGCGCTGGCGCAAGGACAAAAGATCACCATCGCGTTGCCCGGCATCCCGCCGATCTTCTCGGTGACGATAGCGCACGTCGCGGAGAAGGAGGGCTTCTTCAAGAAATACGGCGTCGACGTCCAGCTTCGGCCGTTCGATAATGGCACGGCCGCCGCGCGCGCGGTGGTCGCAGGCGATGTCGACATGTCCTGGTCGCCGACTCCGCCGGTGATCAACCAAATTTCCAATTCCGGCGTGCCGCTGGTCGCGGTCTACGGCATGCCGAATCCGGACTGGGTGCTCGGCACCACCGAGAGCGGCAAGACGTGCAAGGACATTGTCGGACAGGACGTCGGCGTCGACTCGATCGGCGGCGCCCGTTCGGTGGCGCTCCGCTCGATGGTCGCCGGCGGGTGCCCGGGCGTGAAAATTTCGGAGGTGAAGCAGGTCGCGCTCGGCTCCGGCTCGGGGCCGGCGATGCTAGCCGGCCGCTTGCATTATGCCGTTCTGCATCTCGACGACCTCGCCGAGATCGAGCACCAGGGCAAGAAGCTCCACATCCTGCTGGCGATGAAGAACACCAACCCGACCAGCCATTACCTGATGCTGGTCGTGCGCAAGGACAACCTCGCCAAGAAGCGCGATGCCGTCGTGCGCGCGGTCGCAGCCATGATCGAGGCGGCGCGTTTCATGCAGGACCCCAAGAACGCCGACGCCGTCGCGGAGGTCGCGACCATGACCGGCCACAGCAAAGAGGTCTGCAAGGCCGCGCTCAAGCGCTTCCTCGCCATCGACTTCTGGGCGGTGAAGGACGACGGCCTGCCGCGCAAGAAGCTCGAAGCGGTCGCCAAGCTGATGAAGAAGATCGGCGCCATCAAGCCCGGCAAGGAGCCCGTGACTTACGACAAGCTGGTCGATCCGACCGTTTGGAAAGAGGCCAACGCGATGGTGAAGTGAGAAGAGGCCGCAACGCTCAAGCTTAGCGCCGATTCTGAGAGCCTTGCCAACAGCAGAGGCGCGACTCCTCTCCCCCTTGTGGGGAGGGGTTGGGGGTGGGGGTAGTTTGGGACATCGCGGCGACCCCACCCCGACGCGCGTTCCGCGCGTCGACCCTCCCCACAAGGGGAGGGTAAAGCCACCGCTATTCGCATCCGATTACCAGAGTCGAAGTCAGTGCTCTCCTCTATCCGCCGTCATGCGCCGTTCTGGACAAGCCTCGCCGCCGGCATCGCGCTTTGGGAAATCGCCGGGCGCAGCACCAGCCCGGCGTTCCTGGTGCCGTTCTCGGAAACGCTCGCCCGGTTATGGCAACTCGTCGTGGGCGCCGATTTCATCGGCCAGTTCATCGATTCGGCGACGCTGTTCTTCACCGGCTTCCTGCTCGCAGTAATCGTCGGCGCACCGCTCGGCCTGCTGCTCGCGCGGGTTCGCGTACTGCGCATCGGGGTCGAGCCTTACCTGATGACGCTCTACGCCACGCCCATGGTGGCGCTGATTCCATTCATCCTGTCGCTGATGGGCTTCGGTTTCGCGCCCAAGGTGCTGGTCGTCTTCCTCTTCGGCCTCTTCCCGGTGCTCTACAACACGGTGGAAGGCGCGCGCAGCATCAAGCCCGAGTTGATCGAGGTAGCGCGCTCGTTCCGCTCCGGCGAATGGGCGCTCTGGCGCGAGGTGATGCTGCCTTACACCCTGCCCTACACGATGACGGGCGTGCGGCAAGCGATCGGCCGTTCACTGGTCGGCATGGTGGCGGCGGAGTTCTTCCTCTCCTCCACCGGGCTCGGCCAGCTGATCATGGCCGCGTCGCAGAATTTCGATACCGCCGGCGTTTTCGCTTCCATCCTGGTGATCGGGCTTTGCGGCGTGGGCCTGATGCGGCTCGGCCTCAAGATCGAGCGCTACTTCGCGCGGTGGAGGCAATAACAATGACCGAGACCGCCATTCCCGCGCCATCGGGAGCCGTGCAGAGAGCGCCCGCCAAAACGCTGCGGGGCGCCTTCCTGCCGCGTCTCATTACCGGTCTTGTCATCGCGGCGCTATGGGAATTCGTCGTGCGCGGCTTTGCGCCCGCCTATGTCGCCAAACCGAGCACCATTCTGCTGGCGATCCCGCGCGTGATCGTCGATCCTGCATTCCTCACCGCGACCGGCCAAACGCTGGCGGCGGTGGCCGAGGGGCTCGTCATTGCGCTCGTGCTCGGCACAATCATTGGCCTGCTGATGGGCCGCAGCGCGCGGCTCGACAGCGTCATCCGGCACTATATCAACGGCTTTTACGCGATGCCGATGATCGTCGTGCTGCCGCTGTTCTCGTTGTGGTTCGGATATTCGGGCGCGGCACGCATCGCCACGATCATTTTCGCTGCGATCTTTTCGATCACTATGAATGTCGCCGACGGTGCGCGCGCGGTGCCGCGCGAATACATCGAGGTCGGCCGGTCGTTCCGCTCCGGGCGCGGGCGCATGCTGATCGAAATCGTGCTGCCGGCGGCGACGCCTTATCTGCTCGCCGGCTTTCGCCTCGCCGCCGGCCGTGCGCTGATCGGGGCGGTCGTGGCCGAGTTCTTCCTCTCGGTGGGCGGCGTCGGCTATTACATTCTCTATCAATCGCGCATCTACCACCACAACGAAGCTTTTGTCGGCGTGCTGCTGCTCGCCGGCTTCGGCGTCGGCTTCGAGGTCCTGATCGCCTGGGGTACGCGGCGCTTCCTGCCCTGGTATCGGCGCGATGAGAAGGCGGAATGACGAAAAGTCATTCCGGAACGCGCCGGAGGCGCGGCCCGGAATCCAGATGCAAGCACCGAATCTGCCTCTGGATTCCGGGCTCGCGGGCTTTTGCCCGCGCCCCGGAATGACAGACAATACAAACAATAAAGGATATTGCGCATGTCCGCCGACGCCCAAGTCAAAGCTGCGATCGCCCATTGGGGGCCGCGTTTCGTCGCCAATGGCGTGGTGCTAACCGATTTCGAAGAGATTACCGGCAAGCTCGATCGCTACGACGACTGGTGCGCGGCTTGGTCGGCGCGCGCCGCGCACCACGAAGAGCTTGGCCGCGCCGCCTTCGCGCGCGGCCATGACTTGACCGGGGCGGAATGCATGCAGCGGGCCGGCGTCTACTATCATTTCGCCTCGTTCCTGTTCGTACACGACGTGCCGCAGATGAAAATCGCGCACATGAAGGGCGTCGCCTGCCGGCAGGCGGCGCTGCCGCATTTGCGGCCACCGGGTGAGCGGGTGGACATCCCTTACGAGGGCCGGATCCTGGCCGGCATTCTGCGCAAGCCTGCCGGCGTTGCAAAGCCGCCAGTGGTGATCATGGCGGTCGGGCTCGATTCGACCAAAGAGGAAGGCGACGCCTACGAGACACCTTTCCTCGCCCGCGGCGTGGCGACGCTGATGTTCGAAGGACCAGGCCAAGGCGAGGGTCAATACGACTTCGCCATTCGCGGCGATTACGAAACGCCGGTGAAAGCGGTGATCGATTACGTGGAAACGCGCGACGACCTCGACGGCAAGCGCATCGGCATGTGGGGTGTGAGTCTCGGAGGCTATTACGCGCCGCGCGCCGCGGCTTTCGAAAAGCGCATCAAGGCCTGCATCGCGCTCGGCGGTCCCTTCGATTTCGGCGCGGCCTGGGACGGCCTGCCCGAGTTGACGCGCGAAGCCTTCCGCGTGCGCAGCCACTGCAAAACGCAAGTCGAGGCGAAGAAGAACGCGGCCACGCTGACGCTCGCCGACATTGCCCGAAACATCACCTGTCCGATCTACATTGTGAATGGGCGCAACGACCGCATTGTGCCCGCGGCCGACGCCGAACGGCTGGCGCGCGAGGTAAAAGGACCCGTCGAGCTGATGATCGTCGAGGACGGCAACCACATCGCAACCAACCGCGCTTACCGCTGGCGCTCGCAAAGCGCGGATTGGATGCGGGAGCAGTTGGGGTAGACTCCGTTGCTCGGCCCTCATCCTGAGGAGGGCGCGGAACGCGCCCGTCTCGAAGGATGGGGAGGCCGCATGCTTCGAGACGGGCTCCTTCGGAGCGCTCCTCAGCATGAGGCCGATTAATGCTGCGCTAGCCGAGTTGATTGCCTCAAGAGACCCGGTAATGTCCCCGCCCGGCAAGCTCTCTAGGAGAATTTCATGCCCGCGACGATTTTCGATTCATCCGTGTTCCGCAATATTTTCACGACGGAAGCCATGCGCGAGGTGTTCTCCGACGAATCCCGGGTACAGAAATATCTCGACTTCGAGGCCGCGTTGGCGAAGGCGCAAGCAAAGCTCGGCCTCATCCCGCAGGAGGCCGCCGCCGAGATCGTCCGCCATTGTCACGCAAACGAAATCGACATGACGAAGCTGAAGGAAGCGACCGAGCGCATCGGCTATCCGGTGCTGCCGGTGGTGCAGCAACTCGTGAAGTTGTGCAGGGACAATCTCGGCGAATGGTGCCACTGGGGCGCGACCACCCAGGACGTGACCGACACCGCGACCGTCTTGCAGATTAAGGAAGCGCTGGCGCTGATCGAAAAGGACATCGATGGTATCTGCGATTCGCTCGCGGCACTGGCGAAACAATACCGCGATACGCCGATGGCCGGACGCAGCAACCTCCAACAGGCGGTGCCCATCACCTTCGGCTACAAGATGGCCACCATGCTCGCCGCTTTCGAGCGCCACAAGCAGCGGCTCGCTGAGCTAAGGCCGCGCGTGCTGGTGGGCGAGTTCGGCGGCGCCGCCGGCACGCTCTCATCACTCGGCAAGGACGGATTAAGATGCCAGGCCGAGCTAATGAAAGAGCTAAAGCTCGGGCAGCCGGAAATCTCCTGGCACACGGTGCGCGACCGCATCGCCGAAGTCGGTTGCTTCCTCGGGCTCGTGACCGGCTCCTGCGGCAAGATTGCATTCGACGTGAAGCTTCTGATGCAGACCGAGGTGGACGAGGTCCAGGAACCCTTCCATCAAGGCCGCGGCTCGTCATCGACAATGCCGCAGAAGCGCAACCCGATCTCGTCGGTCTACATCACCGCACAGACCGCAATTGTGAAGCAACTTGTCGCCGCTTTGCTCGACGCGCAGGTCGAGGACCACGAGCGCTCGACCGGCCCATGGGAAATCGAGTGGATCGCCGTGCCCGAAATTTTCCTCCTCGCGGCCGGCGCCCTGGCGCAGACCCGCTTCATTCTCGAAGGCCTGCAGGTCAACGAACAAAAGATGCGTGAGAACCTCACCGTTACAAACGGCCTCATCATGTCGGAAGCGGTGATGATGGGACTGGGCGAGAAAATGGGCCGCAACACCGCGCACGACGTCGTCTACGACATCTGCCGTGAGGTGGTGAAGACCGGAAGGCCGTTGATTGACCTGCTGGAAGAGCACGAGGAAATCCGCAAGCATGCAGACCGCAAGGCGCTGGAAAAGCTGGTCGATCCGGCGAACTATCTCGGCGTGGCGGGAGAGATGGTCGACCGCGTGCTGGCGATGCGAAAAACGTAAGGTTGCGCCCGCCGCAGCCACCCGCTCTGCGTAAGGCGGAGCTGAGGCTCCGCCTCACGCAGCTGCAAATTCGCCCACCCCGTCATTCAGACGGGAAGCGACGCGGCCGTCAACCGCCGTTGTTCACTTTGAATCGGGGCGCATTCTGCAACACTTGCTTGGTCGCACCCTGGAGGACCGCTCGAGTCGGGGCATGCTGGCCATTCCCGTTGCTCGCGCTGCTGCCCGTCGTCCCGCCACCGTTGTTGTTCTGCGTCTCCCACTGCACCGCTTTGAACGGCACGGCGACGGTGTGACCATTGGTGAGGTCGCCGCCGGCGATCACGACGGCCGCAACTCTGCCCTGCTGGTCGACCAAGATGTTCTTGACGGTTCCGACTTGCTGGTTTTGCCCGTTGAACACCGGCAGCCCGTTGAGCTTATTCGCCCGCCAGACGCCGGGCATGCTATTCAGAAACTCGATTTTCTTGACCGCGGGCTGGTTATTGGCGCTTTGGTTATTGTTGCCGTTGTTGTTATTGCTCTGATTGGCGTTGTTCGCGGCATTGGCGTTCCCGGCGCCGCTGCCGTTTCCGCAAAAACCTACATTGGCGTTGCAGTTCGCGCCGTTGTTGTTGGCGTTTTGCGCCATCGCCGCGGGCGCTGCGAGCGCGGTGCTCAGAAGGGCGGCGGCTATCAGATGACTAGTTCGCATAGACGATCTCCATTCGGATGTTGGGTTTGCGACAAGAGGGGGCCCGGGGCGGGTTTTCTCTTGATCTTTAGCTGTGAACGGGCCATCGGATGATCCGTTCCGGACCGGATCCGAGCGAATATCGTGGAACTACTAACTGAAAACCCCAGAAGCGTGTCATGGCGTCGCAGCGATGCGACGCCTGATCAGTCTCCCTTCGGCATCGTTGTCCAAATCGCCGCCGCCACGCAAAGTGTCGCCGCGCCGAGCACCAGAAGCAGCATAGCCACCGTCGCACCCGCTTTTTGCGCCAGCGCCATCAAGATCGTCGCGCCGCTCATCAAAGCCGCGTTGAGCACATTGACGCCGGCAATGACACGGGCGCGATAAGCCGCCTCCGACCATGCCTGCACCGCGGCGAAGGCGGGCACCACGAAAAGTCCGCCGGCGACAGCCAGACCCGAGAGATCAACGGCAACGTGAATACCGAGGGTGGAAGTAAAGACGGGAATCGGCGGCTGTAACGTTTGCGGCGGCACTGCATTCAACACGGCAAGGCCGAGATCGAGCGCAAACAAGCCGAGTAGCACGGCCCCGGCCAACGTCGTCATGAGCACGATGCGGCCGCGCGCAATCAGCGCCGCCAGACCCGAACCCGCCCCGACCGCTACCGTGAACAGGGCGAGATAGGCCGTGACGGTATCCTCGTTGCCGCCGACCATACGGCCGATCAGCGGCGGCAGCAGAGACAGCACGACGATGCCGCAAAGCCAAAACCAGCTCGTCACCAGTGCGCCCCACCACAGGCGCCGGTCCGCACGCAAGTGCCGCAGCAGGACTGTGGTGGAGACGACGATGTTCAGGCGGACCGAAAGGTGCGGTGCGCCCGCACCCGCCGCCGGAATCATGAGGCTTGCGGCAAAGCAGGCCAGCGCGAAGGCAACGACCAGCACGCCGAACAACCAGACGTCACCGCCGGTGCGCGAGGCCAGCCCACCGGCAATGGTGCCGCCGAGGATGGCAATGAAGGTCGCGCCCTCGACCAGCGCATTTGCCGCCGGCAGGCGGTCACGCTTCAGCAGATCGGGCAGGATGCCGTATTTGATCGGGCCGAACAGCGCGGCGAGCACGCCGAAGCCGAACAGCGCAACGAATAACAGCGGCAGCGACTGCCGCGCATAGCCGGCGACTGCCAAGCCCGCCACAAATATCTCGACGAATTTGAGCACCTGCGCCACGCGAGCCTTGTCGTGACGGTCGGCGAGCTCGCCGCCGAGCGCGGAAAGGAAGAAGAACGGTGCGATGAATACAGCACCGGCCAAGGTGATCAGCGCGCCCGCGTCGGCATGCCCCGAACGGAAGAGGATGAGAAAGACAAGCGCGGTCTTGAGGAAATTGTCGTTGAATGCGGCAAAGAACTGACACCAGAACAGCGGCGCAAAACGCTTCGATAATAGGAGCGGTGGCATCGAAGGCGATTATCGCAGAATGGACGGGCAGCGCGCCAGCGTCCGCTCAGCGTGTCAGCACGGCACAATTGCCCGGCGCCGCAGACCGTTACGATATCCATCCCTCGCGTGTCCAGCGGGCCACCGCCGCTGGCGGCAAGGACAGGTCACTTCTGCGGCGGCGGAGGGGGTGGAGTCTGCGTCGCCGCACCCTCGGTGGCCGGAGGCGCGGGCGACTTCGCCGCCTGCGAGACCTTCACAATGCCGGCGCCGATCTGCTGAGCGACTTGCGCGCCGTGGTGTCCGCACTCCGGATGGCCATAGCCGCTTTCGCTCTTTCCGTTCTGTCCGACGTCGTAGATGATCTCATCATTGTGCTTGGGGCTAGGGCCGTTCGGCACCTTATCCATGCCGAGCTTCTTGCGCACACGCCACGCGATGTTGTGGTCGGCGCACGAGGTGTTGCCGCTGGCGCCGAGGCCGCCAACGAGCTTCTTGTTCTGATAAAGCGCGAGGCCGCCGCCGAACACGATCGTGCCGCCGACCACCTTTCCGGTTAGCGGATCGGCATCGGAGCCCCATTTTTTCGGATTTCCCGCATAAAGCTCTTTTGCGACCGGCGGATTGCCGGATGCGCCGCCATAGAGATAGCCGCCCGGCTGCGCCTGTGCCCAGAGATTGGCGGTCGAAATGGCGTAGGCATCGAGGCTGAACGCGTTCGCCGTATTGGCCTTTTCAACTGAAATAGCGCGGCTGCCGAGCCATTGATCGGTGGGCTTGCTGCCGCTATAGGCGACGGCACAGACAACGCCGTCGCGATTGACCACCGCCGCCCATTCGTTCACCGGCAAGCCGCCGTTGTCCGGCCCGCCACTCGCCTTCACGCTTTCCTTCAGGACCTGCACCAACTTCTGGTGATTGACGGGACAGGTCGGCTTCTGCTGGGCCAGCGCGGGAACGGAAAAGAACGTGGTCGCCAAAAGTGCAAAAGCGGCGGGCGCGCAAGCTCGATTCATCGTAAAGCTCTCCTATCGTCTCTCTTTGAACGGAAGTCCGCTCGATCGTTTCCTATTTCTTCGGACTTGGCGGCAGGGCGCTGCCCGGCGGCATCGGCGTATGTGGCTGGACAGGCACTCCCGGCGGCTGGTTGCTAGTGGCTGATACGTGCGGCCCCTGCGGCGGGTGAACTTTAATCTGATTGCGTACTTTGGCGACGTCGCTCGGACTAACCGCACCGAAATTGTTGCCCCAACTCGTCCGGATGTATGTCGCGACCGCAGCGATTTGCTGGTTGTCGAGGCTGTCGGCAAACGATGGCATCACGCCTCGCCCGATCAGAATCTGCCCGACCACGTAATCCTTGACACCGAGGAAGCGGTCTTCGCGAAAGCGCGGGCCTACGCCGCCGAACCCATATTCGCCATGGCAAGCGAAGCAGCGCGCATGCATGTACACTTGATGGCCCGCCTGGTGCTCGGATTGCTCATTCGAATTCGAATTTTGGTTCGCACTCTGCGCCGATGCCGAGGACACCAAAGCGGCGACGCCGAGTGCCGCAATGGTGCAGCCTAGATACCGCCAACCCGCAAACGAAGGCGGAAATAGAAAACGCATTTCGTTCCCTCCCCGGTAAATGCCGGCGGCGTTAGATACGATGACGATGGACGAGAACGGACATCGAGGAGCCCGGTGACGCCGCTTAGGGCAGCTTCGCACGCGACCGCAACGCGCGGGCACTAGCTGTGTTCCAAGGCTGACGGCGCCAATTCAGCACTGCGTTTTGTTACCAGGCGGATTCAGCGCGGCGTCTGCGGCGGTAACCGGTAGTCGACTCAAGCATCACTAAGTAGCCGCTCCTGGAAGAGCTTTCGCATTGCGTCAAAGCGGGCGGCGAAACGCGCCAATGGTAAGTTGATCCTTCAACTCACGCACACGAAAATTTTTTTGGCGTGCTCAGGAACCTTTTTAGGAACAATTCGATCCACGGCGACGTTGGACGCCCGGGCTTCTTTCAATCCTGACGAGGTGCTCTCATGTGCCGAACCGCGATTCTTGGTCGCGCAGCACTGCTCGCGGCCTTGCTCACCCCAATCGCAGTAACGGGCACCACATTCGCTCAAACAACGCAAAACACGACGGGAAACGCGAACGGCGCGGGAGGCGACAACCTCGACAAGATGAGCCACAACGACGCGAATTGGGTAATGGCGCCGAAGGATTACGCCAATACCCGATTTAGCGGCCTCAACCAGATCAACACCAAGAACGTCGATCATCTTCAACTCGCTTGGACGTTTTCGATGGGCACCGACCGCGGCCAAGAGGCGGCGCCCCTGGTCATCAATGGCACGATGTATGTCGTCGCGCCGTATTTTGGCGTCCATCCGAATCAAGTCTTCGCGCTCGATGCTGCCACCGGTGATCTCAAATGGTCGTATAGCCCCAAGCCGAACCTCTCGGCGATCGGTGTCGCCTGTTGCGACGTGGTCAATCGCGGACTTGCCTACGATAACGGCAAGATATTTCTGAACACGCTCGACGATTATACGGTCGCGATCGACGCCAAGACCGGCAAGGAGCTTTGGCACACCAAGCTCGGCGACATCAACACGGGCGAAACCATCACGATGGCGCCGCTCGTGGTGAAGGGAAAAGTGTTGGTCGGCAACAGCGGCGGCGAGATGGGTGTCCGCGGCTGGCTTACCGCACTAGACGAAAATACCGGCAAGATCGCGTGGCGCGCCTACTCGACCGGGCCCGACAAAGACGTGCTGATCGGAAAGGACTTCAAGCCCTTTTACGACTGGACAAAGGGCAAGGACATGGGGGTGAAGACTTGGCCGCCGGATGCGTGGAAAATCGGCGGCGGGACGGTGTGGGGATGGATCGAATACGATCCCAAGCTCAACCTGATTTATTACGGCACGGCGAATGCGGGTCCGTGGAATGCGAGCCAGCGGCCCGGCGATAATCTTTGGACGTCTACGATCTTCGCGCGCGACCCGGATACGGGAATGGCCAAATGGGCCTACCCGATGATCCCGCACGAGTTGTGGGACCACGACGAAATTATCGAGAGCATCCTGGCCGACCTGCCGATCAACGGCAAAACCCGGCAGGTGATGCTTCATCCGGCGCGCAACGGATATTTCTATGTGATCGATCGTACGAACGGACAGGTCCTTTCGGCGAAGCCATACATCCATCTCAATGAGATCCTCGGCATCGACATGAAGACAGGCCGGCCGAAAATGAATCCGGACCTGACGCCGGCACCCGGCAAAACTCTCGTCGGCATTTGTCCGAATCAATTGGGTGGAAAAGACTGGGAGCCTTCGTCGTATTCCCCACGCACCGGGTATGTGTACATACCCACGATCGACCTTTGCATGAATTGGTACTCATACAAGGTCGCCTATATCGCCGGGACACCTTACGTCGGCGCGGCGCTCGACTCGTACACCCCGCCGGGCACGAATTATCGCGGCGAATTCCAGGCCTGGGATCCGATCAAACAGAAGCAGGTTTGGAGTATTCACGAAAAATTCCCGGTCTTTAGCGGGACGATGGTGACCTCCGGAGACGTTGCGTTCTATGGCACGCTCGACCGCTGGTTCAAGGCGGTCGACGCCAAGACGGGCAAGGTTCTTTGGAAATTCCGCGCGCCAGCGGGGATCATGGGTCAACCGGTGACCTATGAAGTAAACGGCGTTCAGTACGTTGCGATCCTGTGTGGCCCCGGCGGCGGCATCGCCGGCATCACGATCGCAAAGCTGAATCCACGCATCCGCAATGCCGCACTGGGAACAGTGGGCGCCACTCAGGATCTCCCCGAGTATACGGCCGGCGGCGGCACGCTCCTGGTGTTTGCCCTGCCGGCCTCTATGCGTAAGGCGATGAAATCGCATCCGAGCCGCGCGCAAACCGACGGCCCCAGTTCTTCATCCCCGAAGGGCGGCTAAGGGGAGTGTCCGAGCCGGTGAATTGGTTCCATTCGCTGGCGACCGGTACAAGGAAAGGAGACGAGCATGTGGGCATTCTTCCGCGGACGCCACTTGACCGCGCTTGCTCTCATAGCGGCATCGACGGCAATGCTCGTCTGCGAAACGTCCGCTCAAAACAATCCGGGCACAAACGCAAAATCTCAACAGATGAATAGCAAGGAGCCTACGGCGGCCCGGTTGATGCTGACGCCGTGGGTCAAGAATACGCCTGGAGGTGTCAGCCCCGGGCCCACCTTGATCAATCCTATGACGGACGAGCCCGGCTCGGCCGAGCGCGGCATGGAATACTACATGAAGATGAATTGCTTCTGGTGCCACGCGCCGAACGGCGGCGGCGCCATTGGCCCTTCGCTCAGCAATGATAACGATTTTAAATTCGGCCCGCACCCGGCGCAACACTATACCGTAATTTCGAACGGTGCGCCGCTCGGCATGCCTGCTTGGGGCAGTGTTCTGCCCTCTTACATGATCTGGGATATCGTCACCTACATCAACAGCATCAGCAAAGAACCGACCCATTCATGGGGCACAACCGTGTCGGCCAAGGTGGCGCAAACCGAAACCGAGCAGGTGCCTTTTGAGTTCGCGCAGTCCGTTCACCCGTGGAGTCATTTGGAGCCGTTTAGTAGCGGAAACAAACCGACGGATCACCCGCCAAGCACGCAGCACAACGTTGAACCCAGCAAGTAAACCTGCCTGAAAATCAGTTTTTTATGCCCGCGCAGTTCGCAAACACCGGAAGCCACAAGGATCAGACCACGGGTGCCATATCGGTTCGGCGGCCGTTTCAAACCTAGACGGAGACGTACATGCTTGTTCGTTCTGTGCTCGATCGCTTCGCGCCAGCCGCCCTTCTTCTGAGCGGGCTATTGATCGGCACGAGTCTGTTCTTGCCAGGCCCTGTCTTCGCGCAGTCCTCGCAGAACAAGACGAGCAGCAATCCGAGCCAAGACCTTTTGTCGCTGCAGAACAACCCGAACGACTGGGTGATGGCGCCGAAGAATTACGCCAACACGCGTTACAGCAAGCTCGATCAGATAAACTCTAAGAACGTGGAGAATCTGCAGGTCGCGTGGACATTCTCGGTGGGCGCCGATCGAGGTCAGGAAGCAGCGCCTCTGATCGTGAACGGTACGATGTATGTGGTTGCGCCCTACGCGGGACCGCACCCGAATAGAGTGTTCGCCCTCGACGCCGCGACCGGCGATCTCAAGTGGTCGTATAGCCCGAAGCCCAACCTTTCGGCTCAGGGCGTGGCGTGCTGCGACGTCGTTAATCGCGGCCTCGCTTACGACAACGGCAAGATTTTCCTCAACACACTCGACGATTATTCGGTCGCGATCGACGCCAAGACCGGCAAGGAACTCTGGCACACCAAACTCGGAGACATCAACAAAGGCGAAACCATCACCATGGCGCCGCTCGTGGTGAAAGGAAAAGTGCTGATCGGCAACAGCGGCGGCGAGCTGGGCGTGCGCGGCTGGGTGACCGCGGTGGATGAGAACACCGGCAAGATCGCGTGGCGCGCCTATTCCACCGGCCCCGACAAGGACGTGCTGATCGGCAAAGACTTCAAGCCGCAATACGACTGGATGAAAGGCCAGGATCTCGGCGTGAAGACCTGGCCCCCCGATGCCTGGAAGATCGGCGGCGGGACGATGTGGGGGTGGATTCAATACGATCCCGACTTGAATATGATTTATTACGGCACCGGCAATCCTGGCCCGTGGAATAACAATCAGCGGCCGGGCGACAACCTTTGGACGACCACGCTATTCGCGCGCGATCCAGACACCGGACAGGCGAAATGGGCTTATCAAATGAGCCCGCATGATCTCTTCGACTACGACGAGATCAATGAGAGTATTCTTCTCAACCTGAAGATCGACGGAAAGGAACAAAAGACGATCGTTCACATCGGGCGCAACGGCTACATCTACGTCATGGACCGGCAGACCGGAAAACTGATCTCCGCGGATCAGTACGACTATAACAACGTCAGCAAAGGCGTGGACATGAAGACCGGCCGCATTATCCGCGTCGAGGCGAAGACGCCGACGCTCGGAAAGACGGTGGTCGATATCTGTCCCAACGCCGACGGCGCCAAGGACTGGCAGCCGTCAGCGTGGTCGCCGAAGACGCATCTGATCTACGTGCCGCACCAGCATCTGTGCATGAATTGGAAAACGTCGGAAGTCGGCTACATCGCCGGTACGCCGTACGTCGGCGCGACCGTCGACATGTATGCGGGCCCCGGCGGCTACCGCGGCGAGTACATGGCCTGGGATCCGGTCAAGCGGAAGAAAGTTTGGGCGATCCGCGAGAAATTCCCGGTCTGGAGCGGCACGATGGCGACAGCCGGCAATCTCGTCTTCTACGGCACCATGGACCGCTGGTTCAAAGCGGTCGATGCGACCAGCGGCAAGGTACTTTGGAAATTCCACGCGCCGTCCGGGATCATCGGCCAGCCGGTGACCTATTCGGTGAACGGCACGCAATACGTCGCCATACTCTGCGGCGTCGGTGGTTGGCCGGGCGTGGTGGCCAATGCGGAGATCGATCCGCGCGTGCGCAACGGCGCGCTCGGCTTCGTCGGCGCGACACAAGATCTACCGGCGTACACCTCCGGCGGCAGTACGCTCTTGGTTTTTGCGCTGGGTAAGGGAACGCAGCACGCCGCTTCCGAGCAGCCTGTGAAGAACCCGTCGAAGAACGCGCCAACCGACAATCCGGGAGCGAACAATGCAGGCAAGTAAATCAAAGCAAAGGAGTCATCGCTCGACGCTCGGCTTGCTCGGGATCGGCCTCGGTATCGGCGCCCTGACCATCGGTCCGGCCATGGGGCAGAGCGCCCCAAAGGGCGCGGCTACAACCCCCGCGAAGACGTTCCGGGTTTGCGCCGATCCCAACAACCTGCCGTTTTCGAACAAGGCCGAGGCCGGATTCGAGAACAAGCTCGCCGACCTCATTGCCGGCGCCCTGGGCGAGAAGTTGACCTACGCCTGGCACGCGCAGCGCCGGGGCTTCATCCGCGAAACCCTGAAGGCAAAGCGGTGCGACGTGGTGATGGGCGTGCCCACGCAAGTCGACATGGTCGATACCACGCGCCCCTATTATCGATCGACCTATGTCTTTGTCTCACGTACTGACCGCCATCTCGATATCCAGTCGATCAAGGACCCGCGGCTCAAGCACCTAAAAATCGGCGTGCAATTGATCGGCGACGACGGATTCAACACGCCGCCGGCGCATGCGCTCGCCCAGCAGGGTATGAAAGACAACATCGAGGGCTATACCGTCTACGGCGACTATCGCAATCCCAATCCGCCAGCGGCGATCGTCACGGCGGTCGCCAACGGCGATGTCGATATCGCTGCCGTGTGGGGCCCGCTCGCCGGCTATTTCGCCAAGCAGTCAAAGGTTCCGCTGACGGTGACGCCGATCACCGACACCGCCTCGTTCAAACCACTCGAATTCGAATTCAATATCGCGCTCGGCGTCCGCAAAGGAGATCACGAACGCAGGAAAGTGCTTGACGATATCCTCGTCCGCAAGCGGCCGCAGATACACGCGCTGCTGGCGAGCTACGGCATTCCAACGGTGCCGATGCCAGTGAAAGCGAGCCAAGCCTCCGCGTCGGACGAGCCAAAAAAATAACGGAGGACCGCATGTCCAGATATTGGCACAATGGGATTGCCGTCGCTGCTCTTGCACTCGGGACGGTCTCATTCTCGGGCAGTCCGCTCGCGCAGGAGAACGTGCCGCCGGCGCAGCAAAGGCCGCAGCCCCAGCATGGGCTGATGTCCGGTCCAGGAGAGCAGAACCCAAACGAGAACGAGGCGGCGCCGACAGCCGGCAACTTGCTGATCACGCCCTTGGTCCGCAACACGCCGGGTGGCGTGAAGGCCACCGCCACGCTGAAGAACCCGATGGCCAACGATCCCGGCTCGGTTCAGCGCGGCATGCAATATTTCATTTCGTTCAATTGCGTCGGCTGTCACGCCGCAAATGGCGGTGGCGGCATGGGCATCTCGCTCAGCGATTCCTTTTGGAAATTTGGGTCCGACCCGGCCCAAATCTATAACGTCATCTCGCATGGCGGACCGACCGGCATGCCGGCGTGGGGCTCGGTCCTGCCGGAGAGCGTTATCTGGGATCTCGTCAGCTATGTCCAAGGCCTCGCTAAGAAGCCGACGACGTGGGGAACGACGGTCAATATCGCGACGAAGAGTCCGGCGATAGAGCAGGTACCGGCCGAATTTATCCAGACGCCGCATCCCTGGAATCACACACAGCCGTTCAGCAGCGGCCAGAAGCCGACGGGCCGCAAGCCGACCGGAGGAACCCCGCCACCGCAATCCGGCTCGCAATGAGCGGAGCGCGGGAATGACCGCAAGAGATAGAAGCTCGAGGAGGATCGGCCGCGTGGCGGCGCTCATTGCGTTGGCCGCCGTCGGGGCGGCGCTCTTTGCCGCGCCGTGCCATGCGGCGGAGAACACTGGGGACGCTTTCCCCCACGGTCTATCCTACATGACAGCGTTCGGCCCGAAGAACTATTCGGTCGTGTCGCTGCTCTATGGCGTAATCGTCATCTCGCTTGTGGTGATGACGATCATCGGCGTGCTTGTACTTGCCGGCGCGCTGATCCGCGGCAGGCGCGGAGACGCGGCGACGCTTCGATCAGTGCCAATCGAGCGTGGCGGCTTTGGTTTGCTCTTTATCTATATCGGCATCGGCCTCTCCTTCCTCGTGCTCACGGCGACCGTCGTTTGGAACTACAGTGTGCTTGCCGATATCGTAGCCCCGTCCAGCCGGCCCGTCGCCACCGTTCACATCGTCGGTCATCAATGGTGGTGGGAGGTGGATTACGAGGGTGCCGATCCGTCACGCAATTTCGTGACGGCGAACGAAATTCACGTCCCGGTCGGCGAGCCCGTGAAAGTGACTCTATCGACGGCCGACGTCATTCACTCCTTCTGGGTCCCGGCATTGACCGGCAAGATGGACACCATTCCGGGCCAACACAACACCACGTGGATGCAGGCCGACAAGCCGGGCATCTATCGCGGACAGTGCACGGAGTATTGCGGACAGCAGCATGCCCACATGGCTTTTGTCGTCATGGCGCAGGCGCCGAACGAATTCAAGACGTGGTGGGACCACCAACTCCAAGGGCCGAAAGAACTCCGGGCCGAATCAGGGTTGAAGAGCGCCGAAGCCGGCCAGATGGTGTTCATGAAGAACTGCGCCGTTTGCCACACTGTTCGCGGCACCATGGCGCACGGCAAGGTTGGGCCTGACCTCAGCCATTTGATGGAGCGGCACACGATCGCCGCGGGCACCTTGCCGAATAGCATCGGTGCGCTCTCCGGCTGGATCTCCAACCCGCAGCACATAAAGCCCGGCAATTTCATGCCGACATTGGATTTGTCCGCGGAAGACCTGAACAACCTTCGGTCCTTTCTGGAAACATTGCAATGAGGATTGATTGTGACCACCACATATGAAGTGCCCGACGTCTATCAGCGCGTTCCCGAAGTCGTGCGCGAGGATTCGCATCTGCGCGAGAAGATGCACAGCATGTGGGAAACGCCGAAAGGCATTCGCGGCTGGCTTTCAAGCGTCGACCACAAGGAAATCGGGCTTCGCTACCTGGTGACTGCATTCATTTTTCTGGTCGCCGGCGGAATCCAGGCGCTGATCATGCGCCTTCAGCTTGCCGGTCCGAACGGCACGATTCTCACGCCGGAGGAATACGACCAGCTTTTCACCATGCACGGCGCCACCATGATCATCTGGTACGCCTTCCCGGTGCTGTCGGGCTTCAGCAATTATCTGTGGCCGTTGATATTCGGCTCGCGCGACATGGCGTTCCCGCGTTTGAACATGTTTTCATACTGGATTTATCTGGCATCCGGCATCTTTCTCTACACCAGCTATGCGCTTGGAGCGGCGCCGGATGCGGGCTGGTTCAACTACGTCCCATACGCCGCACGGCCTTACAACCCAGGCGTCAACATCGACTTTTATTGTCTGGCCAATATCTTTTTTGGCGTTTCGACGACCGCCGGCGCGATCAATTTCATCGTGACGACGTTGCGCACACGCTGCCCCGGCATGTCGGTCAACCGCTGGCCGGTGATCGCCTGGGGCACGCTGACCGCCAACGCAGCCGCCATCTTCGCCAATCCGGTGGTGAGCCTCGCCTTCTTCTTCCTGTGGATGGACCGCAACTGGGGCACGCATTTCTATATGCCGGCGGGGGGCAATCTCTCCGGCCACCCGCTGCTTTGGCAGCATTTGTTCTGGATGTGGGGTCACCCTTGGGTCTACATGCTCGTGCTACCGGCGCAAGGCATCGTGTCGGACGTGCTGCCGACGTTCTGCCGTCGTCCCCTGGTCGGCTATGCCGCGGTCGTGCTCGCAACCGTCGCCACCATGATGCTCGGTTTCGGCGTGTGGGTACACCACATGTTTGCGACCGGCTTGCCGACCATGGCGCTCTCGTTCTTCAGCGCGGTGAGCATCATCATTGCTATTCCGAGCGCGGTGCAGGTGTTTGCCTGGATCGCCACGATCTGGACGGGGAGGCCCGTTTTCACCACGGCTTTCCTCTACTGCGCTTCCTTCATCTTCACCTTCGTGATCGGCGGTGTGTCCGGCTTCATGACCGGCGTCATACCCGTCGATTGGCAGCTCACCGACACGTATTTCGTCGTTGCCCACCTCCACTACGTACTGATCGGCATCAACTTCTTCGGGGTGATGGCCGGCATCTATTATTGGTTTCCCAAATTCACGGGCCGGATGCTCAGCGAGAGCCTGGGCAAGATCAATTTCTGGCTTACCTTCATCGGTTTCAACGTCGGGTTCTTCCCGATGCACATCTCCGGGCTGCTCGGCATGCCCCGGCGCGTATACACCTACCCTGACGGTATGGGACTCGATATCTCCAACCTGATCACCACCATCGGCGCTTATATCCTGGCGCTCGGTATTCTGGTCTTCTTCATCAACGTATTCTACAGCTTACGTCGAGGTGCCATCGCCGGCCCTAATCCGTGGGACGCGCCGACGCTCGAATGGTCGGTCCCTTCGCCGGTACCACCCTATAATTTCGCGGTGATCCCGAGCG
This sequence comes from Pseudolabrys sp., assembly GCA_035765795.1. Classification (GTDB taxonomy): domain Bacteria; phylum Pseudomonadota; class Alphaproteobacteria; order Rhizobiales; family Xanthobacteraceae; genus Pseudolabrys. Next base: position 20,143 of record DASTWX010000179.1, on the reverse strand, counting down.
TCGCGAGCCGGCATCCGCTCTGGGAAAAGCGGCTTGCCGAAGGTGACGGCGAGTCGGTTCTTGATCAGGGCGCTCTGCTCGACCACCACCATGAAACGCTCGGCGTAACGGCGATGGACGGCGAACCCGACGTCATCCTCAAGATGCCGAGCGAGTCTTATATGCCGTTCGCGGTAACGCTGTGTCTGTCCGCCTTCTTTGCGGGGCTTGTTGCGCGCATTTGGCCGCTCGCCGGAGCCGCCGCGGCGGTCTGCATCATCTGCTCCATAATCTGGTTGTGGCCACGCGAAGAAGCCGGGCAAATAAGGATCGGCCGATGACCGACATTACTCACACGGCTATCACGCACAAGGTGTCGCTTCCTGTCGGCTCTATCGGGGCCCGCGCCTCCGGTTGGTGGGGCCTGTGGTTTCTGCTGCTGTCGGAAGCGTCGATTTTCGCCTATCTATTCTTCAGCTATTTCTATTTTTCGATTCAGCCGCCGGCCGATTGGATACCGGGAGCATCGCCGGACTTCAGTTATTCGGCGCCGCAGTCCGTAATTATCCTGGTCGGCTGCGTCACCGCTTGGTTCGCCCACCGCTCGATCGCCGGCGATCGGGTGGCGCTGGCGCTGGTCGGCCTGGGTCTCACGCTTCTGCTCTGTAGCGGTTTCATCGCGCTCCAGTTCATCGACTGGTACAGCAAGCCGTTCGGGCTATCGAGCAGCACGTACAGCTCGGAATATTTCGTCATCACCGGCTTCCATCTGGCGCACATCGTGGTCGGCTGGTTCATGTTCGCCATGCTGTTCATCTGGACGGCGCTCGGCTACTTCGATTCGGTGCGCCATCTGCCGATCACCATCGGCAAGGTCTACTGGTACTTCCTCGCCGTGATCTGGCTGGCGATTTTCTTTGTCCTCTACGGCACACCTTTCTTCTTCTAGGCCGCCTCATGTCCGACGAAACCGTTCCTTTCAGCCGTGCCCACCATCCGGCCAAGCACCGGGAGCGGGTGAGCATGACGGCGTTGTTCTTCGGACTCTTCGCGGCGCCCATTGTATGGGCGGGGAATCTGATGGTGACTTACGCGCTCAATGTACACGCCTGCTATCCCGGCATCGAGCCACTCTCTACGCCGATCAGAGGTTTTGGCTGGGTCTGGCCGGTCATTCTCGCCTGCTATTTGGTGGCTCTTGTCGTTTGCGCGGCAGCGGGCGTCGTCTCCTACCGGAACTGGCGCATCACCGGTTCGGAGTCGGAAGGTCACCTTCATCACCTGATGGAAGTCGGGGAGGGCCGCACGCGTTATCTCAGTCTCATCGGCATGGCCTATAGCGTCTTGTTCTTCGCCACGACCATGTACGGAATCTTCATCCTGGCGATCATGCCGCTATGCGCGTTCTAGTCATCATCATCCTTCTGTTTTGCGGAACGTGCGGCGACGCGCTCGCCCATGGCGCGCATCATCACGGGCACGCCGCCTTGGCCTGGAACTTCGAATGGTGGGTCGTCCTCAGTCTGGCCGTCCCTGGCGTGCTCTACGGCATGGGCATTCGCGGCATGCGCCGGCGCCTTGGCCCGGCACGCATCATCAACGGTCTTCAGATCGCCGCCTTTGCCGCCGGCATGGCGGTGTTGGCGCTCGCTTTGCTCTCGCCGATCGACACGGTCGCCGATCAACTGTTCTCGGTGCACATGGTGCAGCATATGCTGTTGCTGTTCGCCGCCCCACCCCTCCTCGTGTGGAGCCGTCCGCCTGTCGTATTTATGTGGGCGTTCCGGCCGCGGACGCGGGGCCGCATCGGCAAGATATGGAACAGACTTGGTCTGCATGGCCTATTCCATTGGATGATGAATCCCAGCCTGGTCTGGGTCCTGTTCACCGGCAGCTTTATCTTTTGGCATTTCCCGAGACCTTATCAATGGGCGCTGGAGAACGAGTGGATCCATACATTCGAACACCTGTGCTTCTTCGTTACGGCGCTGATGTTCTGGACGATCGTCATCGAGCCGTCCGGCCGTCGACGCCTCGGTTACGGCGCCACGCTTTTACACATTGCCACGACCGCAGTGCTGAGCGGGCTGCCGGGCGCACTGCTCGTGCTGGCGCCGCATCCGCTGTATCCGGCCCAAACGGCCGATGCCGCGCTGTGGGGCCTAACGCCGCTGCAGGACCAACAGCTCGCGGGCGCGATTATGTGGGTGCCGGCAGGGCTTGCCTATGTCGTCGCGGTCGCTTGGCTGTTTGCTAAATGGATGGAGGACGCGGAGCGGCAGGAAATCAAGCGAGTCGCGCGCACGTCCGCCGGAACGATGGTGCTACTGCTCGCGTTCATGCTGCTGCCGAACCCCGGCAAGGCACAAGGCGCGCTGGAGCCAGCGCCCGCGATCACCAACGGCAGTCCTCGAGACGGTCAAAAGCTGATCCGCCGCTACGGCTGCGGAGCCTGCCACATGATCCCCGGCATCGGCAATGCCGTGGGTTTGGTCGGGCCTCCGCTCGATCATATCGGCAGCCGCATCTATATCGCAGGCGTCCTGCGCAACACACCCGATAACATGATCCGCTGGCTCATGCATCCGCAACAGGTTGTGCCCGGCAATGCCATGCCGGAAATGGGGATCAATCGCCAGCAGGCTCAGGACATCGCGGCTTATCTCTACACACTCCGATGAATGGGAATAGGATCGTTATGCGCGTACTCAGTGCCGCCGCTGTCTTCGGACTGATCCTCGCGACCATCGCGCCCGCGGCGGCGGAATCGATCTTCGTCTCCAATGAGCAGGACAATTCCGTGTCCGTCGTGGACGGAACGTCGCTGAAGGTGGTCGCCACCATACCCGTCGGCCGCCGGCCCCGCGGCATTCTCGCGAGCCCCGATGGCAAAGCGGTCTATGTCGCTGAGGGCGATGACAATCGCATTGATGTGATCGACCCCATCGCCCGCAAGCTGGTCGGTAGTCTGCCGTCCGGCAAGGACCCGGAGCAATTCGCGCTCGATCCGCAAGGCAAGCACATATTCATTGCCAATGAGGACGATAACGAGGTTTCCGACCTCGATATTGCCAAGAAGGCGGTGATCGGGACCGTGCCGGTGGGCGTGGAGCCTGAGGGCATGGCGATGAGTCACGACGGAAAATTGGTCGCCTGCACCTCCGAGACCACAAGCATGGTTCATCTCATCGATGCGCACAGCCTCAAGCCGGTGGCCAATATTCTGGTCGATCCGCGTCCGCGTAGTGTGATCTTCTCCCCCGACGACAAGGTCATCTGGGTGTCCTCCGAGGTGCTGGGCACCGTAACGGCGATCGATGTCGCGAGCCACAAGGTACTCGGGCATGTTCGCTTCGCCGTCCCCGGATTGACGCGCGAGCAGGTGCGGGCCGTGGGGCTCGAGCAGACACGAAACGGCAAGCGTGTTTTCGTTTCGCTCGGCTCCGCCAATCGCGTCGCCGAAATCGACCCGGTGAGTTACAAGGTCAAGCGCTACTTTCTGGTCGGCAAGCGCGTGTGGCACGTCGCGGTCTCCCCGGACCAGAAGCGGCTTTACACTGCCAATGGCAATTCTGGCGACATTTCCGTTGTGAACCTCGAAGACAACGAGGTGACGCGCTCGATTCCCGTCGGCCGCGGACCCTGGGGAGTAACCGTCGTGCCATGACAGTCATCGTCCATGACTCCTCTGCCATACTCGAAAGATCGACGGCGCGGCTCCGTTACCTGCGCGCCCTCGGCGGCATCGTGCAGCGCGAATGGCTGCGCTTCCTGCGTCAACATGGGCGTCTTGCCGCCGCAGTGGTCCGGCCATTGATCTGGCTTGCCGTTTTTTCGGCAGGGTTCCGCAGCGCACTGGGGCTGTCGATCACGCCGCCTTACCACACGTACATCCTCTACGAGGTCTATCTCGTGCCCGGCCTTGCCGCGATGATGCTGCTGTTTCACGGCATGCAGACCTCGCTCTCTATGGTGTACGACCGCGAAATGGGCTCGATGCGCGTCCTGCTGACCAGCCCTCTGCCGCGCTGGTATCTGCTCGGCGCGCGCCTGGTCGCGACAACGGTCGTCATCATTCCGCTGGTGATCGGGTTCATGCTCGTCGCCCGTCTTTGGGACGTACGGCCCCCCATGCTCGGCTACCTTGCCGTTCTGCCGGCGGTACTGCTTTCTGGATTGATGTTGGGTGCATTCGGATTGCTGCTGTCATCAATGATCCGGCAGCTCGAGAACTTCGCCGGCGTTATGAACTTCGTCATATTCCCGATGTTCTTCACGTCCACAGCGCTCTATCCGATATGGCGGCTCGAAGACGCCGACGTGTTTTTGGCGCGCTTGGCCGAGCTCAATCCCTTTACCTACGCGGTCGAGTTGATTCGTTTTTCGCTCTACCTGCGCATTAACTTGCTGGCACTGTCGGTAGTCGTTTTCGGCACGCTCGTCTTTCTCGCGCTCGCCGTGCTGGGTTACCAGCCGGAGCGCGCCTGGTCGATTCGCCGCGCGGACGCTTGAATCGAGGAGTGGGTGTGTTGCTTCGTGTCAATCACTCTCATGTCAGTTCATTCCTTACCGCTGCCAAGCACGTGTTGCTGGCCGTTTCAATCTCGGCTCTATCTGCGGCAATGCCGGCCACGCGCGCGGCCCCTGCGCAACCTTCAACGCTGACCATCGGCTATCTCGGCCATCCCGGGCAACCGCCGATCAATCCTTTGCCGCTCGACGAACTCGCGCCGAACGAGGGTCTTGCCGGAGCGCAAATGGGTCTCGTCGACGACAACACGACCGGTCGCTTCACCGGCCAGAAATTCGTGCTTGCGCCGGTGGTGCTGCCGCGTGGCGGCGATCTGCACAACGCGGTAGCCGGTCTGGCGGCGAAGACCCCATTTGTCGTGACCAAGCTTCCAGCGGAGGAATTGAAGCTCGTAGCCAAGTCGTTTCCGAAGCTTACTTTCATCAACGCGGGCAGCCGCTCGGACGCGCTACGCAACAAAGAATGCATCGCCAACGTGCTGCACACGATCCCGAGCCGAGCCATGCTGACCGATGCGCTCGCGCAATACCTCGCGTGGAAGAAGTGGAGCAACTGGTTTTTGGTCGTCGGACCGACGAAAGCCGACAAGCTCTATGCGGCGGCGATCAAGCGTTCGGCCGCAAAATTCGGCATGAACATCGTCAGCGAGAAGCCGTGGACCTTCCAGACAGCCAATTCGCATGCAGACACGGGGCATGCCACTCTGCAAACGGAGATTCCCGCCTTCACACGCGGCATCGATTACGACGTACTGATCGTTGCCGACGAAGCCGGAACCTTTGGCGAAAATCTGATCGACCGCACGCAATTGCCACGGCCGGTGGCTGGCACGCAAGGACTGGTTGCCACCGGCTGGACGCCCGTCAATGACGAATGGGGTGCCCTGCAGCTTCAAAACCGCTTTTATAAGAAGTTCAAGCGGCACATGACCGCCCGTGATTACGCCGCCTGGATCGCCGTGCGGGCGATCGGCGAGGCGGCGGTACGCGCGCACACGGTCGATCCGGCGGCCGTGCTGAAGTTCATGCGCAGCCCGGATTTTCTCGTGTCTGGCTTCAAGAGCGAAGGTCAGAGTTTCCGCTCATGGAACGGACAGATGCGGCAGCCGATCCTGATTGCGGGGCCGCACGTCCTTGTTTCGTCATCCCCTCAGGCCGGTTTCCTGCACCAGACTTCGGTGCTCGATACGCTCGGCATCGACAAAGGCGAAAGCCAATGCAAGCCGTGAACGCGCTCGAGTGTTCGCATGTCTCTCACAGCTATTCCGGTCGGTTGGCGCTGGACGATGTCTCGTTTTCCATTCCACCGAGCAAGTTTGCTGTGCTGTTAGGGCGCAATGGCGCCGGAAAGACAACGCTCATTTCCTTGATCACGCGCTTGTATCATGCGCGGCAGGGCTCGATGCGCGTCTTCGGCGCCGATCTGCGCGAAGATGCGTTACGCGCGCTCGCCGTCATGGGCGTCGTCTTCCAACAGCTTACGATCGATCTTGACCTGTCGGTACGCGAAAACCTGCTCTACCATGGCGCGCTCTACGGCCTCTCCCGGCGCGAGCGGAAGCTCCGCGCCTATGAAGAACTCGAGCGCATCGGACTTTCCGATCGCATCGACGACAAGGTACGTAATCTCTCCGGCGGCATGCGCCGCCGCGTGGAAATCGCTCGCGCGCTCTTGCATCAGCCGCGGCTGCTCCTCCTCGATGAACCGACAGCCGGTCTCGATATGGCGGTGCGGAGCGACATCCTTACGCATGTTCAGAACCTATGCCGGCAGCGCGGCACCGCAGTCTTGTGGACCACACACCTTATCGAGGAGGTTGAGTCGGCGCACCTGGCGATCGTGATGCACCACGGGCGGGTAGTGCAGTGCGGCGCGCCCAGTGAGGTTCTGGGCAGCGCGCGGGGCCGCTCTGGCACAGAAACATTCCTCGAGCTGACCGCCGAAGCGAACTGAACCTACGGTGATCCGCATGTCGTACATTCGCCTGCACTTCGTCCGCCTATTGCTTTCAGCGATGTTGCTGCTGTTTTTCACTTGCTTCGGTCGGCAAGCGAGCGCCTTTACCATCGTCGTAACGGAGCCGCAGACGCCGCTGGTGCCGAATTCCGTGATCGAGCTTGCGGCGCGTATGGGTTATTTCAAGCGAGAAGGCGTGAATGTCGATTTCATGCATGTCTCGGGCACGCCGACGGCAATCGCCGCCCTTCTCAGCGGCCATGGCGACATGGCTAACGTGTCACTGCAATCCCTGCTCAAGCTTTCGGCCCGCGGCGAGACCGGAATTCGCGCCGTAGCCTCGCCGAATAAGTCGTTGTCGTTCATGATTGTCGGACGAGATTCCATCGCCTCATTGAGCGACTTGCGCGGCAAGATTTTCGGCATCGGCCAACCCGGCACTCTCGACAACACGTTGACCTGGCAGGTATTGCGCCATGGCGGCCTGGATCCGAAGGAGCTCCGCGTCGTGAGCGTCGGCCATCCGCATTCCCGGTTGCTTGCGTTGGCGAGCGGCAAAATCGATGCGACTACCGCATCGATCGGGAGTTGGCTGACCTTGCCGGACAAGAAGGGCTTGCATGTCATCGTGTCGAAGGACGCCTACTTCCGCGCGGCGCCGGTAGTTGCCAAGGTCAACGTGGTCTCGCAGACGACTTTGGCCGAAAAACACGATCAGGTGGTCAAGGTGACGGCAGCGTTGATGAAGCTGTCGCGGCTGTTCGCTGCCCACCCGCAGCGTTGGGCGAAAGCCATGCATTCCGCCCGTCCCGATATGCCTCCTGCGAAACTCCAAGCTCTGGCAGATGCCTATGCCCATGATTGGTGCGTCAACGGCGGTCTCGACCGGAGCGAACTGGAGCGATCGGCCGAGTTGTTGGCCGCAAGCCCGAGCTTTAAGGGCGAGCATCCTGCGCCCGTCGAAGCGTGGGCCGACTTTTCCATCGTTAATGAGGTCTTAGGGAGAATCGGTCTCGATACAGAAGCGGCAGCCGACCGGCAATAGAGTCTTTGGAGATCGGCCGAAAGTCGAATAACGCGCGGGCAAGACGATCAAGACGATGCCTGATGAGTGCTGAGTTCAAATAACAGAACTTTTATCGTTAGCCCGTGCTCATGATCCTACCTGTCTTCCTTGCGTCAGCAGCGACAAAGGCCGCGTCTGCGCCAGCGTTCGTGCGAGCCGCGGGCGACCTCGCGTGCGCTGGAACCCGTCCACGGCGTTGCTGACGACTGCGCCACATCCGTGACACCGCCCAATCGGCGCCGCAAAGCGCATGCTTTCGCCCACTGCAGGTTGCGCGCTCAATGGGTAACCACCGCGTTCATGCTGCCTTGCCGACTCTGAGCGGCATTAAAATATCGCAGTGTAATAGCACTTTCCGACCATGTACCGACGTGCGGCGAATCCATTTGGAGCTGTGCCACATTAACGACATCGGGCGATGGACTCTCCAGAGCGCTATCCAGAAAGGGTAGTACAACGATGGAGCGTTCTTCATGCGTGGTGAAAGATTGAACTGGCACGACAACAATCGTTTCGACTGGTCACTGCTGAATGATTTGCAGGATGGCGGACGCGGTTGGCATGGCGCGCATCACGGCGATGCGACGGGAGGGCACGAGTGGCCACCGCTGAATGGTTCGCATGATGATGGCTGGCAGAATTGGCAACAAGACGCCCATAACGGCGATTCAGCGGGTTGGCATGGCTGGCATGGTTCTCACGATCCCGGCGGAACGCCGACTCCCGATCCGGATCCCTCGCCGACCCCGACGCCGCCGGTTAGCGGCTCACCTGATCCGTCAACGGCGCCTACCGACGACGTGCAGACGCCTGTGCCGCCGGTTGCGTCCAGCCCGGACCCCGGCACGACCCCCGACCCCACGACCCCCGACCCGACAACCCCAACGGATCCGGGCTCTCAAGCGACGCCTACGGACCCGGGGACTCAATCGACGCCGGTCAACCTGACGCATAGCACCACGCCGATCCACACCACCCAGGATGGGCAGGTCATCGACGGGCTCGATCTCTATGTCGACTCGGGCAACGCGATCACCGTCACGAACGACAACGTGGTCATCCAGAACAGCCGCATTCACTACCAGGACGGCATGGGCGTGGCGATCGAAGGCGCCCATAACGTGACGATCCAGAACTCGGAAATCATCAACGACTCGCCCCCGGACGGACAAAACCCGGAGACAAGCCCCGAGCTCTACAACATCTACGCCTATCAGGCGGATGGCCTGAAGGTCGACCACGTCACGCTGAGGGACGGCTCCAGCGGCATCTATCTGCTGGAATCACCGAACGCGCAGCTCTCGAATCTCGAGGGTTACAACTTCCACGGACCGTTCCCGCGCGGGCAGTTCGTGCAGTTTGACAAGTCGGATGGCGGCTCGCTGACAAACTTCTACGTGCAGGACGATCCGCAGCACTCGATGCCTGAGGACAATATTTCCGTTTATCAAAGCCAGAATGTTCACATTTCGCAGGGCCTGATCGACGGCAACAATTCGACATCAGGCGTGGGTGTGATGTTCGAAGGCAATTCGCAAGGGGGAACGGTCGATCACGTTGACGCTGTCCATATGGCCGACGGAGCGTTCTCTTCCTACTCCCCCGATGTGAGCTTCGACTTCACCCGGTCTTTCGATAATATCAACACCGACCAAGGGCGTGGCGCACCGGCGTCCAATGCGCTGATCTGGAACGTCAGCAACTCGGGCATAAGCATCGACCATTCGAGCTACACGCACCCGGCCAACCCCGGGAATATTGTGTGGGATGACTCGAAGGCCGTCGTAGCGAATGTTACGGAAGACGCGAACGCCCATCCGATGTCGCCGCCGGTGCACAATGACTTCTTTTGGGCCTGAGCACCCCATCGACGGTGCTCAAGCGGCTGCGATAGGCGGTTCGCGTTGAGGAAGAACTCCGAAGCGCAATGCTGCCGGCTTCTGGAAGGCCCCCGGACATGGGGGCCTTCTTTTTTCGACCACAGTATTTGGAGCCGCGGCCCAAAAGGAAATATCAGAAGTCTACCCGACGGCTGCGATCCGCTTATCAAACCCGTTGGGTACCTCGATATCGACTTCGAGCGTCGACACGCTCTTACCCCGGTCCATCCGCACGATGACCTTGTCCGGATCGAGGGCCACATGGCGTGAGACGACGGCGAGAATCTCCTCCCGCAGAACCCCCAGAAGGTCGGGCTGGCCGCGCAGGCCACGCTCATGCGCCAGGAGAATCTGCAGCCGCTCTCGGGCAACAGGCGCGCTCGCCGAGCGGCGAGTGAGTAACCGCAACACGTTCATCGTCATGCAGCTCTCCGTCCGAGCAGCCGGTTCATCAGTCCCTTGCGCTCGACTGGCACTGTCATGGTGACGGTCTCGCCTTTCAGGCGTCGTGCCGCATCGAGATAGGCGCGGGCCGGCGCACTTGACGCGTTGGCAAGTGTGACGGGCGATCCGACATTTGAGGCTTTCAGAACGTCCTGACTCTCGGGAATGATCCCCAGAAGAGGCGTAGCAAGAATTTCGAGGATATCGTCGATGCCGAGCATCTCGCCCCGCGCCGCGCGCGCGCTGTCATAGCGGGTGATCAGCACATGCTTCTTTACTTGCTCGCCTCTTTCGGCTTTTACGGTTTTTGCATCGAGCATCCCGATGATCCGATCGGAGTCCCGCACAGACGAGACTTCGGGATTGGTGACGATCACGGCCTCGTCCGCATAGCGCATCGCAAGCGTCGCTCCCCTCTCGATGCCGGCGGGGCTATCGCAGAGGACCCAATCGAAATTGTTTCTCAGATCGGCGATGACGCGCCCGACACCTTCCTCGGTCAGCGCATCCTTGTCCCTTGTTTGCGAAGCCGGAAGAAGCCATAAGCTCTCCAGGCGTTTGTCGCGAATGAGCGCCTGCGGGAGTCTTGCGATTCCCTGCACGACGTTGATGAGATCAAACACTACCCTGCGTTCCGCCCCCATGACGAGGTCAAGATTACGCAGGCCGACATCAAAGTCGACAACCACGACCTTTTGCCCGCTCTGCGCAAGCGCGGCACCGAGCGCGGCGGTGGAAGTCGTTTTTCCAACGCCGCCTTTGCCTGATGTTATAACCAAGACTTTGGCCATTGCTTCCCTTCTCCGCCGGTTAGTTCAGAGGTGTGATTCTCATAACATCGCCATCCAGCCAAGCCTGAGCCGGCCGATCGCGCAGAGTCGATCCGATGTCTTCCGCAGTTTGGTAGTAGCCGTCGATGGCAAGAAGCTCGGCTGCGATCTTCTGGCAGTAGATCCGCGCGGATGAATTGCCATTGACGCCGGCCATTGCGCGGCCGCGGAGCGCTCCATAAACGTGGATCGAGCCTCCGGCCACGATCTCAGCACCGGAGCTGACCGAGCCCAGCACGGTGATGTCACCTTCGGCAAAAACGACCGACTGACCCGAACGTACCGGGTTCTGCAGCAGGAGCGACGCCGGTTGCGGTTTGGCTTCTTGTTGCAGTTTAGATTCCGGGTTTTTCGGTTCTTGCTGTTCGAGCGCGCAAGGCCGCCCTCCGGTCAGCAGAGGCGGCAGGCCTGGACCGAGTTGGGATGCATCTGCGCCCTCGATTCCGAGGACACGGATGCTCCGGCCTTCGAGATTCGAAACCAGGTGGCCGATTGCAGTCGGGCTCAGCTTTACGGCGGCAAGGTCGAGGACAACCGGCCGACCGACAAAGAATCCGGGGGATCGCGCAACGATTGCATCGACTTGCTCGAGCCACTCGACGATCGGGGCGACCGGAGTGAAAGTGAAAGCAACGTAGGATCGGCCACGGAGGCGTATCAGCTGACGTTGCGGCTCCTGAGAGGACATGACTTGGCGACTCGCTGCTCTTATCGGTTTGTTAATTCACGATTGAGCAACTGTGGTTAACGACCGGTTAACGATCAGTGTTAATTGCAGCCGCTGACTGGCCGGAGCGGTACAGACCGGTTATTGCGGGGCTGAGCTTCCGCTTCGAGCCCGAAAATTACAGTAATATCGCCGCCGAGACCGCGGCACTCATCTCTCAGCACATCGGCAACCGCGACATCGCTTAAGCACTGATCCGAGAATCGCCGCCGCTTCGATTATGAGGCGCTCGCATGGCCGTGCCGCCCGCAGCGGCGCGGCGATGCGGGGGCTGCCGCCGGTCTGGACCTGCACCGGCGGCTGTTGCGCTCTCGTTTCCAGCTGGGATTCACTCACCGCGGCCAGAGAACGCAAGAATGTCGTCAAGCTGCCGATCCAGCTTAAGATTTTGTGTCCGTAGTTCCCGGCCCCGTTGCTCCGCAAATCGCTGCGCCAGCAGGCGAAGCCACCCTAGCAGCGCGACCGGAAATTCCCGCCGGAGAGCTCCCAAGCCCAGCACCACACGTGTCGCGGCTGGTGCAAAGACGGTGAATATTTCATCGTCGAGGGAGACAATGACTTGGCAGCTCCCCCGGTCGCCCTGCCGGGCGCACCGGCCGAACAGCTGACGATCGATCCGTCGTGCTTCGTGATACTCAGTCAATATGACATGGAGCCCGCCACGCTCGGCCACCTCCGATGCAAGGCGGATATCAGTGCCCCGTCCCGCCATGTTAGTGGCCACGGTGACCCGGCCCGACTGGCCGGCCCTTGCAATGATTTCGGCCTCTGACCGGTCCTGCTTGGCATTCAGCAGTGCATGCTCGATGCCACGTAATTTGAGTACGGCGCTGATTTGTTCCGATGCCACAACAGATCGTGTGCCGATGAGAATTGGACGGCCTTCTTCTTCGGCAACTCGAGATACAGCCTCTGCGACTTCGTTCCACTTCTCGCGTTGGCTCATACAAACTCGGGGACTCGCATAAGATCGACGCGACGGTCGATGCAGCGGGATTCGAACCACATCCAATCCATAGACCGACCGAATCTCGCGCGCGACTTCGCTGGCGGTGCCGGTCATGCCGGCCACTCTCACATAACGGCGGAATAGCCGCTGGTAGGTCAGCCGTGCGAGCGTTTCGCGGCGTTGCGTCGGCTCACAGGCCTCTTTGACTTCGATAAGCTGGTGCAGACCTCGCTCCCACGACCGATCCGGCATGACTCTGCCGGTCGATTCATCGACGATCTGCACCTTCCCGTCACTAACGACATAATGTTGGTCACGCTGAAACATGATCAGCGCGGAAAGTGCCTGGGTCACCAGCTCCTCACGAGCACGAGCCGATTCCCACACTCCCTGAAGCCCTTCGGCCAAGTCCGCAACGCTATCTTCGCCCAATGGGGTCAGATGCACGCTCCGCTCTGCCATGTTAACGGTATATTCCTCTCCGGGAGATAGACCGCGCGCGAACTCAAGCGCCTGCCGGCACAGTTCCGCTTCCTCGGCGCCGCCAACAGTGTTGGAGAGTATTAGAGGGGTACGCGCCTCATCGATCAGCACGCTATCAGCCTCATCGACAATGCCGAAATAAAGACCGCGCAATACCAACTCTTGGCTCCCCCGCGCCCCCCCGCGCAGCGCTCTGAGACCGATATGCAATTGGCTTCCATCGCGCGACGCCGCGACGCGATCGCGGAGGTAATCGAATGCAAGCTCCTTGTTTGTGCAATAAGCAATCGATCTTGCGTAGATTTCGCGCCGTTCGCTTCTTGGCATGCCCTGAACGACTGCCCCGACGCTCAGTCCCAGGAAGCGATAGAGCGGCGCCATTGCCTCCGCATCCCGCTCCGCCAGATAATCATTGACCGTGATGACGTGAACCGGATAACCTGCGAGCGCAACGGCACTGGCGGCGAGGGTTGCGGCGATCGTTTTCCCCTCGCCGGTCGCCATCTCAATTAATTTTCCTTGGATCAATCCCCAGCCGGCCATCAACTGCTCGTCGTAATGGCGCTGACCGAGAGTCCGTGCGGCCGCCTCGCGAACGATTGCAAAGCATTCACCGACCAATCCCCGCTCAAAGCCCTGCCGTCGCAGGGGTCCCCGCATGGTCCGGGCCCGACCCGCCAATTCGATATCGGACAGAGAATGCAACACACGTTCATGTTTTTCGACGCTGCGAACGATCCCACGCAGTGAGTTGGCCGGGTTGCGCAGGCGACGGGCAGCCGGCCGCACCAGAGTGGCCATCAGAAATTCGGCGGCGCGATCATGAAGCGCGGGCGGAGCTTCGGATCGTTCTACATACGGCCGGCCACTCGCAAGTGCGACCGAATTCATGAAGGCGAGCGATCTAGACACCGAAGTGAGACAAAAACAGCAGCCGAATGTCGCGATACCATTGCTTCCACATCGGCTGCTTCTGATGATCGAAGCGCACGTAGACCCGCTGTCCGAAATATGGGAAAGAGGCGTCTCGATCGATTGCAATATCGAATTGGAATACGCGCTGCAAAGCCTTCGGGCTTTTGCTTTCCCTTGGGTCGATCGCAATCTCGCCGCCGCCATCAACCGACAGCGCGCGGCTCGGTAAGTATTCGTCCCCGGCCGGTATAGCCCGCGCTATCCGGCCTGGAAATGTCTCTCCCTGATAGTCCACGAGGCGAATCTGGATTGCGTCGGTGGCGGTTCGAATCTGATCGATCCGGTCTTGCGGAACGACCACCCGGGCGATCGGTGGGGCCTTGCCGATGATATAGCCGAGCAATTCACCTTTGCGGTAGAATTGCCCAAGCATGTCCGTACTTTGCGGCACAGTAAAAATTCCGACGGTTCCCGCATGGACAACCAGACGCGATACGCGTTGGCGCATTTGCGCCAGCGTTTCCCGTTCATGTCGAAGCTTATCGCGCTCGATCTGGGCTTTTGCTCGATCCACGGCTGCTTTCGATGCGAGCGTCGCCTCAAGCTCCGCAACTTTGGCTTCGCTGAATTTCAATTGCGCCTGTAGCGCCGGGTCGCGAAGGCGAATGATCGGCTGGCCGGCTGCGACCTCCGTGCCTGGCTTTACCATGAATTCGGCCATAAACCCGCTCTCGCCGGCACGCACCAGAGCCTGTTCCGGCAACCAAATCACGCCTTCGGCCGTGGTGCGGTTCGGCATTGGCACGGAGAACAGGAGTATTGCAAGTGCGCCCAAGCTGCCGACGATGACGGCGGCCGATCGAAACCGGTGTCTTCGAAGCCGAGGATTGGTTGTGAGATGGCGAAACGTTCTGACCAGTGGGACAAAGATCATGGCAGTTACGGCCCATATGGCCAGCAGAACACCAATGAAGAAGAATTTTCCTGCAATGAACACTGCGATGACAAAGGATACAAAGATGCGATAAATGGATGACGCCAAGCCGTAAAACAAAAACCATACCCGTTCACTGACGGACCCGGCTGGCGCTTCGGCATCCCGCACCCCCAGCAGGTAACGCTCGAACAGATAGCCCCAGTAGTGCAGAGAGCGGCTGGCAAGGTTCGGAATCTCAATCAGGTCGGCGAGAATGTAATAGGCATCGTAGCGCAGCAGAGGGTTGCCGTTAAAAATCAATGTCGAAACGCCGGCAATGACCATCACATTGAACAATGTCGCTCGGACGAAGCCGGGCTCGACCAGCAGCCACAGGTATAAGGCAATCGCGGCGACGAAGGTCTCGACGGCGACGCCGGCAGCTCCCACGATCGCCCGCTCGTACCTGGAGGTAAACACAGTGGCAGCAGAAGCTTCGACGTACGGGATCGGCAGCAGCACCAGCAGAATAATGCCCATGTCGTGGACTTCACCACCCCCCGCCTTGGTGGCCGTCGCATGCCCCAGTTCGTGCAATGCCTTGAGGATGGGAAAAACCAAGTAGAGCGCAAACAGGTTGTTCACGGAAAGGATGCGGTCGGTGAAATCGCTGCTCAGCTCCGACCAATGGGCTGGCACCAGGAATACCGCGGGCAGCACTGCGAGGAGCCACAATACAGCACCCCAACGCCCCCAGATCACGTGGGTCAAGCCTCGAATAGAGTCGAGAAAGTAATCAGGATCCCACAGCGACAAGCGGATGGCCATTGGGTTGCCATAGGATCGCTTGAAACGTCCGCGCTCTTCCCGCTCGCCACGGCTAAACAACTCTGCCACGTTGGGCGTGACGTCGCTCTGCAACAGGTCGGCGGCGTGAAGCTGACCAAGCAACTGAATCAACTCGTCCTGGGTGGGCGCCTTCTCACCCAATTGTCTGTTGGCACGATCCCACAATTCGGAAACGCTTCGGCAGCCGTCCATCAGTGCGATGACAAATCGGGCCGAAGGCGAAAACCGATGAACGCGGCCCGACGCCGGATCCTGCAACAAATACCAGAGCTGGCCCCGGTAGCGATGGCGATACAGCCGCGCATGCGGCCGCAGCTTGGGCCGGAGCGCATCTACCCGGTACCATTGATTGCTGAGCAGCGGAGCGGCCATAAACGAACCTAGAGTTCAAATCAAAGGGCGTGCTCCCACACCCATGTCCGCGTCCATTCGACTAGGCTATGTGTCCATATCCAGATCAAACGGCGCTGGTCGATCGATATTTTTCCAATTCCCTCCATTCCGGGACGCAGGCGAAACGAGGGATTCAGCAGATGCGCCTCCACGCGGAAGAAATTTCGTCCGTCCTGGGCGGTCGAAACCGGAGTGATGGATTGGACGACAAAGGCAATATCGTTGTTGAGCAGACCTTCCAAGGCCAGCTCACCTTTTTGGCCTGCCTCCACCCGGGAAATGTCGCGCTCATCGACCTGCAAAATGACCCGATAGGCGTCGAGCGGAGCAATCTGGAACAAGATTTTTCCTTGCTCGACCGGCGTGCCGAGCAATTGTCTGAGGTCGCCGGAAACCACCACGCCGTTGAAGGGCGCACGCAACACCACGCGCGTCAGCTTGTCTTTGACGAGGGCAAGCTCCGCTTCCACCTGGTGAATTTGCGCGGCTAGCACCACCATCGCGGCACGGTCCTGGGCGGCCAGGGCCTGCCGTTGTTTGCGCCGCAATTCATCGAGTTGGGATTGATAGCGTCCGGACTCTAGCTTTAGATCGCGATCGTCCAATCGGACCAAGACCTGCCCTGCCTCGACTCTGTCCCCTGCATGGACGAAGCTTTCCGCGATGTACCCGTCAAACGGCGCCACGCTTGCGCGCTGAACCGCACCCTCGACCACGGCCTTTGCCGAAACACGATATTGGCCTGTGGCCAGGCCCAGGAAGGCCACGATTCCGGCAATCAATAGGGCAATAAGCTTCACGCCTGGGTGCCGTGGCCCAAACAAAGCCATCGTGCCAATTTGCACGGCGCCGCCGATTCTTCGCAGCACACCGCGCTCGTTGTCCCGCTTGAGCTCCAAAATGGGCCCGAGCATGGCCCCGATTGTCTTGCACAGCTCGACCGTCTCGGGATCGAACACGGGACCGGAAATGCGTTCGAGCGTCAGCACCCCGATGGACTGGCCGTTTTCCAGCAAGGGCACAGAGCAAACACAAATGTCGTCGAACTCCCGGGCAAGCTCGGCATGCGCTATCGCACCAACATCATCGTTATCTTGGCTGGGGTGAACGATAGCCGTATCGAGGTCCAGTACCTCGTTCATGGCATTACCGATCAGCCGCACCATTCGCATTCTGCGGTCGAACACCGCGGTGTGCGAAATGGCTTTGACCCGGATGCTGTTCGATTTCTCAATCCCGATACTGACGCGATCGCAGTTCAGGCGCGCCGCAAGCTCATTGGCGACAGCCAGAGCCGAAGCCGTGAATTGCCGTTCCTGGATCGCTGTCGCCGCCAAATCCATGACGATGCCGGTTCGCGACAACCGCGCGTCCCGTTCTTGAAGCATTCGCTGCCGGAACAGATCCAGCAACCACGCGCTTGCCCAGTGCAAAAGCCGTAATGCGCGCTGCAATTCCGACTGCGGAACCGGCGCAAGGTCGAGCACGACCGCGCCATGCAAGGCGCCCGCTACCTCGATTGGATAGCCAATATGGGTGTGCTGGTCGGGAGCAGGCGTCGATGTACCATCCGCGCCAAGGACGATCCCCTGCCGATCGCGCAAGGTCCGTTCCGCTGCCGAGGTGAGATATTGCAGGTTACGCGATGCGTCCGGCCACATCGCCACCGGCGTGTAACCGCCATCGACATCCGGCCCCAGCACCAAGAGCCCACCGTTGACCCGACCGATTTGCGCGCACAGAATTGCCAGCCAGCTGGCGCAAAACTCGGCTTGGTCTTTTGCCGTCGAAAACCTCGCCCAAGCCGATGACTCGGCTCTGGCATGATCTTCGGCTGCAATTGAATAGATGGACGCGGTGGAGCTCATAGGTCTCTCAACAGGCGCCCTTCTTCTCAGATGAGGTCAAACTAATAATACCAACCTGCGGACACATTGACTCATCTCCGTCATTCTGAGGTGCGAGCGAGCGTGAGCCAACGGGTCCACGCAAAGCGCGGCCCGATGACAGGCTCCGCGAGCCTCGAAGGATGGCGGCCCGTGTCTTTGGCGTACATCCTTCGAGGGCCGCGCTTCGCACGGCCACCTCAGGATGACGGTCAAGCTTTACGAAGCCTGGTATAAATAGGCAGCCGCGAAAAGACGTGATAGGGGCCGTAGCCACGGCCCCCGAGACGTTTCGCGGGCGGTTCACCCGCATCGCAATTCTGGAAAGTAACGGCATTCGCCCGTGCCGGCGATAACCATTGAAAGGGCAAACGGGATCACCGCGCCGCTCTTCAGTGAACAATCTCCGGGACCGCTTTTTGCTCGGTGACGTCCTTCGTCTCTGTCTCTCCGGATCCTTCCGACACGGCAAGAGCTTTCGGCCCTTCCGCTTGGGTTTCTCGATTCAATACATCCTCGAGCCGCTCCTTCACCTTGTCGAAATTTCGCATCGACTGAAGGTGAAGATACAGGAGCTCCAATTCGTCGGTCTTGGCAAGTTCCGTAAGTTTTTCGCCGGGCAGAGCCTTCAGCCGCTCCCGATTGACGGCCATGAACCCGCCGAGCGAGAGCCGCCGGCGCGGCCCCAAATCGACCTGCGCCTGCATCGGCTCCAACAAACCTAATTCTTTGATTTTTCGACAAAAGCCTTGGGTGCGCAGGAATTGTGCCTGGTATTCCTGCAGAAACTTGAGCACGCGCTCGACGTAAGCGGTCGGCTTGCCGTCGTCGCCGAACAAAGATTGGCCGCGTCCCTCGCTATTGAATCCAGGAAACTCTTCGTCGATGCAGAGGACAAACCGATCCCCCTCTCTGGTAAACACGAACGGATACCGGCGGATGAAGGCCGGAATGTACTTGGCGCGCCAACTGCTCTCGCCTGACAGGTACAGATTTTCGTGGTCGCGCAGGCCCAGGATGACCGCGGGCATTACCTCGCCTTCGCCGCCGGCGAAAACGATCGCATATTCGGATGCCGCCGCCGGAAACTCCACTGCCATGATCGGGACCGAATTCGTTTCCCGGCTAAACGCATAATCGGCTCCGCCCTCGACCGACCAGCCCTTATGGCGAGCCATGGATACCGGCACGGCAGACTTGTAGATCAACAGTTGGTTAGCCATGGTTGGTCCTTCTCCGTACTCAAACGCCACAACCGGACGCCGCAAGATAGCAGAATCTGAAGATCATCGCAGCTCCGTCGTCATAGGCAGGTGAATTTTGATTCCGGCATTCGGATTGCGGTTACCGAAGCCCTGCCCACGATGATTGATGAAGTCATCCAGCCAAATCCAGTCGTAATAACCGCCTGTAAGACCGTCCCCGGACGGAACGACGCCGGGCACGGCCCGATCCCAGCGAATGACCGGTGGCGCCACCTCAAGCTGGCTCGCCGGAAAAGAGGGAGCCGCATGCGGAGCTGGCGTCGAGGATGTGGTCGTGGATTCGGGCCCCACGCCGAAGTCGGGGAGCCGTCGGACTCCGGCCTGGAGGATCATGCCGGTCACGTCAGCGCCGGTGTCCTCGGCAAAGCCCATGACATTGCCCAGTTCGTGGAGAACGGTCGACAGGAGATCCATGTGCTCGCTGGCGGGACTTGAGGGATTTGCCACGTACACGCCATTGGGCAGACGAACCTGGAACTCGCTGTTGTCCTGCGGGCTCGAGTCGACGAACCAGCCCCATCCAGCGGCGTTCGTGTCTATGCTGATGGTGCTGCCCACGGTCTGGCCGAGAATGCCGTCGGCAAGATCGGTGACCTCAATGTTCACGTCGGTCAACGCCGCCAACCGCGCATCGCCGGCGCCAAGAGCGTTTGTCCATAGCAGCTTGGCTTCCTGAAGGATCGGCGACAACTCGCTGACGTCGAGCGTACCCACCATCCCTGCGTCACTCGGCGCAGGCGCCGCGGCCACTTGCAGCACCGGCGCTGCTGCGTAGGCGGTGTCGTCGGTCTTGACTTCGACGATATCGAACGAGGTCTGACCGGACTTCGCGCCTTTGAGGCTGAGGAGCCCGTAACCGCCCATGGTGACCGTCTCATTATAGACGGAGCTGGCGATAACGGCGCCGTTCAGCGAGACGTTCACGAGGCCCGCTTTCAGCTTGACGCCCAATTTGTAATCGGTGCCGGCCGAAAGCCTCGTGCTGTAGGTCGAGTCTACCACCCAACCCGCCATCGCCGTGTGATGGCCGATGACGATTGCCTTCTTGTCGGCCGACAGGATCACATATTTGAA
>DASTWX010000178.1:0-9825 GCA_035765795.1 Pseudolabrys sp. | reverse complement strand
GTCGGCCGTAACGCAACGCGGCGCGCCTATAATGCGCGCATGCGCGAGCGCCGCGGCTTCGAAGATGCCATGCCGGCGGCGGGCGATAAGCTGGTCTGCCTGCGCAATAACCGCAAGAAGGGGCTGTTCAACGGCGGACTATGGACGGTCAAGGGACGTTCTCAGCGCAAGAGCGGCGGCAAGACCGGCATCATGACCATGCATCTCCTGCCCGACGACGAGACCGCGCGGCGCGGCGTCAAAGTCTCGGTGCGGCCGGAGTGCTTCACCGGCGGGATCGAGCAGGTCGAATGGGCCCGGCGCAAACCTTACGACGAGTTCGACTACGGCTACGTGCTCACGGTGCATAAGGCGCAAGGCTCGCAGTGGGACGACGTGGTGCTGTTCGACGAGAGCTTTGCGTTTCCCGAGAGCCGCGAGCGCTGGCTTTACACGGGCGTGACCCGCGCGGCGAAGCGATTGACGGTGGTGATGTAAAGGCTCACGCGCGCCGCAGCCGCCACCGCCTTGCCACCGGCAGCGCCGCCAGCGCAAGCGCGGTGAACACCGCGCCGGCAATGAATGTGCCGTCCGGGCCGACCACGTCCCACAACGCGCCGGCGATGATACTTGCCGCCAGCATGGCAAGCCCGCTGACCAGATTGAACACGCCAAAGGCGGTGCCGCGTAGATGCTCGGGCGCGGTGTCGGCGACCAACGCCGACAGCAGCCCTTGGGTCAGCCCCATATGCAGGCCCCAGAGCCCGACCCCGATCATCACAGCCGCGATCGTACCACCGAGTGCGAGGACGAGATCGGCGGCGATGAGCAATGCGAAGCCGAAAATCAACAGCCCGTAACGGCCGATGGAATCGGACAGCGCGCCGGCAGGCCAAGCCGAGAACGCATAAACGATGTTCATCACCACCATCACGGCCGGCACCCAGACGAGCGGCATGCCGACCGATTGCGCGCGCAACAGCAGGAAGGCTTCGCTGAAGCGCGCCAGCGTGAACACGGCGGCGACCGTGACGACGATCCAGTAGCCGGCATCGAGGCGCGCAAGCTCGGCGCGCGTGAGCGGCACGCGTGTTTCGCGCTTTCGGGTCGAGCGCCGAGGCTCCCGGACGAACAGCACGATGACGGCGACCGAGAGCACGGCCGGGATCGCCGCGATCCAAAACACGGTGCGAAAATGATCGGCGAAAACGGCCATGAACAGGATCGCCAGACCTGGACCGATCGCAGCGCCGACGGTGTCGAGCGATTGGCGCAGGCCATAAGCCGCGCCGCGCAAGTCGCCGGGCGTGAGATCGGCCACCAAGGCATCGCGCGGCGAGCCGCGGATGCCCTTGCCGATACGATCGATGAAGCGCGCGGCGGCCACCCAAGCGACATCAGGGGCGAGCGGAAACAGCGGCTTCGACAGCATTGCGAGGCCATAGCCGGCGGCGGCGAGCCACTTGCGCGCGCCGATCCAGTCGCTGAGCACGCCGGAGAATACCTTCGTGATGGCGGCGGTCGCCTCCGCGATGCCTTCGATGATGCCGACTTCCAGCGTGGAGGCGCCGAGCGCGCTGACGAGAAAAAGCGGCAGCAACGCGTGGATCATCTCCGAGGAGGCGTCCATGAACAGCGACACCAGCCCGAGTGCCCACACGCCACCCGGGATTTCGCGCCAACGGAGGAGGGAAGATCTTGGACGGGCGGTGGCAACCATTTCTGGTTCAGCATGCATTCCGCCTCATCCTGAGGGCCGCGAAGCGCGGCGTCTCGAAGGATGCGGTCGGGCAACGGGCCTCGTGGTTCGAGACGCGCGACTCCGCCGCGCTCCTCACCATGAGGAGGTTAGTCACGCCGCCTCTTTCCTCTTCGGCGGGGCGAAGCGGCCATAAAAAGTGTCGTCTTTTTCGGCCATGTCGAGCAGCAGCTTGCTGGGCGCAAAGCGCGGGCCGAACTTCTTTTCCAGCGTGCGGCAGCGCTCGACGAAAGCCTTCGTGCCCATCATGTCGATGTAAGACAAAGTGCCGCCCGACCACGGCGCGAAGCCGAAGCCGAGAATCGAGCCGACATCGGCCTCTCGGACGTCGGTGACCACGTGCTCCTCGAAGGTGCGCGCGGCTTCGAGCGCCTGTGTCACCAACAGACGGCGCTTCAGTTCTTCAATATCGACCGAGTCCGGATCGAGCTTGGTCGGCTGCAAGTCGGCGAGCCCCGGCCACAACCGCTTCGGCCGGCCGGGCGCGTAATCGTAGAAGCCCTTGCCGTTCTTGCGGCCGAAGCGGCCGTGCTCCTCGACCAGGGCAATCAGCAGCTTTTTCTGAGCTGGGTTGACCGCGCTCGGACCAAGGTCGGCCTCGGTCGCGCGCAGGATGCGCAAGCCTAAGTCGATCGCCACTTCGTCGTTGAGCGCGAGCGGGCCAACGGGCATGCCCGCCATCCGCGCAACGTTCTCGATCATCGCCGGCGGCACGCCTTCGGTCAGCATAATGTGGCCTTCGGCGATATAGTTGAGCACGCAGCGGTTGGCGTAGAAGCCGCGCGAGTCGTTGACCACGATGGGCGTCTTGCGGATGGCGCGCACGAAATCGAGCGCCACGGCGAGAGCCTTGTCGCCGGTCTGCTTACCGAGAATGACCTCAGTGAGCATCATACGGTCGACCGGCGAGAAGAAGTGAATGCCGATGAACCGAGCCGGCTCCTTGAACTCGGTAGCGAGCGAGGTGATCGGCAGGGTCGAGGTATTCGAGGCAAGGATCGCGTCGCCGCGGATCACGGCCTGGATTTTCGCGATCACGTCCGCCTTCACCTTGCGGTCCTCGAACACGGCTTCGATGACGAGATCGCAGTCTTTCAACGCGTCGTAGTCGGCGCTGGGCGTGATCTTTTCGAGCAGCGCATCGCGCTCGGCGCCTTTCATGCGGCCCTTCATCACGCGATCGCCGAGCGTCTTGTGAACGCCGGCCTTGCCCTTATCGGCGGTCTCCTGGTCGCGATCGATCAGCACCACATCCAGTCCTGCGGCGGCGCTCACCTGCGCGATGCCGGCACCCATGAAGCCGGCGCCGATCACGCCGATCTTCTTCAGTTGCGAAGCCGGCACGGCGGCGGGGCGGCGCGCGCCCTTGTTCAACTCCTGCATCGAGACAAACAAAGTGCGGATCATGGCGGCGGCCTGCGGCGAGCGCAGCACGTGCGCGAACCAGCGCGATTCGATCCGCAGCGCCGTGTCCATCGGCATCTGCAGGCCCTCGTAGACCACCTGCAATATGGCCCGCGCACCGGGATAATTGTCGTAGGTTTCGCGCCGGTAGATCGCGTTGGCGGCGGGGAAGGTCATCATGCCCACTTTCGACCAGACCAGCCCGCCGGGCAGGCGGAAGCCTTTCTCGTCCCACGGCGCCACCGCCTTGCCGCCGGCCTTGATCCAGTCTTTTGCCGTTTTCACCAAGTCGGCTTGCGGGACAACCGCATCGATCAGTTTCAGCGCTTTCGCGCGGTCGACCTTGAGTTGCTCGCCCTTGAGCAGAAATTGCAGCGCGTCGGCCGGCTGCAACATGCGCGCGACGCGCTGCGTGCCGCCGGCGCCGGGGAAGAGGCCGACCTTCGCCTCAGGCAGCCCGAGCCGCGTCTTCGGATTGTCGGCGGCCACCCGGTGATGGCAGGCGAGCGCGAGTTCGAATCCGCCGCCGACGCACGTGCCATTGATGGCCGCGACCCAAGGCTTGCCGCAGGTTTCCAGCCGCCGGTAGAGCAGCGAGAGCTTGCGGCTTTCCTCGAACACCATGCGCGCCGCCGCTTCTTCGCCCTCGCGTTTGACGATATCGGCATAGAGCGCACCGAAGCGCTCCAGCATGGTGAGGTCGGCGCCGCCGCAGAACGTGTCCTTGCCCGAGGTGATCACCGCGCCTTTTATGGCTGCGTCACTCGCCACTTTCTCGACAATCGCGGAAAGCTCCTCGATGACGCTCAGGTCGATCAAGTTCATCGAGCGATCGGGGCTGTCCCAGGTGACGAGCGCGATGCCGTCGGAGTCGGTGTCGAGAGTGAAGTGGGTCATGGGATGGGGCCTCTTGCTCCAGCTTCGATCGCGTCATCCTGAGGTGCGAGCGCAAAGCGCGAGCCTCGAAGGATGCGCGGCAAATCGGGGCCGCCATCCTTCGAGGGCCCCTACGCAGCCACCTCAGGATGACGGATGATACTCAATACGACTCGCCGTTCTTGCGCAGGTAACGGCGACTTTTTTCATCGCGCTCCATTACCATGTCGACGTCGGGGTAATATACGCGCTCGGTCGCCGCGCGCGTGCCGACCTCGAAATAGACGGCATCGCGATCCGAGCGGTTGATAAGCTTGTGCGCGTTGCCGCTGCCGGCTTTGAACCCGGCGGCGTCGCCGGGCTTGAGCATGGTCTCGCCGTCATTCTCGATCAGCACCAATTCGCCTTCGAGCATGTAGATGAACTCGTCCTCCTGCTCGTGCCAATGGCGCAAAGCGGAGGAGGCGCCAGGTTCGATGCGGGAAAGATTGACGCCGAATTGCGTGATGCCGACCGCATCGCCGAGCGCCTGTTTGTGACGGCCCTTATGCTCGGCCTGGAACCGAGCAGGATAGAAGCTGCCGCTTTTGACAGGCACCTTGGCAATATCGACCTTGGGCATAGAAAGCACCCCACTCCTGTTCGGCCTCATGCTGAGGAGCGTTGCCAACGGGTCCGCGCAAAGCGCGGCCCGATGATAAACTCCGCAACGCGTCTCGAAACATGGGCCGCCCCATCCTTCGAGACGCCCTCGCTTCGCTCAGGCTCGTCAGGATGAGGCGGAAAAATCGCTCGCACTTGCTCAGACTCTCTCGATAATCGTCGCCGTGCCCATACCGGCGCCGATGCACAGCGTCACCAGCGCCGTTTCCTTGCCGCTGCGCTCCAATTCGTCGAGCGCGGTACCGAGGATCATGGCGCCGGTGGCGCCGAGCGGGTGGCCCATGGCGATGGCGCCGCCGTTGACGTTGAGATTCGAATTGTCGACCTCAAAGGCCTGCATGAAACGCAAGACGACAGAGGCGAAGGCTTCGTTCACCTCGATGAGGTCTATATCCGAGAGCCGCATGCCGGCTTTCTTCAACACCTTGCGCGTCACGTCGATCGGGCCGGTGAGCATGATCGCCGGCTCCGAGCCGATATTCGCGAAGGCCTTGATGCGCGCGCGCGGCTTCAGACCTGTGCGCGCGCCTGCCTCCTTGCTGCCGATCAGAACCGCCGCGGCGCCGTCGACTATACCCGATGAATTGCCGGCATGGTGGACGTGATTGACCGCCTCGATCTCCGGATGCGCCTGTACGGCGACCGCATCGAAGCCGGCCATCTCACCCATCTGCACGAAGGACGGCTGCAACGAAGCAAGCGACTGCATGGTCGTTCCCGGCCGCATATGCTCATCCTTGTCGAGAATCGTGAGTCCGTTCACGTCCTTGACCGGAATGACCGAATTCTTGAATCGCCCCTCCTCCCACGCCTTGCCCGCGCGTTGCTGGCTCTCAACCGCGTAGGAGTCGACGTCGTCGCGCGAGAAGCCATATTTGGTGGCGATGAGATCGGCGGAGATGCCCTGCGGCATGAAATAGTGCGCGACCGCGATCGAAGGGTCCATGGCCCAGGCGCCGCCGGACGCGCCGATACCGACGCGGCTCATCGATTCGACGCCGCCGCCGATGGTCATCTCGTGCTGGCCCGACATGATTTCGGCGGCGGCGAAATTCACCGCGTCGAGCCCGGAGGCGCAGAAACGGTTGATCTGCACGCCGGGCACGCCGTTGCCGAAACCGGCCATCAGCGCGGATGCGCGCGCGATATCGCCGCCCGCCTCGCCTACCGGATCAACGCAGCCGAGCACCACGTCGTCGAGTTCGGTGGGATCGAGCTTGTTGCGGTCTTTGACCGCCTCGAGCGCCTGCGTCGCCAGCGCCAACGCCGTGACCTCGTGCAGCGCGCCATCGGCCTTGCCACGCCCGCGCGGCGTGCGAACGGCGTCGTAAATGAATGCGTCGGGCATGACCCCTCCTCGTCATTCCGGGGCGCGTGCGCAGCACGCGAGCCCGGAATCCAGAGACACAATAGAAGCGCTTCGTCGTTACTCTGGATTCCGGGTTCGCCGCTTCGCGGCCCCCCCGGAATGACAGAGAGATTTACAAACTCCGCGCGATCAGCAACTTCATGATCTCGTTGGTGCCCGCGTAGATGCGCAGGACGCGCGCGTCGCGGTACATGCGCGAGATCGGATATTCGTCCATATAGCCATAGCCGCCGAACAATTGTAGGCAGCGGTCGATGACTTTGCCTTGCGTCTCGGTCAGCCGGTACTTGGCCATCGAGGCGGTGACCGTGTCGAGCCGGCCGGTCACGTGCTCGCCGATGCAGTGATCGAGGAACACTTTCGCGATCGTCGCGTCGGTCTTGCACTCGGCAAGCTCGAACTGGGTGTTCTGGAAATCGATGATCGCCTTACCGAACGCCTTGCGCTGCTTGGCATAGTCGATGGTGACCGCCAGAGCATGTTCCATCATGGCAACCGCATGGACGGCGACGATCAGCCGCTCCTGCGGTAGCTCCTTCATCAGCTGATAAAAGCCCTGCCCTTCCTCAATGCCGAGCAAGTTCTCGGCCGGCAAGCGCACGTCCTCGAAGAACAGCTCCGAGGTATCGGCGGAGTCCATGCCGAGCTTCTTCAGCTTGCGGCCGCGGCGGAAGCCGGGCGCGTCGTCGGTTTCCACCACCAGCAGCGAGACGCCCTTGGCGCCGGCGGACGGATCGGTCTTGGCGACAACGATAATAAGATTCGCGTGCTGGCCGTTGGTAATGAAGGTCTTCGAGCCGTTGAGGACGTAGCCGTTGCCGGATTTCTCCGCTTTGGTGCGCACACCCTGCAGGTCGGAGCCGGTGCCCGGCTCGGTCATGGCGATCGCGCCGACGAATTCGCCGGTCGCAAGCTTCGGCAGCCAGCGCCGCTTCTGCTCGTCGGTGCCGTAATGCAGGATGTAGGGCGCGACGATCCCCGAATGCAGCGGCGCGCCAAACGTGTCGAAGCCGGCAAGGGAAAGCTCGCGATTGATCACCGCCTCGTGAGCGAAACTGCCGCCTGCGCCGCCATATTCCTCCGGCATCGAGGCGCAGAGCAGGCCCGCGGCACCCGCCTTGGTCCACACCTCGCGCGGGTACATGCCGTCTTCGTGCCAGCGATCGAGTTGCGGAACGAATTCGTCATGAATAAAGCGCCGCGCTTGCTCTTCGAGCAGAACGAGATCCTCGCTCATCCAAACCGGGCGCGGGAGATTCAGAGAATGCATATCGGCCGTCATGCCCGCGCTTGTCCGCCTTCGCGCTAACCCGCTTCGGCGAGACCTGAGCCACGCCGTAGCTAGCGCCCGCGAGCGGAGGCGGGTCGCGGGCA
Organism: Pseudolabrys sp.; assembly: GCA_035765795.1. Lineage (GTDB taxonomy): Bacteria > Pseudomonadota > Alphaproteobacteria > Rhizobiales > Xanthobacteraceae > Pseudolabrys. The sequence continues at coordinate 2,401 of DASTWX010000178.1, read as the reverse complement.
TCCACGTCTAAACGGTTAAGCAGTAAGACAGACGTGGATGGCCGGGACAAGCCCGGCCATGACGCTGTGGATGGCTCGTGCTCCGTGCCGAATAGGCCCGCTCCCCTATCACAGAACCTGCGCTGAGGCGGGTTGCTAACCTTTCTTCGCGGGATCTTTGACGTCCTTGATCGTATCGATTTCGACGTTCTCTAGCTTACCATCGACCTTTTCCACCTTCCGGATATAGACGTTCTGCACGATGTCCCGGGTCTTCGGGTCGATGGAAATGGGACCGCGCGGGCTTTCCCAATGCATGCCCCTAGCGGCGGCAATCAGGCTCGGTCCATCCGTCTTGCCACCGGTCTTCTTCAGCGCCTCGTAAATCAGATGCATCCCGTCGTAGCCGCCGATCGAGAAGAGGTCGGGGTTGCGATGGAACATGGCATTGTAGGCGGCGACGAAGTCCTTGTTCTTTGCCGATTTGTGCGCCCAGTCATAATGGAAGACCGTGATGATCCCGAGGGCATCGTCGCCAATGCTCTTGAGCGGCTCGTCCAAGGTAAGCTCACCCTGGCCCAAGATCTTCATATTCTTGGGATCCATTCCGCGATCGCGCAGAGCCTTGGCGAAGGCCGCCGGCTGAGTGCCGCCGGGAATGAAGACGAAGATGCCGCCCGGATTCAGGTCTTTGGCGCGTTGGACGAAGGCGGAGAAATCGGCATTCGCGACCGGCATGCGCACTGAACCAACGATCTTGCCGCCTTCTTCCTTGAAGCCCTTCTGGAACCAAGTTTCGGCGTCCTTGCCAGGACCATAGTCGGACACCATCGTGTAGACGTTCTTGACGCCGTTCTTGGCCGCCCACTTGCCGAAAGTATATTGGAGCTGGGGAATGGTCAGCGAGGTACGCGCAATATAGGGCGACTTGGTCGTAACCGACGAAGTCGCCGCATTCATCACAACCATAAACTTCTTGGCCTTGGCGGAAATATCGGCGGCGCCGAACGCCTCGGGCGTAAGCGTGAAGCCGGCGATGATGTCCGCGTGATCGCGCACGACTAATTCCTGCGCCAAGCGCTTGGCGACATCCGGATTCGGACCGCCGGTATCCTTGCGGATGAGCTCGATCTTTTTCCCGGCGACGGTGTCGCCGTGCTGCTTGATGTAGAGCTTGACGGCATTGTCCATTTGCGCCGCGGTATCGGCGAACTGGCCGGAATAGGCCATGATCAGCCCGATCTTCACCGTGCCGGCCGCTTGCGCGGAGGCGGTGACGAGCAAGCCCGCGGCAAGCCCAAGCAAGGTGGTGGCGAGTTTACGCATCAGGGTTCTCCTCCTCCATTGGCGTTCTGTTTTTTACCAAGATACCGAACGGCGCTTTCGATGTCAGCCGCCTTGCGCCTGAAATCGGCCGTTCGGCCCACCTTTGCAGGGTGAGCATAGGCGGACGGGTCCGATGCCATGGCGGCGAAAGAAATCCCTCCGAAGGCGCGGGCGCCGGCTCCAGGACGTGCTACCAAAGCACGGCGCTGCCGAACCGAGACGACCATCATGACTTTTTCAGCGGGCGCAAGCTCCGCCTCCGATATCGAAGGGCCTTACGCCTGGCTGCGGCTCGCAACCTCGGTGTTGCTCGCGACCATCGGCGGCGTCGGCATGTGGTCGGTGGTGGTGGCGCTACCGGCGATCCAGTCCGATTTCGGCGTCGACCGCGCCGCGGCGTCCTTGCCCTTCACGCTCAACATGCTTGGATTCGGCGTCGGCGGCGTCCTGATGGGACGGCTTGCCGACCGGTTCGGCATCGTCGTGCCGCTCGCCGTCGGCACTCTCGCAATCGCCCTCGGCTATCTCGGCGTCGGCCATTCCGCCAATCTCACCCAAGTCGCGCTGGCGCAGGGCCTGATCGGCGTTGGCTGCTCCGTCACCTTCGGACCGCTGATGGCCGACATCTCGCATTGGTTCGCGCGTCGGCGCGGCATCGCCGTCGCTATCGCCGCTGCCGGCAATTACATCGCCGGCACGATTTGGCCCCCGGTTGTGCAGCACTTCATCGCCACGGACGGCTGGCGGGCGACCCATAATGCCATCGGCATTTTCTGTCTCGTCTCCATGCTGCCGCTGGTGCTCCTCATGCGCCGGCGGCTCGCGAACGACGGCGCTGCGGCGGCCAAGGCTGCGGCCGAACGGAGCGCCGACCTGCCGATGTCGCCTATGGCGCTGCAGGTTCTGCTCTGCCTCGCAGGCGTCGCCTGCTGCGTGGCGATGTCGATGCCGCAGGTGCATCTCGTCGCCTATTGCGGCGATCTCGGCTATGGGCCGGCGCGCGGCGCCGAGATGCTGTCGTTGATGCTCGGCCTCGGCATCATCAGCCGCATCGGCTCGGGATTCATCGCCGACCGCATCGGCGGGGTGCGCACGC
>DASTWX010000177.1:0-3405 GCA_035765795.1 Pseudolabrys sp. | reverse complement strand
GAGGATGCGGCCGTAAACCTTGGCGTAGTCATCCGGCGACTTCGCGGCGACGACCAGCGCCCGGCTTGCCATCAGCACGATCCTGCCGCCGAGCGACTCGACTGCCTCGATCTGTTCCTCGTAAGCGCCAATGACATCGTCGACAGTCACTGAGCGCGAGGGTTGAAGCTGCTCGGTGCCGACGCCCGAGAACACGACAGCGCCTGGGATATCCTTTGCCGCGTCGACCGAGCGGCGGATCAATTCACGCGCATTCGCCCAATCGAGCCCCATGCCGCGCTGGGCGGTATCCATCGCCTCGGCGACACCGAGGCCGAGGCTCCAGAGATGGCGCCGGAATTGAAGCGTCGCGTCCCAGTCGATGGCCGGCGTCAGCCAAGGGTCCACATCGGCAAGCGGGTCGGCGACCACGTGCGCGGCGGCAAGCGCAATGCGATCGAACTTCCGGCCGTCGCGCCCGTTCCAGGCGCGCGGTCCCTTGAGCCGATAGGGCGCGAGACGGCCATCGGCCGTAGGCAAATTCACAAGAGTCATCGCCGCGCCGTTTTCAAGATTGAAATAATTATCTAGTTAGTTATATCGCTTGCCGGCCCCGCCTGTCAACGAAAAGCCCCATAGCCTGGAGATGTCATGAGCAGCCTGTCCCGCGAGGAAGTGACCAGTGTCCACCATTGGACCGACAGCCTTTTCAGCTTCCAGACCACGCGCAATTCGGGCTTCCGCTTTCAGTGCGGCCAGTTCGCGATGATCGGCCTTGAAGTTTCCGGCCGTCCGCTCCTGCGCGCTTACAGCATGGCAAGCGCCAACCATGAAGACCATCTCGAATTCTTCTCGATCAAAGTTCCGGACGGGCCGCTCACCTCGCGTTTGCAACACCTGAAACTGGGCGACAGCGTCCTGGTCAACGGCAAACCGACCGGCACACTCATTCTCGACAACCTCACACCCGGACGAAATCTGTATCTGATGGCGACCGGCACGGGTCTCGCGCCGTTCCTCAGCATCATCAAGGACCCTGAAAGCTACGAGCGCTTCGAACGGGTCATTCTTGTGCACGGCTGCCGCCACGTCGCCGAACTCGCCTACGAGAAGATGATCACGGAAGAACTGCCGCAACACGAATTCCTCGGCGAATTGATCTCGGACAAATTGATCTATTACCCGACGGTCACTCGCGAGCCCTTCCGCAACCGCGGCCGTCTTACCGATCTCATCACCGCCGGTACGCTCTTCGACGAACTTGGCCTGGACCCTATGTCCGCTAAAGAAGACCGCGTGATGATGTGCGGCAGTCCGAGCATGCTACGCGACCTGGTCGAGATCGTCCGCGCGCGGGGCTTCAATGAAGGCAATAGCAGCGCGCCCGGCCAATACGTCATCGAGAAGGCGTTCGTGGAGAAGTGAGCCGGCAGCTTCGGCTGTACCGACTGTCGCGCGCATCAACCCATAACCGTCACCCTGAGGTGCTCGGCGCGGAACGCGCCGAGCCTCGAAGGGCGACGGCCCCGGCCGTTCATCCTTCGAGGCTCGCGCGCAAAGAAGCGCGCTCGCACCTCAGGATGACGGAGAAAGGCTTCAACGCGGCGGGTCGGCTATGCCGGTGGCCAACTCAGGATGATGGTCGGAGTCATTGCCATCGGCATCAATCCATCGCCAGAACGCCCTTCGACTTGAAGATGGTTCGGATGCGGTTCGAGTAGTCGTGGAAGCGCTCCGGTAGCGCATCGAGACGCCGCGGCCGCGGCAGATCGATATCGATGATCTCGACGATCCGGCCCGGGCGCGGCCCCATCACCACCACCCGATCGGCGAGCAACACCGCCTCCGGGATGCTGTGGGTGATATGCAGCGCGGTCTTGCGCGTCTCCATCCACAGCCGCTGAATATCCATCGATATCTGCTCACGCGTCAGCGCGTCGAGCGCCCCGAAAGGTTCATCCATCATCAGCATCGACGGTCCGTGCACCAGCGCGCGGCAAATGGATACGCGCTGGCGCATGCCGCCGGATAGTTCATAAGGCTTCTTCTTCTCGAAACCGTCGAGGCCCGTCCGCTTTAACAAATCCCGCGCCACCGGCTCGTATTTGGTCCGGTCCATTTTGCGGATGTCGATCTGCAACATCACGTTGTCGAGCACGTCGCGCCAGTCGAGCATGATCGCTTCCTGGAACACGATGCCGACATCGGTCTGCGGTCTGTCCACCTTCGCTCCGCCGATGGTGATCGCGCCGGACGTATAGGGCGCGAGCCCCGCCACCATCTTAAGGATGGTGGTCTTGCCGCAGCCGCTCGGGCCGACGATGGCGACGAACTCGGATTCCTTGATGTCGAGATTCACATCGACGCAGGCCTCGATAACGCCGCTCTTCGTTTGGTAGCTCTTGCCGACATTTTGCAGCCGGATATAGGGATCGTTCATCAGCCTAACGTCCAAGATAACGCCATAGAACTGCAGGGGCGGGCATGCCCCGCCCCTGCTCTCAGAGGGATACTCGCCTATTTCTTCGGCATGTACGGCGGCTGCGACAGGTACTCGTTGGTGTAGTACATACCAACATCCTTCGCCGGCTTCAGGTTGGCGTATTTCTCCAAGAGATCCTGGCTTTCCTGCCAGTCGGCCTTGGCAGACCAGAACATCGGCTTACCTTGCGTGTGCTTGGTATGGATGATCGTCATGGTGCCGTTGATCTCCAGCATGGCGATCTCTTTGTTGAAGGCCGGCGCGTGCTTAAGGAATATGTCCGCCGCCTCCTCGCGATGCTTGTCGGTATAGTCCCAGCCACGTTGCGATGCGCGCAGGAAGCGGCGCAACTCGTCCTGGTGCTTGGGGTCCTTCACCCAATCCTTGTTGACGATGATGGCGCTGCTCAACGTCGATATGCCGGCCAGGTCGTAAAGTCGGGTCCAGCCCATCTTGACGCCGGTCTTGAGCTGCATGCGCGGGCCCTGGTCCATGAAATAGCCAAGCAACGCATCCGCCCGCCCGTTGAGGACCGCCTGCTCCTTGGCCTGGGGCGTAGCGACGGTGATCAGCTTCACGTCGCTGACCTTCATATTGAGCTTGCCCATGAAGGCGGTGAAGATCGCGAGGCTCGCATCGCCGGCCGTCACAGCGATGCGGCTCCCCTTGATTTCCGAAACCTTATCGGGGCGCGGATGATCGGCGCGATAGATGAACGACATCGGGCTTTGCTGGAGCGAGACGCCGACAGCTTCGACCGGCATGCCCGCCTGTACGCCGCGCATCATGGTCGCGGCATCAACGTAAGCGACGGGGTTCGTCCCGTTGGCGGCAAGCTGCGTCACGGTTGTCGAACCGCTCCCTTCGAGAATTTTGACGTCGAGCCCCTCGTCTTTGTAAAAGCCCTTGTCGAGCGCGACGAAAAAGCCCGCGTGCTCGCCGTA
>DASTWX010000176.1:0-3263 GCA_035765795.1 Pseudolabrys sp. | reverse complement strand
GGCCGCTCACGCCGGCTGGCGAGGCGCCTTTGCCGGCATCATTGAGGCGATACTGGGCGCCATGGAATCAGTCGGAGCCGAACGCAAGCGTGTTGCCGCCGCGCTGGGTCCCACCATCCGTCAGCGGAATTACGAAGTCGGCCCCGAATTCGTCGAACGCTTCACGGCAGCCGATCCGCGCAATGCACGCTTCTTCGCGCCGTCCAGTCGCGAAGGCCACGCGCTGTTCGATCTCCCCGCCTTCATCGCCGCGCGCATCCGGCAAGCCGGTGTTGGGAGGTTTGACGACCTCGGCCGCTGCACCTATGCCGAGCCCGATCTCTTCTACAGCTACCGCCGCATGACCCGGCTCGGCGAGGGCGATTACGGGCGGCATATCAGCGGCATTGCGCTCGCTGAGTGATGTTGCATTCGCTTGTCGGTCACGCTTGGCCCTAAGCGATCCTCCCTCGCTGCACCGCATCGCTTCGTACCGCCATGCGCCTGGGGCACAGCCACGGCGATAAACCGGATTCCGATGAGCTATCCCCAGGCGCGCGTCCTCTGCTGGACAGGCGCGCGGCCCTGCCGCTACGTTAACTTCAGGCTGCGGAGATCGAAGTCAAAACAAGCGGCCGCAGGGGACGTTGATGCAAAGAGAACGGGGCCGGCGTGCTCAGCATGCCGCGGAATTCGTTGTCGGCCTGCCAGCTCTGCTCATCGCAACAACGCTCGCACTCGGCGGCTGTAATACCGGCAGCAGCACGGGAATCGCCGCCGCGCAGCCGCGGGGCGCCAGCGTTGCTTTCGAATCGATCGACGGCCTGCCGCAAAGGCAATTCACCAAACTGGTGCACGATCTCAATGACGAGGCGCAAAGCCGGCGGCTTGCCGTGCTCCCGCGCGGGGAAAGCGCCGCTTACCGCGTACGCGGCTATCTCGCCGCCGAACTCGACCAGGGCCGCACAACGGTATCCTGGGTGTGGGATGTCTTCGACCGCGATCAGCGGCGCGCATTGCGCATCAGCGGCAGCGAGAGCGCCAAGGTAGCCAGTGGCTGGCAGGTTGCCGATGACGCCATGCTGCAACGGATCGCCCGCAGCAGCATGGAGCAATTGGCGGCGTTTTTGACCTCGCCGGCGGTTGCGCCGGGCACGACTGATGTCGCCGGCCCGCAGATCGCCTTTGCTCAACCGTCCGCCTCCTCGCCCGAAGCAGCCGGCATCTATCGCATTTTCCGGGCGCATGCGGATCCGATCTCCGAGACTCCAGCGGAAATCACGCCGGCTTCCGATCGCACGACACCCCTGCCTCGACATCGGCCGGCAGATGAAGTCGCGGCCGGCGAGATAATGACGCTCGCCGCTGCCGGACGTTGACGGTGGGCCGAGTAGCGACTGGTCCCGCTCGCCTCTGCGCCGCGGTCATTGTCCGGCCTGGGGCCGAATGATACGCTGATCTCGTAACAAGGCCTCGTCGGTTGCCAAATGCGACCCGGCAGAATGGCTTCATAAACGGTGGGAGGATGCGGTGACAAAGCTCACGAAACGGCATCTGTTGAAGGGCGTCGGGGCGAGCGCGGCAGCCTTGGCGGTCACGCGCTGGGGCGCGCCAGGCTATGCGGCCGAGCTTTCCGACAAGGACCTCGCGAAACCTGCGACCCTGCGGCTGGGACACGTTCCCCTGGTTTCCTCCGGACCCATATTCGTTGCGCTGGCGCGCGGCTATTTCGAGAAGGTCAACCTCAAGATCGAGCAGCATCTCTATACGGACGGCGCGCTTGCCGTTCCCGCGCTCGTCGCTGGCGCTCTCGACCTTACGGCGACGACATCCAATGCCGGCCTGTTTAACGCCATCAGCAAGAATGCGCCGTATAAGCTGTTCGCCGATCGAGGCCAGGAAAAGCCCGGTTCCGGCACTATGAGCATCGTGGTGAGCGAGGAATTCGCGAAGAAGGGCGTTACCGGCCTCGACAAATTCGCGGCGCTCAAAGGCAAGCGCCTCGCAATCCAGGCGCCCGGCAGCATCGACCAGTATCTCCTCGGCAAAGCGCTTCGCGCAGTGAAGCTTGACGCGCGTCACGACGTCCAGTGGCAGTCGGGAATCAAGTACCCGGACATGGTCAAACTCATGGGCGCGGGACGGATCGACGCCGCCGAAATCCCTGTGCCACTGTCCTATCTCGCCGAGAAGAAGAAAGTCGGCAAGCTCATCGGCTGGGGCTCCGACATCGAGAAGAACGCGCAGCTTGCCTGCTTCGCTATTCATAACTCGATTCTCCAATCGAACTTCTCGGCAGCGGTGCGCTTCGCGATGGTCAGCATCTATGCGGGCCGCGAGTTCAACCGCGCGGCAGCGAGCGCCGATCCGAAGGTGGTCGAGATCATCCACGAGGCTACCAAACTGCCCGCCGCAATCATCAAGAGCGGCGCGCCGCATTGGACCTGGATGGCGGAAGACGGAATGCCGAACGTCAAATCCGTGATGAACCAAGCGGAGTTCTGGCATTCCTATTTCGACTTGGTGCCGAAAGCTGTCACGGAAGCGGAGGTCTTCAACCTCGCCGCCGTGAAAGAGGCGAACCGGCAACTGGCTCGCAAGAATCCCTTCGCCTGAGCCGCGGCGCCGCCGCTCATGGACTTCGATTCGATCGAGATTCGCGGCATCAGTCAGGGCTGGTGGCATCAGAAGGCCGAGCCCGTCATCGCCCTCGACGAGATCGATTGTCGTTTCGTGGGCGGCGAGGTCACCGCCATAATCGGACCGAGCGGCTGCGGCAAGAGCACGCTGCTGCAGATCACGCGCGGGCTGCTGACGCCGACGCGCGGAACGATTGCGTTCCGCTATCGCGCCGATGGAGAGCTCAAGGATGGGCCGCCGGTGCGAATGGCGACCGTCTGGCAAGGATTTCACCTCTTTCCCTGGCTAACCGTCATCGACAATGTTGCGTTCGGGCTCAAGATGGCGGGCATCGCCCGGGATTCATATCGCACCAAGGCGGCGCAGGCGGTGCGTGACGTCGATCTCGCGGGCTTCGAGGAAAAATATCCGCGCCAACTGTCCGGCGGAATGCGCCAGCGGGTCGGCATCGCCAGGGCGCTGGTGCTCGACCCAAAGGTGTTGCTGCTTGACGAGCCGTTCGGCGCACTCGATGCGCAGACTCGGCTCGTCCTTCAAGAACAGCTCGCGCGTCTCGTCGAGCGCACCCGGACGACTGTCGTGCTGGTCACCCACAGTATCGAGGAGGCGATTCTGCTCGCCGACCGCATTCTGGTGATGACAGC
>DASTWX010000175.1:0-5816 GCA_035765795.1 Pseudolabrys sp. | reverse complement strand
TCGCCGCGCACCTCGCAGACGGCGGGAACGTTCTTCCCTTGGAGCTTCTGTGGCACGGCTTCCAGCGTGCGGATGTTGGCGGTCACATCCTCGCCCACACTGCCGTCGCCGCGGGTCGCCGCCGTGATCAGTTCGCCGTTCTCATACCGCAACGACATCGAGAGACCGTCGATCTTCGGCTCGGCGGAAAAAACGATCGGCTCGTCCTCGCCGAGCTTAAGAAATCGGCGGATGCGGCCGACGAAATCGCGCACGTCGGCGTCGCTGAAGGCATTATCGAGCGAGAGCATCGGCAGGGCGTGCCGCACTTTGGCGAAGCCGCGCGCCGGCGCGGCGCCGACTCTGAGCGACAGCGATTCGGACGTGCGCAACTCGGGAAAGCGGGTCTCTATAGCGTTGTAGCGGGCGCGCAACGCATCGTATTCGGCATCCGTGATTGTCGGCCGGTCTTCCTGATAATAGCGACGATCGTGTTCAGCGATTTCTTTAGCGAGCCGCGCGTGTTCGCCTCCCGCCTGTTTGGCAGTGAGAAAGTCGACCGGTGTTTTGTCGGTTTTGATTTTGCTCATTCGCCACCCGTCGTGGCCGGGCGTGTCCCGGCCATCCACGTGTCAGGTCACGGGGAGTCTAGAGGCGTGGATGCCCGGCACAAGCTTGCAGCCGGGCCGGCCGGAGGCCGGACCCGTTTGGCCGGGCATGACGAGTGCATCACCCGACCGCCTTGATCAGCCGCTCGGCGGCGGCGCGGGCTTCGTTGGTGATCTCGGCGCCGGCCAGCATACGGGCGATCTCCTCTCGGCGATGATCGGCGGAGACTTCGGTAACACGCGTGGCGACCCGTTTTCCCTTCGCCAATGCATCCTTGCTGATGACGTAATGGCTTTTCGCGCGCGCGGCCACTTGCGGTGCGTGCGTCACTGCCAACACCTGCACGTCGCGTCCAAGCCGCGCCAGCCGCAATCCTATGGCATCTGCGACCGCGCCACCTACACCTGTATCGATCTCGTCGAAGACCAGCGTCGGCGCGGATCCACGGTCAGCTAGAACCACCTTCAGTGCGAGCAGGAAGCGCGCCAGTTCACCGCCGGAAGCGACTTTCATCAACGGGCCCGGCTTTGTACCGGGATTGGTCTGGACCCAGAATTCCACGCGGTCCATGCCATTCGGGCCCGCTGCTTCGAGGGACGTCTCGAGCTGTGTCATGAACTTTGCGCGGTCGAGCTTGAGCGGCGCGAGTTCGCGGTTGACCGCCTTGTCGAGCGAGAGCGCCGCCTTGGCGCGCGCTTTCGATATTGCTTCTGCCGCCTTGCGATAGGCAGTCTCGGCTTCCCGTGAGGCGGTTTCCAGGGCCGTGAGCTTGACTTCCCCGGCATCGATCAAGGCAAGATCGGCGCGATACTTCTCAGCTAAGGCGGCCAGATCGTCTACCGGCGTCTGATACTTGCGCGCCGCTGCGCGCAGTGCAAACAGCCGTTCTTCGCTACGCTCCATTTCGTCGGCATCGTAAGCGGCGGCAGAAAGCGCCGCTTCGAGGTGCGCACGCGCCTCCTCCAACCCGTTAAGAACGGCATCAAGCGATCTGACAATCGGTTCGACAAGCGCCGGCGCCTGCTGCTGGCGGCGCTCCAAGCGGCGGATCGCGCCCGCCAAGGCGGCCGCCGGCGAATGGCTGCCGCCGACGACATCGTGAGCCTGGCGCAGGTCCTCGGCCACTTTCTCGACCCGCATCATGGCGGCACGGCGTTCCGCCAGCGCGGTTTCCTCGCCCGGCTGCGGCGCCAATTTGCTGAGCTCATCGACTGCGTAGCGCAGCCAATCGGCTTCGCGGAAGGCGCGACTGACCTCGGCGCGCTGCGCCTCCAGCGCGGCCACCCTCTCGCGCTTTTCCTCCCATAGAGCCGAAACCCGTGCAGTGTCGGATTCCAAATCGCCAAAGGCATCGAGCAGACCGCGATGGGTGGCCACGTCGACAAGCGCCCGGTCGTCGTGCTGACCATGAATCTCGACCAGCGTATCTCCGAGTTGCTTCATCACCTGCACGCTCACCGGCTGATCGTTGACAAAAGCGCGTGTTCGCCCATCGGCAAACTGCGCGCGGCGCAGGATCAGCTCGTCTTCGGCGGCGATATCGTTGGCCGCCAGGAGTGCCCGGGATATGTGATCGGCCGTGATCTCGAAAGCGGCGATCACTTGACCCTGCTCCTGACCTTGGCGCACCAAGTTCTGATCGCCGCGAGCGCCGAGCGCGAGCGCAAAAGCATCGAGCAGGATCGATTTGCCGGCGCCGGTTTCGCCGGTGAGCACGGCAAGGCCACCGGTAAAATCAATGTCGAGCCGATCGATGAGCACGATATCGCGGATCGAAAGTCGGGAGAGCATGGCTTGGCATATCCGGCTTCATCGTGCCCGGACTTGCTCCGGGCATCCATGCCTTATTGACTCGCCATCATCAAAGACATGGATGGCCGGGGCAAGCCCGGCCATAACAATGTAGAGTAAATCGAAACGCGAACACTAGCGTCCGCTATCCCAGCCCGATGCCACGGAATGCTTTGCTGATCCAGGAGCCCGTGTCTTCCTTTGGTTCGACGCCGCCCGACTTCACCAACTCGTAAGCGCGCTTATACCAGGAGCTGTCGGGGAAATTGTGCCCGAGCACCGCGGCGGCGGTTTGCGCCTCGCCGACGATGCCGAGCGCCATATAAGCTTCCGTCAGCCGCTCCAGCGCCTCCTCGACTTGGCGCGTGGTCTGATACTTGGTGACCACAACCTTGAACCGATTGATGGCGCCCGTGTAATCCCTGCGATCCAGGTAGTAGCGGCCAACTTCCATTTCTTTTCCGGCGAGCTGGTCGCGCGCAAACTCCACCTTTTTCTTGGCTTCGGCGGCATACCGCGTGTCCGGATATTTGCGGATCACCTCGTCGAGTGCGGCGAGCGCCTTTTGCGTGCGGGCCTGGTCCCGGGTGATATCCGGAATCTCGTCGTAGTAGGAGGAAGCGATCAGAAACTGGGCATAAGCCGCGTCCGGACTACCAGGGTGCAACGTGATGTACCGTTGCGCGGCGGTGACGCATTCGTCGTAAGCCCCTGCTTGATAATTGGCGTACGCCGACATCAGCAGCGCCTTGCGCGCCCATTCCGAATAGGGGTGCTGCCGGTCGACTTCTTCGAACTTCTTCACCGCGGCCTTAGGGTCGTGGCGGGAGTTCAGCATGTAAAGGCCCTCATTATAGAGGCGGTCGGCCGGCTGATCGACTTGGACCTCGTCTTTGCTGAACCAACTTCCGAAACTGAGTTTGTTAAGATCGCCGAGATCGCTGAGCCCGCCGCTGCAGCCGCCGAGGCTTGCCGCGAGCAGGACCATGGCGATGCTGCGCTCATAACGACGGCCAGTTGCCCTCACTGTCGCTCGTCCCATGTTCTTCGATGCAATGCGGTTCAATACGGCGGTCCCTTACCGGGCGTCCCAATGCGAAAATCGCACCGGCCAGAACAGCGGGTTCCATTGCTCGGCGCGCAGTTTCCCGGCGTCTGGCATTTATCGACTACACCCTTGAAGCCTCTAGGATCGAAGTGGAAATCGCAGCAAGGTGAAGCGACTAGGCCGACATTCGGCCCGGATTAAGGCGCTCGGACAATTGCAAAAATGCTTTTTTTCAGGAGATTTCCGGGCCGTAAGCGGGAGTTGCAACCGCCGCCGCTACAGCCGCATGCCGCCGCGTGCGACGGACCGGCTCCGCCGCTGCCTCGATCACGCGCCACGCTGTCAGATCGGCCATGAGCGCCGACAGCACTGCGTGATTAAGCTTATGGCCACCGCGCACCGTCTTATAAGTGCCAATCAGCGGGTAGCCTGCAAGTGCCAAGTCGCCGATGGCGTCGAGCACTTTGTGACGAACGAATTCATCCGTATAGCGCAAACCTTCCGGGTTGAGCACCCGATCGTCGGTGATCACGACCGTATTGTCGAGCGAGGCGCCGAGCGCGTACCCCGAACTCCACAATTTCGCCACGTCCTTCATGAAGCCAAATGTGCGCGCGCGTGCAATCTCGCGGCGGAAGCTGGCGGCCTCGATATCAAGCGCGATCGCTTGCCGTCCGATCATCGGATGGTCGAAATCGATCTCGGCATCGATGCGGAAGCCGTGCGCGTAGGGCCGCAATTCACCGAAGGCCGAACCCTTGGCAACACGCACCGGCTTGAGCACCTCGATGTAACGACGCGGCAACGCACGCGCGGTCAACCCGGCCTGGTCAATAGCATCGACAAACGGCACAGCACTGCCGTCCACAATCGGCACCTCAGGGCCGTCGATTTCGACGATCACGTTGTCGACATTCAACCCGCGCAGCGCAGCCAGCAGGTGCTCGGCCGTCGAGCAGATCGGCCCCGAAGCATCGCCCAATACGGTGGCGAGCTCGGTATCGGTGACCGCGCGGAAATCAGCGCGGATTTCGCGCTCGGTCATGCCGTCGGTTGAGGCAAGCCGGAAAACGATGCCGGTATCGTCGGGGGCGGGATGCAGCGTCAGCGTGACGGGAAGTCCGGAATGAACGCCGATTCCCGTGACGACGATCTCATCCCGAAGAGTAGTCTGCTTTGCGCCCTTCATTGAACCCGTCTTCCATCGACCTCGGTAAGGCCGGGAACAGTCCCGTCTCAGGTAGGGTCACAATTCGGCCTTGAGTTCAGCAATGGAAGCCAAGTCCAAGACTATCGCTTCCCGAATCCAAAAGCCCCTTACCGCACGGAAACTTAGGTCAGAGTCGCTCGTTCTCCAACTCACGCTTTCTTACCGAGTATTACTCTTTTTTGCCGCATTTACCGATCCCGCACAGGACATTCCCGAAGCCCGCATTTGCGCGTACCGGCCGCGACAGTCGCGTTTCTTTGGCCATCATCAAAAACAAAGAAAACTCAACAAATTACTCTATTGGCTGAATAGGATGACGGCCCCGCTCGAAGAGCGGGGCCGTTTGCGAGATCAAATTCCGATCAATTGGCCTGCCGTCGGAGGAAGGCCGGGATGTCGAGTTGATCCTCCTCTGGCGGGTTATGCACAGGCGCCGCGCGGCCATGGTGGTCCAGGCCTTGTGGAGCGGGTCGGCGCGCGTATTCCGAGACCGGTTCCGCAAGGCGGCCTTCCGGCTGGCGAGCATGCGCCGGAGCAGAAGGCCGCTCAAACTGGGGCGCTTGCACCGGCCGGGGCGGGCGTAATCCTTCGCCTTCCTCGCCGCGGCGGCCGAGGCCGACTTGCGCCAGGCGCTGCATCAGCGACAGCCGCTGTTTTTCCGCGCCGTTGTCCAGAGCTTCGCCGTGGTGGGCACGGATTTGGTTCTGCGCCGGCAGCGGCAGTTCGTCGATCCGCGGCATCCGCGGCGTGCGCAACGCGCGCTCGGGAGCCGGCGGAACGAACGCTTTCGGCAGCGGCGTCTCCGCCGGGGCGGCCGGTTCGGCGCCCGAATCGAACAGCGACGGTTTCATCGGCATCGGCCGCAGTGAGACGTCGTCCATGCCGGCCGGCGGCAGAATGGCCGCCGCGACCGCGGCCTGCGCGGCCGTTTCGACCGCCGCCGCTGGCGCGGGCTTGGCCGCCGCGGCGGGCACCCGCTCGATGCGCTCGGCGGCCCGCGCGGCGTCGGCCCGCGCTTTGCCGGCCAATTCCTTGAGGGCGCTTTCGGTTTGCGTCGGCTGCTGCATGCGACCCGTGTTGTCGATGCCGGTCGCCACCACCGAAACGCGGATGGTGCCGTCCAGCGTTTCATCGAACGTCGCACCCACAATGATATTGGCGTCGACGTCGACTTCCTCG
>DASTWX010000174.1:0-5666 GCA_035765795.1 Pseudolabrys sp. | reverse complement strand
AAGCGCATGGCGTTACGCGGCACGCTACCGCCCAAGCAGGTAAAGATTCCCGGCATGCTGGTCGATCTCATTGTCGTCGATCCGGGGCAGACACAAACGTTCTTTACCGCTCACGATCCTGCTTACGCGGGCGAGGTGAGGGTACCGCTCACAGATATCGCGGCGCTGCCGTTCTCTGTCCGCAAAGTGATCGCGCGCCGCGCTGCCCTTGAACTGTTCGAGAATGCTATCTGCAATCTCGGCTCCGGCGTTTCGACTGGTATCGCTTCGATCGCGGCGGAAGAGAACGCCATCGACAAGGTCGTGCTGACCAACGAGCAGGGCTTGATCGGCGGGGCGCCGGCGACCGGAAACGAACCGGGGGCGGCGCGAAATTACCAGGCCATGGTGGATCAGCCCTACCAGTTCGATTTCTACGACGGTGGCGGGCTTGATCTCGCGTTTCTTTCCTTCGCCGAAGTGGACAAGGGCTGCGACGTGAACGTCAGCCGTTTCGGCGACCGGATCATCGGGCCTGGCGGATTCATCAACATCAGCCAGAACGCCAAGACCATGGTGTTCAGCGGCACGTTCACCGCCGGCGGGCTCGACATCGACTGGCCCGAGGGCCGCACGCGGATCGTGCGCGAGGGGCGGGAGAAGAAGTTCGTGCGGGCGGTACAGCAGGTCACCTATTCGGGCGCGCTCGCGGCTCGAAACGGCCAGCGTGCGCTTTACGTCACTGAGCGGGCGGTGTTCCGCCGCAACGAGTCCGGCCGGCTCGAATTGATCGAGCTTGCCCCGGGCGTCGATCTCGACCGTGATATCATTGCACAAATGGAATTTCGTCCCGACGTGTCGTCGGACTTGCGTGAGATGGACGCGCGCATTTTCCGTCCCGAGCCGATGGGGCTTGCCGCTATAATCGCGGCCAAACGTCGGCCGAGTCGTTCGGCGCGTCTGGAACGATTTCTGGCAGGAGAGCGCGCCTAATGCCTGTCGCAGTCACACCGAAGCCGAAACGGGCGGGCGCTGCCGCCAAGGCCAAATCACGTCTGGAGCCGGTACGCGATGCCGAGCGCACGCAGCTTGCGCTGCTCGATGCCGCCGAGATCGAATTCGCCGCCAAGGGGCTCGCCGGGGCCCGCGTCGATGTCATTGCCGAGGAGGCCGGCGCTAACAAGCGGATGCTCTACTATTATTTCGGCTCCAAGGAAGACCTCTACGTCGCCGTGCTGGAGCGCGCTTATTCGGCGATGCGCGAGGCCGAGCGCGAGCTGAACTTGACCGCGCTGCCTCCGCTGGAAGCCATCAAGACTCTGGTCGAATTCAAATTCGATTATTGTCAGCAGCATCGACGGCTCATTCCGCTGCTCGCGGGCGAAAACTTGAACGGCGCGCAATTTCTCAAGCGCTCGCGGCGGCTTCGCGACATGCACACGTCGCTGGTGAGCGTACTCACGCAAGTGCTGGCGGCCGGGGAAAAATCGGGAGAAATCCGGCGCGGCCTCGATCCGCTGCATCTCTATATTTCGATCTCGGCGCTGAGCTACTTCTACTTCTCGAACTCGGCAACGCTCTCGACCGCCTTCGGGCGGCAACTGTCGAGCCCTGTCGAGGAGGAGACACGGCGCGCGCACGCGGTCGACGTCGTCATGTCATACATTAAAGCGCGCTGAACGCCCCTAGCGGGTTGCGGTCAAATGAGGGTGAAGAAAACATGAAATTCGGCGATTATCCGAAGGCAGGCTCGCTCGATGGCGTCGCCGGGTTTCGTAATTATGTGCAGTCGCTGGGGCTCGACATTCCCTGCGACGATATCGTTGCCCACGGCAAGCACTCGCCGCTCGGCGCGCCGCTCGAATTCGAGGGCATGACAATCGGTCACCGGCTGGCGGTGCATCCGATGGAAGGCTGGGATTGCGAGCGCGACGGCCGTCCGTCAGACAATACCAAGCGGCGCTGGCGTCGTTTCGGTCTCAGCGGCGCCAAGTTCCTCTGGGGCGGCGAGGCCTGCGCGGTGCGCCCCGACGGCCGCGCCAACCCGAAGCAACTGACGATGACGGAGGAGAGTCAGGGTGATATCGCTGCATTGCGCGAGAGCGTGATCGCCGCGCATAAGGAAACGACCGGCGAAAATGCGGATGATGTGATCATAGGGTTGCAGCTCACGCATTCGGGCCGCTTCTGCAAGCCGAACGACAACACCAAGTTCGAGTCGATCATCGCCTATAACCATCCGTTGCTCGACCGCAAATTCGGCTATCCGAAGGACAAGCCGCCGATCAGCGATGACGATATCAAGCGGCTGATCGAGGACTTCGTCGTCGCGGCGAAGCGCGCGGAAGCCTGCGGCTACGATTTCGTCGATATCAAGCATTGCCATGGCTATCTGGCGCACGAGTTCCTCAGCGCCGTGGATCGCCCCGGTCCCTACGGTGGCAGCCTTGAAAATCGCACGCGTTTCCTGCGCGAGGTGGCGGCGGGCATCAGGGCTGAAGCGCCGCGGTTGCGCATCGGCGTGCGCTTGAGCGCGATCGATACCGTGCCGTTCAAGCCCGACCCGGCACGTTCGGTGCCAGGAGCGCTCGGCCCCGGCATCCCGGACCAATACGAGTTGCCGTATCGCTACGCCTTCGGCGCCAACCCGGACAACCCGCTCGAATACGATCTCACCGAGACGAAAGCATTCTTCGAGATATTGCGCGGGCTCGGCATCCGGCTCGTCAACGTCACCGCGGGCAGTCCTTACTACAACCCGCATGTCATCCGTCCGGCGCTCTATCCGCCGTCCGACGGCTATCATCCGCCGGAAGACCCCTTCGTCGGTGTGATGCGTCAGCTCTCGGTCGTGCGCGATCTCAAGCAGGCGTTCCCCGATTTCTGCATCATGGGTTCGGGCTACACGTATCTCCAGGAGTTCTTCCCGAACGTGGCACAGGCGGTGGTGCGCCAAGGCTGGGTCGATCTGGTCGGGCTCGGCCGTATGATGCTGGCCTATCCGGAATTGCCGCTCGACATCCTCTCAGGCCGCGGCATGCAGAAGAAGCGGCTCTGCCGCACGTTCAGCGACTGCACGACGGCGCCGCGCAACAACATCGTTTCCGGTTGCTACCCGCTCGACCCGCACTACAAAAGGTCGCCCGAGTTCAAGCAACTCGCCGCGGTCAAGAAGCCGGCCAAGTCGGCTTAGACTACGTGGACGTTCACCAGTGGGGCGCATGTGTCGACCACCTCTCTACGTCATTGCCGGGCTTGAACTCGGCAATCCGTGCGGCTAATCGGCTAGGGAAACGGTACTGATGTGCGTAGGGAAGATCATCGTGGATGCGCGGGTCGGGCCCGCGCATGACGCCGAACGTTTGGCTTGCTCTCGCCGTAACACGTCCGCCGCGACGAATAGTTACGGAGCTTGAATCAATGGCCGTACGCCGCATCGCGCTCGTCGGCACCGGCATCATGGGGGGGCACATGGCCCGCCGGCTGGCGCAAGCGGGGTTTGCGGTGACCGTGTGGAACAGGAGCGCGGAGAAGGCGCGTAAGCTTGCCGATGTCGGCGCGCGAGTGGCGGACACTGCGTCGGCTGCTTGTGACAGCACCGACGTCGCCATCGTGATGCTGAGCAACGGGCCGGTGGTCGAAGAGGTTTTGTTCTCGCCGGATCGAAGCGGCCGCAAGCCCGCGGACGCTCTGCGATCCGGCGCGACGCTGGTCGTGATGAGTTCGATCCCGGCCGAGACCTGTCGTGCGCAAGCGCAACGGCTCGAACCGCGCGGCGTTCATTATGTCGATGCGCCGGTCTCCGGCGGCGAACCGGGCGCGCGCGACGGCACGCTTGCCATCATGGCGGGGGGCGAGAGAAAGGCCGTCGAATCTCTTGCCGATGTCTTTGCGCCGCTCGGGCGGGTTACGCATATCGGACCGGTTGGCACCGGGCAGATGACCAAGCTCGCCAACCAGATCATCGTCGGCGCCACCATGGTCGCGGTGGCGGAAGCCCTGCATTTCGCCGCCCGCGGCGGCGCCGATCCGGCGGCGGTGCGGCGCGCGCTGATGGGCGGCTTTGCCGAATCCAGGATTCTCGATCTGCACGGCGAACGCATGGTGGCGCGCAATTTTGTCCCAGGCAGCCCCGCCGAATACCAACTCAAAGATCTGCGCACCGCGCAGCACCTCGCCGCCGAGCTTGGTTTGCGCCTTACGCTACTCGATAGCATGACCGGCGTGTTCGGCGACATGGTCGACCATCAGGGCAGCGGCGTGGACGTTGCCGGCGTGCTTTGCGAGGTCGAGCGCCGTTCCGATGATATGCGCGGCGTCAAATCGGAGCACGCATGATGACGGGCGTCGTGCTCACGATCGAAAATCGGGTCGGTCGCATCGTGCTCGATCGGCCCGAGAAACACAACGCAATCACGCCGTACATGGCCCGCGAATTGGCGCGGGTCTGCAAGGAAGTCGACGAGAACAGTGACGTTCGCGTTGTCACCATAATGGGCGCGGGCGAACGCGCCTTTTCCGCCGGCAGCGATCTCAACACGCTGCTCGACCTGTCGGACCTGTGGGCATTCCGCAATCGCGTCGAATATGCCGCCGTGGTGCGCGACATCCGCAAGCCGGTGATCGCCGGCTTGAAAGGTTGGGTGCTCGGCGGCGGTATGGAGATTGCGCTTGCCGCCGACATCCGCATCGCCGGGCGCAGCGCGCGGATCGGCGCGCCCGAGGTGACGCGCGGCTGGCTTGGCGGCGGCGGTGCCTCGCAGGCGTTGCCGCGGCTCGCCGGTTATGGACAGGCGATGCGGCTTTTGCTCACCGGCGAGCCGGTCGATGCCGACAGTGCGCTGCGCATCGGCTTGGTGGAAGAAGTAGTGGAGGACGCCGAGGTGCCGGCGCGTGTCGCCGCGCTGGCGGAAAGGATCTCGTCCTTCAGCCCGACCGCGACGCAGAGCATCAAGGCGGCGGTGCGCGCGGCGCTTTCGATGCCGCTCGGCGAAGGCCTGCGCTACGAGAACGAATTGCATGTCCTTTGCATGGCCGAGAAGGGCCGCGAGGAAGGCATCAAGGCATTTCAGGAAAAGCGTGAAGCGAAGTTTTGAGGATCCTTGTCATGGCCGGGCTTGTCCCGGCCATCTCGCTTAGGGACGCACGATATTGCCGACCTAAGCGAGATCACCGGGACAAGCCCGGTGATGACAATAGAGAGGTCGGGCGCGATCGAATTCGTTTCTGCCCGCTAAGCAATTTCAAGCACCACGTTCCCCAGCACGCCGAAATCGCCGACGTAAGCGCCGGGCTGCAGTGCGATCGGCGTGATGCATGTGCCGGTGGTGACGATCTGACCCTTGCGCAAGCCGCCGGCGGGGAGCGGCTGCGCATTGGCAAGCGCGACGACGGCGAGCATCGGATTTCCCAGAATACGCGCGCTGCTCCCGCGCCCAACACTCATGTTTTCGTGGCTCAAAGTGATGCCGATGTCGGAAAGGTCGAGCTTGCGCCAGTCTCGCACCGGTCGTCCGGTGATGAATGCCCCGTTACCAACCACGTCGGCGGCCTTGAGTATTTCCGGCGCGTCGGGCGGCAGACGGCTGTCCGCGATCTCCATCGCCGGAACGACGGCTTCAATCGCGGCTTCGACCTCGTCACGCGTGTAGGGCGCCGCCCGCGCCGGCAGGTCGGTGCCGAGCAAG
>DASTWX010000173.1:0-11703 GCA_035765795.1 Pseudolabrys sp. | reverse complement strand
TGGAGCGCCGCGGGGCGCGCGTCCTCCGCCAAGGGGACGCCGCACCGCAAGGTGCGAACTTAAGATGGTTGCGTCGCGCGGCGCTCCATCACCCTCGACCTTGCGCCGAGGGAAGGGAATACGGGCGAACCCGGCGCCCGGTCAAACAACACGGGCGGCGGAGCATTGGCTTGCTCCGCCTTATCCTGAGGAGCCCGCCGAAGCGTGAGCGAAGGCGGGCGTCTCGAAGGATGAGCGGCCTCATGGTTCGAGACGCGCCGCTTCCGCGGCGCTCCTCACCATGAGGAGAAGACTTGCAGGCGATTTGAAAATTGAATTGGTTGAATTGCGCGAAATGCCCCTTGGCCCGGCCGGACATGGTTATTGCCAGAAACCGAGGGGCGAGGTATTTCACGTATGCGCTATCGCCGTGTTCGGCTGCGGAAAATCGGGAAGGGAACCATTCTTTTACCAACCCGCCGTACCGCAAATATCCGTTAACGGCGCGCACGCTATCGTGCGGTAGTCTTTCGCGTCGATCGTCACGCCATTCGCATTGGGGACTGCAACGGATGGATTGTTCGGGGGGGCGCCGCGCGATAATCCGTGCCGTGCGTGTGGCCGCGTTAGGGGCAGCCTCTCTTGCGCTTGCCCACTGCTCGGGCGGCGTCGGCAATATCGATCCGCGCCTCGGCGTCGCTGCAAGCCCTCGCGTTGTACCGCTCGGCGAGCGGGCTCCCAAAGGCGGCGGCGTCTATCGCGTCGGTTCGCCCTATACGATCGCCGGGCGCACGTATTATCCAAAAGCTGATCCGGCCTCTTACAAGAGAGTCGGCTATGCCTCCTGGTACGGCGACGATTTCCACGGACGCTATACCGCCAACGGCGAGATCTTCGACGAGCAATCGATTTCGGCGGCCAGCCCCGATCTGCCGATGCCGTCTTATGCACGGGTGACCAACCTCGCCAACCACCGCTCGATCATCGTGCGCGTCAACGACCGCGGGCCTTTTGCCGCCAACCGCGTGCTCGACGTTTCGCGCAAGACGGCGAAGCTCCTCGGTTTCTACAATCGCGGCCTCGTCAAGGTGAAGGTCGAATATGTCGGTCGGGCGCCGCTTGCCGGTTCGAGCGACACGATGCTCGCGTCCACCTTGCGCGAGCACGGACCGGAGGCGAAGCCCGTCATGGTGGCTTCGGCCGGCCGCTTTGGCCCGACCTATTTCGACTCCAGTCCGATCCGCGACGTATTACCGCCCGAGCGGCCGTATGGCCGCGATTCCCTGCGTGGGTCAGCCTCTGACGATACTGCGCCGGCGCGCGCCGCTGCGGCAAACCTCGCGGCAGCGACACGCACCGCTTCGCTCGACAGCATCAAGCAGGTGCCGCTGCCGCCGGCCGAGCCGCACGTCTCGCAGGTTTCCGCTTATGCGCCGGCGCGCTATGATGGCCATGCGGCGAGTTTCATGAGCGGCCGCGGGCTTTACTGACTCGCGATTTGCGCGCACCATCGCCGCCTTCACGTCAGCCGTCGTATTTGGCTTTGACGCGTGTGCGGCGGATTGCAGCGGCAATGATGGAATGGATGAGTTCAGCACGGACGAAACAGCGTAGCGCGGGATTTCTCGTCGCGGCGGTACTGGCGTTGCTCGCCGCTTTCGGTTTCGGACGAAGCGCATTGGCCGCTGCGCCGAAGAGTGACAACGGCCCCAAGCTCAGCGCGCCGCACGCGATCCTCATCGCTGAAAACGGCAGCGTGCTTTACGAGCGCGATCCCGACAAGCTGATTTATCCGGCGAGCCTCGCCAAGCTGATGACCGCCGAATACGTTTTTCATCAGCTCAAGATCGGAAAGATCAAGCTCACCGACGAATATCCGGTCAGCGAATACGCTTGGCGGCACGGCGGCGCGCCTTCGGGCGGCTCGACCATGTTCGCCAAGCTCAACAGCAAGATCAGCGTCGACGATCTGCTTCACGGCATGATCATCCAATCCGCCAACGATGCTTGCATCGTGTTCGCCGAGGCGCTCGCCGGCAACGAAGCCGAGTTCGGCATAAAATTGACCAAGCGCGCGCGGGAACTCGGACTCGCCAAGTCGACCTTCACCAATTCCAATGGTCTGCCCGATCCGGGCGAGGTGGTGACCACGCGCGAACTGGCGATACTCGCGCGCCACATTATCGAGACGTATCCGAAATTCTATAAACTGTTCGGGGAGCCCGAATTCACCTGGAACAAAATCCGCCAATTCAACCGCAATCCGCTGCTCAAGATGAGCATCGGCGCCGACGGGCTGAAGACCGGCTATACAAAAGAGGCGGGGTACGGACTGGTCGGTTCGGCGGTGCAGGGCGGCTTGCGACTGATCGTGGTGGTGAACGGGCTCAAGACCTCCAAGGAACGCGCGGAAGACGCCAAGCGCCTGCTCGAATGGGGGTTCCGAAATTTCCAGTCGCGCATGCTGTTCGCCGAGGGGCAAACCATCGGCTCAGCCAAGGTGTTCGGCGGCGCGGAGGACTACGTGCCGCTCAAAGCGCAGGGGCCTGTGCGCGTCATGGTGCCGAAAAACAACGACGAGCGGCTGGTTGCGAAGATCGTCTATACCGGGCCCGTTCCGGCGCCGGTGGCCAAAGGCCAGCAGGTCGGCGAGCTCAGGGTCTGGCGGGGCGACAAAGTCGTTCTGCGGACCCCGCTCGCCACGGCGGACAGCGTGAAAAAAGGGTCGCTGTCTCAGCGCGCCTTGGACGCCGTCACCGAGATGGTGATCTCGCTGGTACACGCGGGCGCCTCGCGCTTATGATCGCCGTGCGCCCGTCTGCAGAAATCCAGTATCCGCCGGAGGCGGAATACTGAAAGGGATCATCGCTTGCGCGGTTGTTTCATTACCTTTGAGGGCGGCGAAGGCAGCGGCAAATCCACCCACGCAAAGACACTCGCCGCCGAGCTCATCAAGCTCGGCATCGAGGTGGTGCTCACGCGCGAGCCCGGCGGCTCACCCGGGGCCGAGGTGATCCGGCACATCCTGCTTTCGGGAATCGCCAAGCCGCTCGGCGCCGAAACCGAAGCGATCCTGTTCGCCGCGGCGCGCGACGATCATGTCCGCAATGTCATCCGGCCCGCGCTGGATGCCGGCAAATGGGTGATCTGCGACCGCTTCATCGACTCGACACGGGCCTATCAAGGCAAATTGGGCAAGGTCGACATGAAAATGATCCGCGGGCTCGAACGCATTACCGTCGGCGCCTATATGCCCGATCTCACCTTCGTGCTCGATGTCCCGGCCAATATTGGCTTGGCGCGCGCCAAACGGCGGCGTGCCGAGGCCGCCGCGGACCGGTTCGAGTCCGAGGCGCTCGAATTCCACCAGGAACTCGGCCGCGCCTACCGCGCGATCGCCGCGGAAGAGCCGCGCCGAATCGTGGTGATCGACGGCCGGCCGCCGCGCGACGTGGTCGCCCAGCGTATCTGGGAGGTCCTGGTCGAGCGGCTGCATCCCGAACGCGCACGCCTGGCGGAGGAGGCTGGGCCGTGAGCAAGGCGGACGAAGAACCAGAGGTCCATCTGCCGCGCGAATCGGCGGTGCTGTTCGGCCATGACGAAGCTGAGCAGGCCATGCTGGCGAGTTATCGCGGCGGCCGTACCCCGCACGCTTGGCTGGTCGGCGGCCCGGCAGGCATCGGCAAGGCGACGCTTGCCTATCGGTTCGCCCGGTTCGTGCTCGCGCATCCCGATCCGACGACAGCGGCCGTGCAGAATGCGAACTCGCTCGCCGTCGCGGCCGACAACCCGACCGCCCGCCGCATCGCGGCGCAGGCACAGGGAGATCTGCTCGTGCTTGAGCGCGTCATCAACGAACAGACGGGCAAGCTCTACACGGTCATTCGCGTTGACGACGTGCGCCGTACGGTGTCGTTCTTTGGCTCGACGGCGGGCGAGGGGGGCTGGCGCATCGCCATCGTCGACGCAATCGATGATCTACAGCGAGAGGGCGCCAATGCGCTGCTCAAGGTGCTGGAGGAGCCGCCGCCGCGCACGCTATTGCTTCTCGTCAGCCATGCGCCGGGCCGCGTGCTGCCGACCATCCGCTCGCGCTGCCGCAGGTTGCTGCTGCGGCCTCTGTCCGAAACAGACGTTGCTCGGGCAACTGCCGCTGCCACGGGCCGGGACGAGGAGGAAGCGGAGATCAGGCAGGCAGCGGCGGCGGCGGACGGCAGCGTGGCCCGTGCGCTTGCGCTGCTCGATGGCGCTGCGCTCGCGCTGCGGCAGCGCGTGCTCGATCTGATCGGTCAACTGCCGAATCCTGACCCGCGCGCCTTGCATGCGCTCGGCGATGCGCTCGGCGGAACCGATCCTGCCCCCCTCGAAACCTTCATGGACATGGTCAGCGGCTGGCTCTCGGAGCAGTTGCAACGACACGGTGCCCGACTGAAGGACATGGAGCGCATCGCGGAGACGTGGGACACGATCAATCGGACGGCGCGCGAGGTTGAAGCCTACAATCTCGAACGCAAACCGCTGGTGTTCTCCGTGTTCGGCGCGCTGGCGGAAACCGCGCGGCGGTAGGACCTACGCTTTTACGTAACGATCGAAGAAGGCCAACGCGTCGGCGACCGCTTCGCGTTGCATCTCGTCGGGCGCGAAGGTTCCGTCTGACTCGCTTACGGGATAGACAAACCCGTGCACATCGTGATCGTAGCTTTTCCACTGCGCCGCCTTGCCAGCCTCGTGCAGCAAATCGTAGCTCACCCGGAAGATGCCCTGGAGTTCGTCGCGATCACGACCCATGACGAAAATCGGCGTGTTGATCGTGCGCACGCGGGCGCGCGCCACCTCCTCGGTGATGCGCGGGCGCACCTTGGAGGACTCCCGCATCAGCATTTTCTCGACGTTGAGCAAACCGGTCTTCGGATCGATCTGCGCCGTCTCGTCCGGCCGCAGGCGGAGGAATTCGTGCGCAGCGGGCTCGCACGCCACCATGGCGCGGAAGCCGTTGTATTCCGAGGTGATCTTGAAGGCCATTTCGCCGCCATGGCTAACGCCGATGTAGCCGAGACGGTTAGGGTCGATGAAGGAAAGCGTCTTCACGTATTCGGCGACGGCGATGGCATCCTCGTATTCGAGCGGCCCCCGGTTGAGCAGTTGGCGTCCCTGGCGGCCGGATTCGATCAGCTTGCCGATCTTGTCGTAGGCGTAATCGACCTCTGCGCGATAGCGCATCCACGCCGTGGCGTAGCCTGCCTCCAGAAGGCGCTCGATGGTCCAGTTCTTGGTTTCGACGTGGTCGCGCAGCATACGAATGCCGCCGCCACCGTTCCCGGTCGCACATAAGATGATCGGGAAGGGACCGTCGCCCGCCGGCTTACGCAAGGCGATGGGGATATAAGCGCCGTCGATCATCTCCACGTACATGAAATGCACGGGAAACGGCGACCCCGGCATAGGCTCCGTCACGACCACATGCGCGGCATCGATCTGGGAAGGGGGCCAAGCGGCGGTGCTCATATCGGGGTCGTGCCAGAGTTGAACAGAGGGCGAGGCTGGGACGTTAGCACCGCCACTTTCAGCAGTCACGCCGTAGGCCGTTGTGTTTGCCCGCATCGGAATGGCTGGGCGTCCTCGTGACAACGTTAACCCAGTCGGCCGGAATTTCACTGATTCCCACAGCCATTTACAGCAGCTTAACCTTAATCGCCGCATGGTTTGCGCTCCCATAGGGCGTGCAGCGAAAAGCGTAAAGTATGACGGACACGACCGCGGCGTTCGATAACGCCACCCCTTTTTATGGTCGTGTGATCTCACTCCGCGCTTTTGGCCGGGCGATCGTCAATAATGTCGTTGTCGGACTCGCAGCCGTCGCCGCGGTGGGGGCGCTTGTCGTTGCGGTGACCTTTACCTCGGCGTGGATCCTCAATATCGCGCTTTCTCACAATGGCCGGCTTGTTGCCGGCGAGGGGGTCGGCCCGCAGCGACTCGCGCTGGTCCCCCGCCATTTGCGCTTGTCCAGCGCGAACGTCGCTCCATCTCGAATGCAGTATCACAGTTCTGAGCTTTCCGCGCTGACATTTGACGCGAAATGGGCGGGGGCGGTGGGTCCCCGCTCCAACGTCAAAACCGTCCGGCTGACGCAGGAGCGTCCTTCGGCTGCTTCGAATTCCTTGATTCTGCCACCGCCGGCACGAGCCATGCCGGCAATTCCCCGCGGCGCGGCGACAATGCGACTCGCAGGCCTGGATCCGATAATGGCCGCACCGGCAATGGAGCCTACGGTTGGTTTGCCTGCCGAACGGCGCGCTGCCGACATTGTGCCGTTGCCCCGGGCGTACCCAGCCAAGCGCAACATTTCGCAGATATCCGCGCATACTGCCGCGCAGCAGGTCGCGAGCCTACCCATCGCTCCGGCCTCAATCCCTCGAGCGCGGCAACGATCCGGCGACAGATCGGTACTTTTTCCCGGGCCGGACAGCCGCACGGCGGTGTACGATATCGCCGCGCATACCGTTTATCTGCCCAACGGTGAACGGCTGGAGGCGCATTCCGGCTTGGGCAGCAAAATTGATGATCCGCGCTATGTTCACGTCAAGAATCGCGGGCCGACACCGCCGAATGTCTATGACTTGAGCCTGCGCGAGCGGCTATTCCACGGAGTACGGGCCATTCGCCTCACCCCGGTAGCGGGAAGCCGGATGTTCGGTCGCGACGGGATGCTGGCTCACACCTACATGCTCGGCCCGAACGGGCAGTCGAACGGGTGCGTTTCATTCAAGAACTATCAAGCCTTCCTGCGTACGTATCTACGCGGTGAAATCGACCGCCTGGTGGTCGTGCCGGCTCTCGACAAAGTGCCCCCACGACTCGCGGACGCCATACGCTCCCCCAAGGCGGGGAACACGCGCTATGCGGACAGCAGGCCATCGGCACCGGCAACCACGGTCACGTGGTAGCGTACGATGAGTGGCTGGAATGTCAGGCGGCCGTTGTCATGTCCTGCGGCTCTTGGCCGCTTTGAGCCTTGCGTTGGAACATCTCGGCAAGGCGCCGAAGCTGCTCAGCGATGAAAGGATCGCTGCTGTCGTCGGCGGTTCGGCGGCAGTGCTCAGCCTGGCTGAGGAGATATTGCTGGGCGGTCATGATCGGGGGCCTTGGGGCGTGCTCTTATTTGTTGGTTCTGATCGCCGCCGATAACGCCGATGACCGCACCTGGTTCCTCCTGCCCACGGTTTTAGGACAAGGCGCCGCACAGACGGTTCCCGCTTCGAGGGGGCACGTTGCGTTGCCGGAATAACCGTTCATTGTTACCTAACTGGGTCCGCATCCCTGACCGCCGCCTTGCAAAAAATCCGGGTGCCCGGCACAAGACCGGTGCGACGAAGGAGATCGGTGCTTCTCACCAGACGATTGCAATGCCAGCCGAAAAGACCCCTTATTTCATCACCACCGCGATTTCGTATCCGAACGGCCCTCCGCATATCGGCCATGCCTATGAAGCGATCGCGACAGACGCCATTGCCCGCTTCAGGCGGCTTGATGGCTGTGACGTCTTTTTTCTCACCGGGACCGACGAGCACGGCCAAAAAATGCAGCAGACGGCTGCGCGGGAAGGGCTGACCGCGCGCGCTTTACGCGACCGCAACGTGCCGCTGTTCGAGGCCATGGTGGAGCGGCTCGAATGTTCCAATGACGATTTCATCCATACAACCGAAGAGCGCCACCATCGGGCCTCCAAGGCCATATGGGAGCGCATGGCGGCAGCAGGCGACATCTATCCCGACAAGTATGCCGGCTGGTATTCCGTCCGTGATGAGGCGTACTACGCCGAAGACGAGACGCATCTGAACGAACAAGGCGCGCGGATTGCCTCCAAGACGGGCACACCAGTCGATTGGGTCGAGGAAGAGAGCTATTTCTTCCGGCTTTCCGCTTATCAGCAAAAGCTGCTCGATCTTTACGCGCAAGTGCCCGATTTCGTGCTGCCGCGCGAGCGGCTGAACGAAGTCGTAAGTTTCGTACGGGGCGGCCTACAGGATCTCTCGATCTCGCGGACGACCTTTGACTGGGGTGTTCCGGTGCCGCGCGACCCCAAGCACATCATGTACGTGTGGGTCGATGCGTTGACCAATTACATCACTGCCGCCGGCTTTCCCGACATCGACGGGGGAAAATTCAAGCGCTTTTGGCCCGCCGACCTGCATGTCATCGGCAAGGACATTGTTCGTTTTCACGCCGTCTACTGGCCGGCCTTCCTGATGTCAGCCGGCCTCGCGGTCCCTAAGCAAATCTTCTCCCACGGATTTCTGTTCAATCGCGGGGAGAAGATGTCGAAGTCGGTCGGCAATGTCGTCGATCCCTTTGCGCTGGTCGACACCTATGGTGTCGACCAATTCCGCTATTTTCTCCTGCGCGAGGTGCCTTTCGGCCAAGATGGCAATTACAGCCATGAGGCCATCGTCAACCGCATCAATGCTGACCTTGCCAACGATCTGGGCAATCTGGCGCAGCGTTCACTCTCGATGGTGGCAAAAGCATTCGGAGGTGTGTTGCCGAAGCCGGATGTTTTCACCACTAGCGACCGCGCTATTCTGGCCGCGGCTGACAGCATGGCACAGACCGCGCGAGAACATATGAAGACGCTCCAGCTCCACCAGGTTCTCAACGGTATCTGGACGGTGGTGGCAGAGGCCAACCGCTACTTTGCTGGCGAGGCGCCATGGGCCTTGGCCAAGACCGATCCCCAGCGGCAGGGTACGATCCTCTACGTGACCGCTGAAGTGCTGCGGCAGGTCTCAATCCTGATCCAGCCGTTCATGCCGGCCTCGGCGGCGCGGATGCTGGACCTTCTGGCCATTCCAGCCGAGGAGCGTGATTTCGACGCGCTCAAAACGGATCGGCGGATCGCGCCGGGACGGGCGCTTCCATCACCTAAACCGGTCTTCCCCCGTTTCGTCGATGAGGAGGCGAAAACGTGACGATGCTGGTGGACAGCCACTGCCATTTGGATTTCCCTGATTTTGCCGACGAATTGGATGCGGTGGTCGGACGCGCACGCACGGTTGGAATCGGCCGCTTGGTGACGATCTCAACACGTGTGCGAAAGCACGCGCAGGTTCTTGCGATTGCTGAGAAATTTCCCGACGTTTTCTGCTCGGTCGGCACTCATCCTCACCATTCTCATGAAGAACCGGAAATTGATGCAAATACACTGATTACATTATCAAAACACCCGAAGATTGTGGCCATCGGTGAGGCGGGTCTCGACTACCATTACGACACCGGACCGCGCGAGCTTCAAGCGAAGAGCTTCCGTGAACACATTGCCGCAGCGCGCGAATCCGGTCTGCCGCTCGTCATCCATTCGCGCGACTGCGACGCGGACATGATGCGAATTTTGATCGAGGAAACCGGGCAGGGCGCCTTCCCGGGGGTCCTGCATTGTTTCACCGGCGGCCGTGAGTTGGCGTTCAAAGCCATCGATCTCGGCCTCTACATCTCCTTCACCGGCATCCTCACTTTCAAACGTTCCGACGATCTGCGTGCGATCGCCGCCGCTTTGCCTGCCGATCGCATCCTGATCGAAACGGATTCGCCGTATCTTGCGCCGCAGCCGTATCGGGGTAAACGTTGCGAGCCTGCTTATGTCGTTGAGACGGCAAAGGTGCTCGCCGCCGCCCGTGGCGTGTCCTTCGATAATATCGCGGCGCAAACCACCGAGAACTTCTTTCGTTTATTCGGTAAGGTGCCCCGCGCCTTGGCGGACGCGGCATGACCTTGACCTTTACCGTCCTCGGCTGCGGATCCTCCATGGGCGTGCCGCGGGTGGCGTTAGGCTGGGGCAATTGCGACCCGAAAAATCCCAAAAACCGCAGACGGCGTTGCAGCCTTCTGGTCGAGCGCGCGAATGGCCAAAGCGAGCGCACGTGCGTCCTCGTCGATTGCTCGCCCGACATGCGCGAGCAGTTGCTCGGTGCCCAGGTGACCTGGCTCGACGGCGTGGTCATTACCCATGAGCACGCCGACCACACGCACGGCATCGACGATCTGCGTCCGCTGTTCGTCTCCAAACGCCGGCGCGTCGACGTCTACATGGACGAGCCGACCTCGCGCGCCATAACCGCCCGCTTCTCCTATTGCTTCACACAACCGCCCGGCAGCGATTATCCGCCGATCCTGCAGGAGCGCCGGCTGGTTCCCGGCCAGCCCATCGAGATCGAGGGGCAGGGCGGCGCGATCGAGGCCCTGCCCGTCCTGCAGCAGCACGGTGACATTCCTTCCCTTGGCTTCCGCTTCGGCCGGCTGGCCTATTCTTGCGACCTCAAGCACGTGCCGGATGAAAGCCTCGACGCGTTGCGTGGGCTTGAGGTCTGGATCGTCGATGCTCTGCGCAAAGCGCCGCATCCGAGCCATTTCAATCTCGATGAGGCGCTGGCCTGGATCGATCGGGTCAAACCCAAGCGAGCCATCCTGACCAATCTGCATACCGACATGGATTACGCGGAGCTACGCGCAAATCTCCCGTCGCACGTCGAGCCGGCCTATGACGGCATGACCTTTTCGCTGGATTGAATCCGGCCTGACAGGATAAGGCGCTAGCAGCTTACGAAATCGTCCAATTCTCGCGAGCTCAAGACGGCTCCCTAGAAATATTCCATAATATCTCTTATGCGAATCCGGGATGTTTTCGTCCGCCAATAGAGCAGACTCAATCCGGCACGATCGGGGGCGCGTTGGGCGGCCCGACCCTTTCCGAGCAGTTGTGCTCGTTCCGAACCGGGGTCGCCAGGCCCTTCGCGGCGGTGGTCTTCGCCCGCGCTATTTTCCCGGCTTGGGAACCTGGCCCGCGAACCAGTCCATGATTTCCTCGCCGACCATGTGCACCACGCCCTCGTGATCGTTGATGTAAGCGTAGAGGTCCTCGAAATATTTGATGCGGTGCGACTGGCCGGTGACGTAGGGGTGCACGCCAATTGCGAGGATGCGGGTCGATTCCGCGGACTCTTGGTAGAGACGGTCGAAAGCGTCGCGGGCGCGCTCGAACAGCACCCTGCTCTCGTGATGGTGCGAGACCATCATGGTGATGTCGTTGATCTCGCTCGAATAGGGAATCGCGCAGAGCGGACCGTTGACGGTCTTCACCCATTGCGGCTGGTCATCGAGCACCCAATCTCCGAACCAGGCGAAGCCGCATTCAGTAGCGAAATCGAGGGTCGACCAGGTCTCGGTGCGGCCCGGGCCGAGCCATCCCTTCGGCCGCGTGCCGGTGAACTTGTCGATGATGTCGGCACTCTGCATCATCATGCTCCGCTGGTCCTCGATCGCCTGGATCGGCATCTGCGTGAGGCAGTGCGCCATGAACTCCCACTTGGCGTCGCGTGCGGCCTTGGCGGCCTCGGGATACACCTCGCAGACGCGCGCATTGATGGAGACCGTGGGCCGAACGCCGAACTTCTCGTAGGCCTGCAGCAGACGCCAAAAGCCGATCCGCATGCCGTATTCGTACCAGGTCCAATTCGGCATGTCGGGGATGATGCTCTGGCCCATCGGCGCCATCGAAAGCTGCCGCGGCATCGGCCGGGTGATCTCCCATTCCTCGATGTTGATCACAGACCAGACGATGATGCGCCCCCTGCCCGGCAGCTTCAGCGGCGGGCGATGGAAGGGCGAAGAATAGGCAAGTCGCTCGCGCGGCAATGTGGGCATCGGTATCTCCAACTCGTGTGAGGGGGACGG
>DASTWX010000172.1:0-2077 GCA_035765795.1 Pseudolabrys sp. | reverse complement strand
GCGCCGTCGCTGCCATCCGGGCCGATAACGACCACCTTGGTGCCGACGGTCACACGCTTGTAGAGATCGATCACATCCTCGTTGCGCATCCGGATGCAGCCGGAGGAAACGTTATGGCCGATGGTCCAAGGTTCGTTCGAGCCGTGGATGCGATAGAGCGTATGGCCGATATAGAGAGCGCGCGCGCCGAGCGGATTGTTCGGGCCGCCGGGCATGAAGCGCGGTAGATAAGGTTGACGCTCGAGCATCTCCTTCGGCGGCGTCCAACTCGGCCATTCCCTCTTCGCCGTGATCTTGTGCACGCCTTCCCAGGAGAAGCCTTTGCGCGCGACGCCAATGCCGTAGCGCCTCGCTCTGCCGCCATCCTCTATCAGATAAAGGAAATGACGAGGGGTATCGACCACGATGGTGCCGGGCGCTTCCTTCGTTCGATAATCGACCTCCTGTGGCAGGAAGCGCGGGTCCATAGGGTGGCGCTCCACGCGTTGGCTTGGTGCGGGGTTCGGCCGCGCTGAATCGGCTGGTGCGAACTCGGCCTGATCATGCGTCTCCTGCTGCGGCGGATAGATCGTCGGCGGCGGCGCCATCACAACGGGCGCGCTCTGCTGTTGACCGCCGAAAAGAAATTCGATGAAGCCTCCGCCCAGATCGGAACGCATCGGCGGCGGCGGAGGTGCAGCCATGATCATTCGTGGCGCCATCCGTGCCGGCGTGGCCGGATCGCCGAATGATTGCGCCGTGACCGGTGCGCTGAACAAAAAGCTGGCAGCCACGATCGGGAAAATAAAACGTTGCATCGGCGGAACTCGGTTTGCGTCTCGTAGGCCCTTGCCAAGTCAAATCGCGAAAGCCACACCGATTGGTAAACCACGCCCGTCGCCGTCGCGGTTTGAGCGTATATGCCGGCGGGTTCGTCGGCTTAACCTTTATTTTGAGTAAAAAGCCCTCGACCTCCGCAACGGCGAGTACACCATTAAGCTCTCGAAAGAAGCGCTGCTGCCCGCAAGGGCGCGTTAATGACAGTGCTCTAGGCTTGCGTATTCGAACGGGAGCGCGCGACGTGCAGCACAAAAGATTTCGCATCGAAGAAATGCTGGCGCGACGCAGCGCATCGGTGCTGCCGGCGACCGACTCGCCTGCGCGCAAATTCTCCTCATCGCGCGAGACTCTGGTGCAGCAGTTCACCAGACTGCTTATCGACGGCAAGGACCGGCGCATGGCGCGCGCGGCGGGCGAGCTCGGCGCCGTCGCGGAGGCGATGGAGAAGTCGACCCACACGATCCTGAGGTCGGCGGAAGCGATCGGCACCCGTGCAGAAAAACTCGCCGAGGTGTCGGAAAGCGAGGACGCGAGCGGGTCCGCCCGCGAAATTCAGGATCAGCTCATCCACATCTTCGAAGCGTGCAATTTCCAGGATTTGGCCGGTCAGCGCATCGGCAAGGCGATCGAAACCTTGTGCCGCCTCGACGGTGAGTTCTCGCGGCTGTTGGCGAACGGCAGTCATCGCGGGCATTCGCAAGCTGGGCTGCGCGAGGTGGTGAAAGATGATTTGCTCAACGGTCCGCGCCTCGACGGAGAAGCGGGACACGTGAGCCAAGGCGACATCGATGCGCTGTTCGATTAAGGCCGCCTGATCACCAGAAAGCAGGCCAGCGCGACGGCTGCGAAGCCGCAGGCAAGCGCGAGCGCCGCCGCATCGGACGCGCGCTCGACAACGAAGGCCATAACCAAAGGCGCTGCCGCCTGCATCACGAGGAACGGTCCGGCCAGTCGTCCGATCAAGCGTCCATAACCGGACGCACCGAACAGCGCGAGCGGCACTGCGCCGCGCGTGATGGTGACGAGACCATTGGCGCCGCCGAACATAATGGCGAAAACGGCAGCCGGCGCGACCGAAATGCCGAAGATCGCCAACATCAGAAAGGCGCAAAGCAGAGTCGCGAGCGCAATGCGCACCACCCATAAAGGATGCACGTTTCGGCCGAAGGCGAACTCGACAAGGCGCGCGCCAACTTGCGCCGGCCCGAACAGCGCGCCGATCCACACTACCGTGCCGGCATCAATGCCGGAACGCGTG
>DASTWX010000171.1:0-5473 GCA_035765795.1 Pseudolabrys sp. | reverse complement strand
GTTGCGACCCATGTGCGTCCCGCGCGCCCTCGGTTCTTATGCGAGGCGGGCGGCTGGTCACGCCGAAGCCCGTCAGGGCGAAGGCGGACAGAAGGAGAGGAAAGAGGGCCTGCCCGGGGCCGACATCAACAACACGGGCGGCGGAGCGTTGCCTTTTTCGCCTCATCCCGAGGAGCCGGCCGAAGCGAGAGCGAAGGCGGGCGTCCCGAAGAATGAGGCGGCACCTCGAGCCTCATGGTTCGAGACGCGTCGCTTGAGCGGCGCTCCTCACCATGAGGAGAAAGGCCGTTGGCTGTTTGACAGGTGAATCGGTGAATGGAACGCGCGGGGCGAAAACTCAGCGCCATGCCCGCGCAACCGGGCTCGGTCGGTGCCGGCCCGGCTGTAAACTTGAGAGGTCACGCCTTCGCGAACCGCAACGTGTTCGCTACCTGCTCGTTGCTCCGCGCGCCCGCCTTTGGCGCATAAAGGCCGCGCTTGTCAGGTACCGGCTTGAACCGGTCGGTGAGGCCGATCACCGTCTCGGCGGCGCCGAGCACCAGGAAGCCATCATCCGGCATCTGTCGCGCGATGCGCTCGAGCACCTGGGTCTTGGCGGCCTGATCGAAATAGATCAATACGTTACGGCAGAACACCAGGTCGAAGCGGCCGAGCGGCGCAAAGTCGTTAAGCAGATTGAGCGGGCGGAACTGGACCATCGCCCGCAAATCGGGCGCGATCTGCCACATCTCCCCGACTTGCGTGAAATACTTGAGCAGAAGCTGGATCGGCAGCCCGCGCTGCACCTCAAATTGGCTGTAGATCCCGGCCTTCGCGCGCTCGATCACGTCGGCGACGAGATCGGTCGCG
The DNA here is from genome assembly GCA_035765795.1 of Pseudolabrys sp. Classification (GTDB taxonomy): domain Bacteria; phylum Pseudomonadota; class Alphaproteobacteria; order Rhizobiales; family Xanthobacteraceae; genus Pseudolabrys. Next base: position 4,624 of record DASTWX010000171.1, on the reverse strand, counting down.
AGAATGTCGACGCGAAACCCGTCAAGTACCGCGCCCATCCCTTTCAACATCATCGCCAGCGAATAGGGCTCCTGTCCGGTGGAGGCGGCCGTGCACCAGATGCGGATGCGCTTTTCTCTCGCACGCGCGGCGAGGAGCGCCGGCAGCACGGTATCGCGCGCCTGGTCGAATGGTATCTTGTCGCGGAAGAAGAAAGTTTCGTTCGTCGTCATGGCATCGACCACCTCGCCGGCAAGCGTCGGGTGCGTGCGCGTCTTCAAGCGGTCGATCAATTCCGTCAGCGTGCTCATGCCGTGGCGGCGGGCGACGGGCAACAGCCGGCTTTCGGCCAGGTACTGCTTTTCCACCGCCAGCACCAGGCCGGAACGTTCTTTCAGGTGTTTGCGCAAGTAATCGAAATCCTGCGGGGTCATGCCACGTCCCCCGCGAAGAGGCGCACGAGCTGCCGCGCGATCTCGGGCAAGGGCAGCAATGCCGAAGCAAGCCCAGCGCGGGCGACTTGGCCGGGCATGCCCCAAACCACGCTCGAGGTTTCGTCCTGCGCCAACACATGGCCACCGGCGGTAACGAGCGACCTGGCTCCGCTCAACCCGTCGGAGCCCATGCCGGTGAGCACCAGCGCCAGCGCCTTCGCGCCCCACACCTCGGCTGCCGAGGAAAACAGTGGGTCCACCGCCGGGCGGCAGAAGTTGATCAGCGGACCATCGTCAATCGCCGCCACAGCCAAGCCGTTGCGGCGTGCAACGCGCATATGCCTGCCGCCGGGAGCGATCAGGACCGTGCCGGCATTGATCGGCTCTCCATCTTCCGCCTCGCGCACCGGGCGGCCGGTGATGCGCGCGAGATGTTCTGCCATGATCGTGGTGAACATCGGCGGCATATGCTGCGTGATGAGCACAGGCGCGCGGTCGAGGACCTCGCCGATTTCACCAATAATGGTATTGAGCGCCTGAGGGCCGCCGGTCGAGGCGCCGATCAATAGCACGCGCGGCGCTGTTGCCGGCATCGGGCGCAGCTCCACCGGCCCGTGCGCAATCGTGTGCAGCGGTCGAGCGACCGCCGGCATCGCAACGAGGGTGTCGCGAGCAGGTGCCGACGAGCGCAATCGTTTAGAGCGCAGGCCGAGCTGGCGGATCTTGTCGATCAAATCACGGCGGAAAACGGGAGAGGTGGTTACCTCCCGGGTCGAGAGCGGTTTGGGCATGTAGTCGGCGGCTCCGAGCGATAGCGCCCGCAAGCTGATTTCCGCGTTTCGCCGCGTCACGGTGGAGGCCATGATGACGACGAGGTCCGGCTTCTTGGCAAGGAGTTGCGGTAGCGCGGCGATACCGTCGAGATCCGGCATCTCGACATCCAGTACCACCACGTCAGGATCGGCACGCTCGATCTGGCTGACCGCCTCACGGCCGGTGCGCAGGGACGCTGCCAGTTCGAGGTCCGGCTCCGCCTCGATCCAGCGGGCAAGCAACCCGCGCACGACCACCGCGTCATCGACGATCATGACGCGAATGCGCCGGCCCGTGGTCACGCTAGCAGGAGATGCGAAAGCAAAGCTCATGAGGATTTCCGAGCGCCCGGATAATGGCGTCAGATCAAGCCGACTTCCTGAAACTTGGCTTCGACGATGTCCTTGTCGAAGGGCTTCATGATGTACTCGTTGGCGCCGGCGTGCAGCGCCCGGGCGATGTGGGCGACATCGTTCTCCGTCGTGCAGAACACGACTTTCGGCCCATCGCCTCCGGGCAATCGTCGCAGCGAGCGAAGGAATTCGTAGCCGTCCATCTTTGGCATGTTCCAGTCGAGCAGCACCGCTTCCGGCAACTGCTTCTTGCAGGCATCGAGCGCCTGTTCGCCGTCCTCCGCCTCGACAATCTCGAACTCGAGCCCCTCGAGAATCCGCCGCGCCACCTTACGGATGACGCTGGAGTCGTCGACGACCAAACACATCTTCATCATACAACCTCGTCTCTTCGCGCCTTGCTCTGCGGCTCATTATTCCAAAAACACCGCTGCTCACGCCGCGACGGCCACGGCGGTGATATCGAGCACGCGGTCGACGTCGAGCACCATCAACAACTGCGCTTCCAGCCGGTGTATCCCGGCGGACACGCGCGCCAGCCGCGGATCCAAATTAAGCGGATTGGCCTCGCGCATGTCAGCATCAAGTTTAAGCACCTCACCCACGCCGTCGACCAGAAGTCCATAGGATTCGCCGCGCGATTCGATGCCGATGGCCATCTCGGGCGCGTCGTTCGCCTCACGCGGCGCAAGCCCTAGCCGCCGGCGCAGATCGATCAACGTGACGATGCGGCCGCGCAGATTGAGCACGCCGGCGATCTCCGGCGGCGCCAGCGGAACGCGCGTCAGGCGTTCGGGGATGAAGACATCCTGCACGCGCAAGATCGGCACCCCGAATATCTGTTCGCGCACTGTGGCGGTAACGTATTCCTCGAAGCCATTGCTATCGGTCATCATCATCATTGGCCTACGCGGCAAAGCCGATCTCGGCTTGTTCTTTGAGCGAGGCGATCAGCCCTTGACGGTCGAATTTAGCGACGTAATCGTTGAAGCCGACGCGCCTGCCGCGCTCGATCGCCTCGGCGGATATCACCGACGAGAGCGCAATCACCGGCAATGCGGCAGTGGCAGGATCGGCGCGCAATGCCTCGGCAAAGGCGAAACCGTCCATCTCCGGCATTTCAATATCGGTAATGACGATATCGAATTCGCGTCCTTGCTGCAGCAGTGCCAAAGCCTCGCCTGCCGAGCCGACAGGCGAGACGGCATAGCCCGCCGCTTGCAGAACGGGAGCGAGCATGTTGCGGAAGAACGGCGAATCGTCGACCAGCAGCACCGACCGCGTGCGCGGCCGAGCCGGCTGCCCTTTGCGGCGAAACCAGTCTTCGAATGCGAGCGGCAGAAAATGCCCGACGTCGACGATCTCGGTCGCCTGGCCCTTGACGATCGCCGAGCCCAGAACACCGGGATTTTCGCTCGCCACTTGAATGTCGAGACGTTCCTCGACGATGTCGACGATCTCATCGACCACCAGCGCCATCGATCGCGCGCCGTCGGAGAACACCAGCAGCGGCTGAGCCCCCTCGCCCTTCACCCGCACGGCATCGTTCATGCTGACCAGCGGCATCAGGTGATCGCGGTACTGCACCATCTGTTTTCCATTCGACAGCTCGATGGTGCGGGCGTCGATCTCCTCAAGCCGGGTGATCAAGGCGAGCGGCACCGCCATCAGCTGTGACGAGCCGGCGCGGAAGACGAGCAGCGACGTTGTCTGCGGCTCATTCTCCAGCCGCGCGCCGGCCGTTTCCTCAGCGGCGAGGTGATTGGCGACCGTGGTGCCGAGAGCCTGGGCGATACCGTTCGGATCGATGATCATGATCACCGATCCGTCGCCAAGAATGGTATTGCCTGAAAACATCGGAATGTGGCGCAGCTTGCTCGACATCGGCTTGACCACGATTTCCTCGGTATGAAACACACCATCGACCACAAGCCCGAATGTCTGGCTACCGACCTGGATGACCACGACATAGCCGCTATCGGTGTTGTCCTTACCTGCACTGTCCATACCGAGCAGATCGGTGAGCCACGCCAGCGGTAACAGCTTGTCGCGCAGGCGCAGCACCGCGGAGTCGCGGATGCGCTCGATGCGGTGATCGCCGCCGGCACGCGCTCGAACCAGCTCCACCACAGCGAGTTGCGGGACGGCGAAATGTTCAGTCCCGGCTTGCACGATCAGCGCCGCGATGATTGCCAGCGTGAGTGGAATCTTGATGGTGAAGCTCAAGCCGACGCCAGAGACAGACTTCACGTCGATGGTGCCGCCGATTTGATCGATATTGTTGCGCACCACATCCATGCCGACGCCGCGGCCCGAGACGGCGGTGACCTGCGCCGCCGTGGAGAAGCCCGGCGCGAAGATGAAGCGCATCGCCTGGGCGTCGCCCATCGCGGCGATCTCCGCCTCCGAGCCGAGACCCTTCTCGACCGCCTTGGCGCGAATGCGGTCGACGTCGAGGCCGCGCCCGTCGTCGGAGACGACGATCACGATATGGCCCCCCTCGTGATAGGCGTTCAGCGAAATGCGGCCGACGTCCGGCTTGCCGGCGGCCAGCCGCTCGGCGCGCGTCTCAAGGCCATGGTCGGCCGAGTTGCGCACCATGTGGGTGAGCGGATCCTTGATGAGCTCCAGCACCTGGCGGTCGAGCTCGGTGTCGGCGCCGTGCATCTGCAGCTCGATCTTCTTGCCGAGCTCGTGGCCGAGGTCGCGCACGATGCGCGGCAGCTTCGACCAGGCGCTGCCGATCGGCTGCATGCGCGTCTTCATGACGCCTTCCTGCAGCTCGGTCGTCACCAGGCTGAGGCGCTGCAGCGGGGCCTTGAACTCGCTGTCCGCCCGGCCGCGCACCATCTGGAGAAGCTGGTTGCGGGTCAGCACGAGCTCGCTGACCATCGTCATCAGCGTCTCGAGCAGGTTCACGCTGACGCGGATCGACTGCGCGGCGACGGCGGATTCGGCCGGCGCCTCGGCGCCCTCGGCCCTGGCTTCCGACGCGGGCGCGGCGGCTTCCGGTCCCGGCGCCGCCTGGAACAGCCTTTCCAGCTC
>DASTWX010000170.1:0-2275 GCA_035765795.1 Pseudolabrys sp. | reverse complement strand
TATCGGCGGGCGAACAGTTTTCGGCGACGTTCTTGCCGCCGATCGTCGTATTGGCGTTCGGATCGGTCGAGAACTCGCTTGCACTTGGCATGTGGCGGGCCTCCAATAAAAAGGCCCGCCGAAGCGAGCCTGATTGATAATTGCAGGGGTTGGGGGTAGGCTGGCCGCCGTGGCCGACCTTGGGCATCTCTTTGTCGCCGCGATCGGCCTAGGAGCTGGTGGTGAAGCGATCCGGCGTTACCGAGCATTCAAGCAACGGCGTCGTGGAATTCCTTATGCAGAGCGGAATGCCGGATTCTGGACTGACAAGCGATTGTATCTTTCGGAAGCAGCGTTCTCCGCACTTGTTGCTGCGCTCCCGTTTACGGCGATTATCTTAGCAGTTGCCACAAACAACAACCTCTGGTTCGTCTACCTCGCTATTGTCGCCTACGCCTTCTTCATCTTCCTGATGATGCGCGCGCTAAACATGCGCGAGCCTCAATAGGCCGGAACGACCGACAGCGGCCCATAATCGAGCAGCAGGGGCGCCCCGAAAATTCCGCCGAGACGGGCCTTTTTGCCAACCGCGTTGCCCGCCTTCACAAAGGCGTCGGGTCGATCGAGTAGCGCGCGGTTGATCGCCCCCTGTGTGCCCTCGGCATAAAGTGGTGCGTTCAACGTATTCCGCGCTGCCGCACGAAGCGTGCTCGTCAAACCGCCATCAGCAGCCGCACGTCCCGCCGTGCCGCTATCCGGCACTTTGGAGGGCAGGATATTCTGTCCCGCCCGTTGCAGATCATAGAACGGCCGGTCTGTCGTCGCAGCCGAGATGCGCCCCGTATAGCGACGAGCATTCGCGCGAGCTGCCTGCCCGAGCTGCGCGGGCGTAAACAAGCCATCTGTGTTCATGCCGCTCGCCACTGCATCTGCGAGTATCGAGTGATTGCGATAGGCGGCGTTGGCGTCGAGATAGTCGCTGAGCGTGCCGGGCGACTGACGCTCCAACATGCCCTCAAGCTGTCCGCGAGCGCCTCGCGCTACATTCCCAAAGTCGTTGCCGTAAGGCTGATTGCGGACGGCTCGCGCGTCTCCCTCAAGGCCGCGGATAGCCTGTTGGAAATCGTTGCCGGTCATCTCGCCGTTCGGCCCCATCGACGCCCCGACACGCTGCGTCAAGGTATAGTCGGCGTTTTTGGCCATCTCGCCGGGAAGGCCTCGCGCCTGTGCCACGATAGGCTGCATGCCCGCCTCAAATTCCGGGTCAGCTTGCAAGCGAACGCCGTTGAGCGCGCGGTTATAAGCGTTTGAAACGAGATTGTCCGCTTCTCCCACCGCTTGCTCGCCGAGTTGTCCTTGCACCTGTCCGCCGATCGGATTCAACCCCTCGCGAAAGGCTGCGCGGTTGAATCCTTCGACGCCCTGACGGCGGAGCGCGTTGATGCGGTCGCCGATACCTGAGAAACCGGCAAGACGATCCTCGCGGCCCGCCAGATATCGGCCAAGGCCACCCGAATTGCGCATAGCCTGGCCGACCGTGAGCGGAACGCCAGCCTGACGTAGATATTGCGCCGATGCGTCACGCACCCCGGTCAGCGCGCCGCCGAGCGCCCGCGTGGCCTGCCTACCGACCATACCACCGAGCGCGCCGACCCCAGCGCCTTGCAATGCTCCGGTCAGGCGGTTGCCCTCATCGCTCGATCCAGCGCCATACGCAGCGCCATAGAGCGCATCACCAATGCGAGGAGCCCATTTAGCACCGAGGCCAGCAACCGAGTTTTCGAGTCCAGCAGATGCCAGAGCGCCGCCAGCCAATGTGCCAGCACCCGACCAATACGGGTGCTCGCGGGACACCGCAGCCATGCCGGCACGCGCCAACGCAGGGTTGCCCGCCAGGTTATCAAGTGTGCCGCCCGTGATCGCATCGCCCGCATTCATGAGGAACGCGCCACCCGGGGTTTGCGCAGCCTCATTGACGAGTTGCCGTGTCGATGACATCGGCACCGCCCGCGTCTCGACCGACACCGCATAGCGATCGAGCGGAACAGTGGGATTCTGCGCCCGGAAACGAACCGCAGCCGCCACGTCGGGCGCTTTCTGGTCGCCCAAGCCCGGCTGGACCGCGTTCATATACGCCACGATATCGCTGGCGCTTCGCCCCGCCCCGATCATGCTGCGGATATGATCGTTTACGCCGCGCAGCGCCGGGTCGGGTTCTTCACGATAAGCGCCCTGAGCAAGCGCGTTAGGCTGTTCCTGCGCGCCTTTCGGCATCGCCGCGATGCCATAGCGTTCC
>DASTWX010000169.1:0-20118 GCA_035765795.1 Pseudolabrys sp. | reverse complement strand
TTGCGTCTTGGAAATCTTCTTGGATTCGAGCCGCTCGCGCTCCAGCATGTTTTGAAAATCGGCATTGCCGCCGAAATTGAGCTGATAAGTTCGATCGAGCCGTACACCGCGCTCGCGCAGGAGGTTCGTGAGGACGCGGTGGACGATGGTCGCGCCGACCTGACTCTTGATGTCGTCGCCGAGGATCGGGAGCCCGCGGCGCTCGAAGCGGCGGGACCATTCTGCATTGGAGGCAAGAAATACCGGAATGCAGTTTACATAGGCGCAGCCCGCCTCGAGCGCACTACTCGCATACCGCTCCGAAGCGCGTTGTGAACCTACCGGCAGATAGGAAACCAGCACATCGGTGCGGCTGCGGTGGAGGACCTCGCTCACGTCCTCCTCGGCTTCATCGGATTCTTGAATCTGGCTTTGTATGTAGCGGCCCAGGCCATCGAGCGTCGGCCCACGCGAAACCTTGACGCCGGTGCGCTTCACGGCGGCGAACCGATGCGTGTTGTTCGGCGCGACGAAAATAGCGTCCGCTACATCGCGCCCGACCTTATGCGCGTTCACGTCGAAAGCGGCGGAAATTTCGATATCACGGACATGATACCCGCCGATATCCACGTTCATCAGCCCGGGAACCGGCTCGTTGGCTCGTGCGTCGCGGTAATAGGAGAGGCCCTGAACGAAAGAGGAAGCGCAATTCCCAACCCCGGCTATGCCGACGCGTACAACTCGCCGATCCGATTGGGTAGCCGGCATCGCAACCTCGAGCCTTTACAGCTTGCAGCCCTGCATCGAATGAACATGCAATGAGCAGGCGCCGCGCGCACGAATCGTTTGTACATGTTCCGAACGCGGAACGCCCGCGTTCGTTCCAATTCTGATCTTCCAATCCCTTTTGGCCGACTTAGCCGAATCCGCTCGAATTGACGCTAGCCACATTCCGCTCCTTCCCGCGCAAGCGGGAATCCAGGGCTTACTTGTTATGAACCTCCAACCTGTCGCTTCCGGGTCCCCGCTTTCGCGGAAATGAGCGGCTGGCGCGCGGAGGAACAGGCCGCGTGCGAGCCGCATTGATAATAAAGAGAATCCCAACGGGAGTCGTTTGAATCATGAGCGAAGCAAAAACGACGATCGATCACGAGACAATCCGGCAATGGGCGGAGGAGCGTGGCGGCTGTCCATCGAGCGTGAGCGGGACGGGCTCGAAAGACGACGCGGGAATCCTGCGGATCGACTTCAAGCCCAAAGACGAGGCGCTGGAGGGAGTCGATTGGCATGCCTTCTTCGATAAGTTCGAAGAAAAGAAGCTTGCCTTTCTGTATCAGGACAAAACCGCCGATGGCTCGATAAGCCGCTTTCACAAGTTTATCGACCGCTCCGCCGCAAGGTAGGGGCGAGGCTTGCTCCGCACTATGCAAGCATTTCGGCCACCGCTTTGCCGCAAGTGACCGTATCGGCTGGCCCTTTGAGGTCGCGCGTGCGTAGCTTCGGCTCCGCGAGCACCTTTTCGATCGCTGATACGATCGCCTTGGCTGCTTCCGGCTCGCCGACGTGCTCCAGCAGCATTGCGCCCGACCAGATTTGACCAATGGGGTTGGCAATTCCTTGACCATAGATGTCCGGGGCCGAGCCGTGCACCGGCTCGAAAACGGAAGGGAAGGCGCGTTCGGGGTTGATATTGCCCGAAGGCGCAATGCCGATGGTGCCGGTGCAGGCGGGGCCGAGATCGGAGAGGATGTCGCCGAACAGATTGGAGGCGACCACCACATTGAAGCGATCGGGGTTCATGACGAAGTGGGCGGCCAGAATATCGATGTGAAACTGATTCCAAGCGACGTCGGGATAGTTGCCGGCCATCGCGCGAACGCGCTCATCCCAATAGGGCATGGTAATGGCGATGCCGTTCGACTTGGTCGCTGATGTCAGGTGCTTCTTCGGCGTCGAGCGGGCAAGTTCAAAGGCGAATTTCAAAACGCGATCGACCCCGGTCCGGCTCATGACCGTTTCCTGAACGACCACCTCGCGCGCGGTGCCGGCGAACATGCGGCCGCCGATGGCGGAATATTCGCCTTCGGTATTCTCGCGCACGACCCAGAAATCGATGTCGCCGGGCTTGCGGCCGGCGAGGGGGCAGGGGACACCGGGCATCAACCGCACCGGACGAAGATTGATGTACTGGTCGAACTCGCGCCGGAACAGGATCAGCGACCCCCACAACGAGATATGGTCGGGCACGCGATCGGGCATGCCGACGGCGCCGAAATAAATGGCGTCGTGTTTGCCGATCCTCTCTTTCCAATCCTCCGGCATCATGCGGCCGTGCTTTTCATAGTAATCGCAACTGGCGAAGTCGAACTGGTCGAGTTGCAGCTCGAAGCCGAACTTCTTTCCCGCCGCTTCCAATACGCGCAGGCCCTCCGGCACGACCTCTTTACCGATGCCGTCGCCGGGAACGACGGCAATGCGGTGTACTCGATTGGTAGCCATGGGCATGTCCTTCATGGGCATTGAAATAAAAGCCGGGCTCTCGTGCTCGAGGCGAGAGCCGAGCCGGCGCACCGCCCTTGTCGCGCGCGCGAGATCAACACCAATACGATCACGGTGGCAATATGCGGCAGCCGCAACACCGGTTGGGGTGGAACGCCGGGGCCGGCTTCTGCAGACAGCCCTAACGATGATGCGCGGGGAGGTGGCGGATGCCGGAAATTACGATGCGGATGAGCACGACATATATGATGGGCGTGGTGATCCAGCCGAACATCCTTAGGACGATGGAAGGCTGGGCTTTCTCGGGAGTCATGTCGAATGTCTTTGCGGTAGGCTTAACGGAAGTCTTGAGACTGAAGCTGTTGCGCCCCGGCTCGATGGGTAAGCCGGGGCGCCGGGATTTCTCGCTACTTGCCCGCAGGCGCATTGTTGGCCGGCGCGTTATTGGCTGGCGGATTGTTAGCTGCGGGCGGCGCTGATGGCGCGGGCGTATTCGCCGCGCCGGCCGGAGCGGAGCCGGTGGTCGCCGGGGGTGGATTGCCTGCACGCTGCGGACCCCAGCCGTACCAGCCGCCCCAACCCGCCCAGGCCCAGATGGCCACGCCGATAATGATGATGATAATGATGCCGACGGCCCAACTGCCGGTCCCCCCGGTTCCCACGCGCCGTCGCGGATCATTGGGATCGTATGTGGACATGTCGCCCTCCTAAGTGACTCCCCGCGACCTGCCAACGTCCGGGCGGCAAGGGCAGTTCCCGGCGGCGGTAATGCGCTGCACATCGATGCGCGGCAGATCCTCTTGAAAATAAGTCCGCTGCCCGCTCGCGGCGCTCCAGCCAGATCGGTTATGATGGTCTTCACGAGGGTGAGCCATGCAAAGCGCTGAAGCTCTATGGACCGATTTCGCCCGACCAATCGCCGGCGCGGACGATTACATGGCGTCCTTGCGCGGGCGGAGCATGAACGTGTTCTTCATGGGCGAGCGCGTGCCGGAGCCGGTCGATCACCCCGTGATCTTTCCGTCAATCAACGCGATGGCCGAGACGTATCGCTTGGCAAGCGAGCGACCGGCGCTCGGCGGCGTTCATAGCGACATTGCGGATGGGCAGACGAATCGCTTCTTGCACGTGCCCACTGGGCCCGAGGATTTGGTGGCTAAGCACGAGATGCAGCGCGAACTCGGCCGCCGCACCGGCACCTGTTTCCAACGCTGCGTCGGGCTCGACGCGATCGGCGCCTGCCATTCGGTCACCTTCGATATCGACGCCGAATGCGGCACCGATTATCACAAGCGCTTTCTCGTCTTTCTTGCGCGCGCCCAGAAAGCCAACGTCGTTATCGGCGGTGCGATGACCGACCCGAAGGGAGACCGGTCGAAGCCGCCGCACAGCCAGGACGACCCGGACCTTTTCCTACGCATCGTCAAACGCGACGAGAACGGAATTTACCTGTCCGGGGCCAAGATGCATCAGACTGGCGCGGTGAATTCGCATTGGCTGATCGTGATGCCGACCATGCGAATGACGGAAGACGACCGCGACTGGTCGGTGGTGGCGGCGCTCCGCGTCGATGCGCCTGGGCTGACTTACGTGGTGGGGCGGCAAACCAACGACATGCGCGCCGTCGATGGTGGCGCTCTCGATGCCGGCAATGCGCAATTCGCCGGGCAGGAGGCGCTGATCGTGTTCGAGAACGTGTTCGTGCCCTACGAACACGTCTTCATGGACGGCGAGTGGCAATTTGCATCGACTTTGGTCGAACGCTTCACGACCTACCACCGCTCATCTTATGTCTGCAAAACAGGGCTTGGTGATGTGCTGATCGGCGCGGCGGCGGAAGCAGCCTCGCACAACGGCGTCGAGGGCGCATCGCACATCAAGGATAAGCTCGTGGAGATGACGCATCTCAACGAAACGATCTATTCGAGCTGTATGGCAGGGGCTTACCGATCGAAGCCGATGGCGTCCGGCGCCTATCTCAATGACGAGATGCTATCGAATGTGGCCAAGCACAACGTCACGCGCTTTCCGTTCGAGATCGCCCGACTCGCGCAGGACATCGCCGGCGGGCTCATCGTCACCATGCCTTCGGAGCGCGATTTGCAGAACAACGAGGTGGGGCCGCTGATTCGTAAATTTCTGCAAGGGCGCAGCGGCGTGGAGACGGTCGACCGCATGCGCATTTTGCGGCTGATCGAAAACATGACCATCGGCCGCAACGCGGTCGGCTACCTCACCGAAAGTCTGCACGGCGCGGGCTCTCCGCAGGCCCAACGCATCCAGATCGCGCGTGGGATGGCGATCGCGGACAAGAAGGCGCGGGCGCGGCATCTCGCCGGTGTGAGCGGGCAACGGAAGTGAGACTTGCAGGACTAAAGTCGGATGCCTGCCCGGAGGCGCCGGAGCCTGGGTGCCTCTCCTTCGCAACAAGCCGTATTGACAAGCTTCATCAGCGTGTTGAACGGTACTGTCCAAACGCAGCGAGTCTGACAAAATCGGGCCGATTTTTGCCGGCCAAGGGTTGCCATGCTTGCGGGGCGATTCCTTGCGCCGGGTAGTGCCGGGAACCCTCGTCTGCTCAAACAGTTGGCGACAGCGTCGCGCTTTTATCTCGTAACATAGGGTGCCTTTCATGAGCTGGCTTTTTCCCTCATCGTTTCGCCATGCCGCGCTTCTTGGCTGCGCGGCTGCGCTGCTCTTGGGTACCGGCGCTGCGCAGCCGGTATTGGCGGCGTCGGGACCGTTCATTGGCTACAGCGGAGCTTGGTCCGGGAGCGGCACGCTGCGCACGGAGCAGAGGACGGAGCGTGTTCGCTGCAACGCCACCTATGAGGTACGAGACAGCAGCGGCCATGCGCTCGGCCTGGAGCTGATCTGCCATAGCGACGACTACAACTTCGATCTCGTTGCCGACGTCCAGGCGGACGCCAGCAACCGCGTCACTGGCCGCTTTAGCGAACAGACCCGTCATATCGGCGGCACGCTCATCGGCCGCGCGCGCGACGACCGGCTGCAGATTCATGCCGAGAGCTCGGCTTTCTCCGCCGATGTCGGCATGACCACCCGTGGCCGGCGTCAGTCGGTGACGATCGATTCGCATGGCGGCGGACAAACAGTAAGGGCATCGATCACGTTGCGCCGTAGCTCCCGCTGAGCCGCTTCCGAGGCGTCATATCATGGAGACCCGAGCGCGCTACGCCGTCATCGGCGCATTCGTCCTTATCGTCATTCTCGGTGCGTTCGGGTTCGTCTATTGGCTGCAGAACACCGGCGGGCTTGGCGAGCGGGCAACCTACCGAGTCGAGTTCGATCAGCCGGTATCGGGACTGACGGCCGGCTCCGGCGTACTATTCAATGGTCTGCACGTTGGCGCCATTCAAAGCCTCGGCCTCGACCCGGACAATCCCAGTGGTTTGGTCGCCACCATCTCGATAGATCCGTCGACTCCCATTCATGCGGACACGAAAGTCGACATCAGCTTTCAAGGCTTGACCGGTTCGCCGGCCATTCTTTTGCACGGCGGGACGGCGAATTCACCGCGACTGACCGCGGCAAACGGCAAAATCCCCGTACTGGTGGCCTCCGGCGATGTGGGTAAGAACTTAAGCGATTCCGCGCGCGACACGCTCGCCCATATCGACCAGGTCATCGCGGAAAACTCGAAGCCGCTGCACAACGCGATCACCGGGATCAGCACCTTCGCCGACATGCTTGGACGCAACTCCAAGAAAATCGAAGCCATGCTGGGCGGGTTGGAAAAGATGCTCGGCGTCGGCGGCGGCGAGAAGCAGACGGCGAAGGTCTACGATCTTGCCGCGGCGACCGATTTTCCAAAGCTGGACAAGAAGATCGAACAGCAGATGTCTGTTGCGGACCCGCACGCGATTCTCGCGTTCGACACCCAGAAGATCTTGATCCGTTCGAAGGCCGGCACCTATTCCGAGGTTGAGAACGCCCGCTGGGCCGACAACCTGCCCAAGCTGATGCAGGCCAGGATCGTCGAGAGCTTTGCCAACGCCCATCAGCTCAACGCGGTCAGCCGGCCCTACGACCAGCTTGAAGCAGCCTATCGGATCGAGCTGGACATCCGCGACTTTCAGATCGTGCCGGAGCCGAAGCCGCAGGCCGTGGTCTCGTTTGCTGCGCGCATTCTGAGCGGCGACAAAGGAAAGGTGATCGACGCGCGGCTGTTCAGCGCCTCCGCGCCGGCCAAGAGTGCGCAAGCCGCCGATGCAGTCGCTGCATTCGACGATGCATTTGTGCAGGCGACTACACAGCTGGTTGTCTGGACGGTCGACAAGATTACCGCGGCACCGCCTGTGGATGAGTCGATGGAGAAGGGCGATAACGAATTTGATAAGCCCGGAGGAGGCCAGCGGAAAGCTGCTCCGGGTCTCGACAGGTCCGGCGCTAACGCCGGCAAAGGCGCGCCACTCCCTCCTATGTCATCACCGGGCTTGACCCGGTGATCTCGCTATACCACCGGCTCGGCCTCAGCCTTAGCCGGCGCGTCGGCGGCGGGCGCGAGCGCCGCCGCCACCGCGTCGTCGACGCGCTCCAGCCAGACGAACTCGAGCTGGTTGCGCGCTTCTTCCGGAATGTCCTCATAGTCTTTCCGGTTGCGTGCCGGTAGCATCACGCGCTTCAAGCCGGCGCCCGCCGCGGCCACCACTTTCTCCTTGATGCCGCCGACCGGCAGGACGAGCCCGCGCAAGCTGATCTCGCCCGTCATCGCGGTATCGCTGCGAACGGTGCGTTCGGTCATCAGCGAGGTCAGCGCCATGAACATGGCGACGCCTGCGCTGGGGCCATCCTTCGGGATGGCGCCCGCCGGCACGTGGACGTGGATGTCGCTCTTCTCGAAGCGTTCGGGCGCGATGCCGAACAGGCTCGCGCGGTTCTTCACGATGCTCAACGCCGCTTGCGCGCTTTCCTTCATCACGTCGCCGAGTTGTCCGGTGAGGATCAGCTTGCCGTTGCCGGGCAGCCTCGTCGCCTCGATGAATAGGATATCGCCGCCCACCGGGGTCCAGGCGAGCCCGGTCGCCACGCCAGGCATGCTGGTGCGCATGGCGACCTCGCTCTCGAACTGACGCGGCCCTAGGATCGCCTCGAGGTCGCCCCGATCGATGCGGATCTTCCCCGTGGCGCCTTCGGCGATGCGCACGGCGGCGTGGCGCAGCGCCTTGCCGATCTCGCGCTCGAGACCACGCACGCCGGCTTCGCGCGTATAAGCGTGAATGATCTCGCGCAGCGCGTCTTCGGTGATCTCGACTTGACCCTCTTTGATGCCATTGGCTTCCAATTGCCGGCGCACGAGATAGCGCGAGGCGATCTGGAGCTTCTCCGACTCGGTATAGCCGGGCAGGCTGATGATCTCCATGCGGTCCCGCAAAGGTCCGGGAATGGTGTCGAGCATGTTCGCCGTGGTAATGAACACCACGCGGCTCAAGTCGAACGGCACCCCGAGATAGTTGTCGCGGAACGTCGAGTTCTGCTCCGGGTCGAGCACCTCGAGCATGGCGGAGGACGGATCGCCGTGAATGCCGGCGCCGAGCTTGTCGATTTCGTCCAGCATCATCACGCAATTGCGCGTTCCCGCCTTGCGGATGCCCTGGATGATGTTGCCCGGCAGCGCGCCGATATAGGTGCGCCGATGGCCGCGGATTTCCGCCTCGTCGTGCACGCCGCCCAGGCTCACGCGCACGAACTTGCGGTTCATGGCGCGCGCGATCGACTGGCCGAGCGAGGTTTTGCCGACGCCGGGCGGTCCGACGAAGCACAGGATCGGCGCCTTGCCCGCGGGCGCGAGCTTGCGCACGGCGAGATACTCGATGATCCGCCGCTTGACCTTTTCGAGGCCGTAATGGTCGGCATCGAGAATCCGCCGCGCCTCGGCGATGTCGATCGGCGTTTCTTCCGGCAGTTTCCACGGAAGCTCGATCAGCCAATCGAGGTAGGTGCGCACCATGCCGTATTCGGCCGCGGCCTCTGGCATACGTTGCAGCCGGCGCAACTCCTTGCGGGTGTGCTCTTCGATGTCTTTCGGCATGCCGGCGTCGGTGATCTTCTTGTCCAACTCGGCGATCTCGGCGGCTTTGCCTTCCTCGCCTTCGCCGAGTTGTTTTTGGATCGCCGCCATCTGCTCGCGCAGCAGCACCTCGCGCTGACGCTCGTCGAGCGCGGCTTTGGTCTGCTGGCCGATCTCGGCCGATAACCGCAATACTTCGATGCGGTGAGCGAGCAGGCGCGAAACTTTCTCCATGCGCGCGATGACGTCCACGGTCTCGAGGATTTCCTGCTTCTCCTCCGGCTGCACGTCCATGTAGGAGGTGGCGAGGTCGGCGAGCGCACCGGGAGCATCGATGTTTTGAATCGCGCCGATCAACTCCTTAGGAGCCTGCGGCAAGAGCTCGAGCGCTTCAATCGCCTGGCCGCGCAGGTGCACGAACCGCGCCTCGATCTCGGAATTGCGGGTTTCCGGCTCCGGGATGCGAAGGACGCGCGCGACGAGAAACGGCCAGCCGCCGATGAATTCGACGACCTGGAATCGCTGCTCGCCTTGGCAGATCAAGTGATTGGTCCCATCGGGCGCCGTGATGTAGCGCACGACGTTGGCGACGGTGCCGATCCGGTGCATGTCGATTGCGGAGGGGTCTGCGGTATCCGCGTCACGCTGTTTGAGGATGCCGACGGGCCGTTGCTCACGAATCGCCTGTTGGGCCGCGGCGATCGACTTGGCGCGGCCGACGGTGATGGGCATCACCATGCCAGGGAACATGACGAAGTTTCGCACCGGCACGATGATCATCGCATCGGCCGGCAGCGGCGGCAGTGTCTTTTCGGCGCGCGCCCGCTCGGGCTCGCTGCCTGCGGCGGCGCCTTGCTCCAATGAGCGCATGATTTCTGTTTCAGCCACGGAAGGTTCCTACCTTTTCCAAAGTGACCACCAGGCAGCCGTTGACCATGCTGCGCCGAACCGCTGTGTAGCGGCCGGCCGGCAGCCGTACGCGCCGCTCGAAGCGGCCTTGCGGCAGCTCCAGGCGGTGGATCACGGCTGTCTGCAGTTCGCCCGGCAGCACGCGGCGGCCGGCGACCACGAGATCGGCGCCGTCGATGGCCGCATCGACCTGCTCGGCATCGACGCCCGGCAGCGCGATCAGCACCAAGACTTCGTTCTCGGTTTCCAGCATATCGATCGGGGGCTGCCAGGCCGGCTGCCGTGTAACCGAACGCACGGGCGTGAAGAACTCGCGATGCAGACGTTCGGCGCGCGCAAGCATTTCGCATGCTTCCGACCACATCCAGCTGTTGGGCAATTCGGCCATGGTGTCACCTCGCGACAATAGATTGTGTGCGGGAACCCGGATTTCAATGAGAGTTGCGGGGGCGTGGCGTCCCCGGTCAGCTCCCGGGGGCCAACTCGCTCAGGCTCGCGAGCACCCGCGCCGCCGGCAGATCGAGATATTCGTCCGGCGCCTTGCCGCGGTTGATCCATAATGTGCGGAAGCCGTAAGCGGTGGCGCCGGCGACGTCCCAGCGGTTGGATGAGACGAAGGTCACGTCCTTTGTCCCGCAATTGAAATGGTCGGTGATGAGCCGATAGACTTCCGGCCGCGGCTTGAACATTTTCACTGCGTCAACGGAGAGGACGGCATCCAGATCGCCCGCGAGGGCGGCGGCGTCGACCGCGCCCTTGAGCATGGCGGGCGAGCCGTTCGACAGGATGCCGGTCTTGCGACCCTTGGCCTTGAGCATACGCAAGGCCGCGCGCGCGTCCGGAAACGCATCGAGCTGGAAATACGCATCCAGCAGCTTTGGCTTCAGCTCTTTATCGACCGACGGCACGCGCTCAAGTGCGAAATCCAGGGCCTGTTCGGTCAGCGCCCAGAAGTCTTGGTAGCGGCCGCCGAGCGTCAGTGTCCAGCTATACTCGAGCTGTTTGGTGCGCCAGATTTGGGACATGTGCTCCGCCTCAGGCCCCGCTTCGGCACGAAAGCGGCTGATGGCGGCATGGACATCGAAAAGCGTGCCATAAGCGTCGAAAACGAAGATGGAGGACATGGTACTCTCCGATGGATTTCTGCTAGCACTCGCCCCATCCTACAGCTTTAGCAAAAGCAACACGCGGCGGATAAAGGGTAGTATTTCCGGGAGCACGAATGGCAGCAAGCCAGCATTGGTCAACGACCTGGACCTACTTCGAGAACGAATGGCATGAGGGAAACGTGCCGCTGTGGGGGGCGCGCACGCACGCGATCTGGCTTGGCTCCTCCGTTTTCGACGGCGCGAGAGTGTTCGAGGGCGTCGCGCCGGACCTCGACCTGCATTGCGCACGGGTCAATGCCTCGGCGAAGGCGATGTTTCTCAAGCCGAGCGTTTCGGCCGACGAATGGGTGGCGCTTACGCGCGAGGGAATGAAGAGATTTCCCGCCGACGCCGCGCTCTATGTACGTCCGATGTATTGGGCGGAGCGGGCCGGCCCGATGGCGTTGCCGCCGGATGCCGAATCGACTCGCTTTGCGCTCACGCTTTACGACGCACCGATGCGCAAGCCGGACGGCCTTTCCATCACGCTGTCGCCGTTTCGCCGGCCGACATACGAGACGGCGCCGGTCGATGCGAAGGCCGGCTGCCTCTATCCGAACAACGCACGCGCCATGCTCGAGGCGAAGTCGCGCGGCTTTGATAATTGCATCGTGTGCGATGTGGCGGGCAACGTCGCCGAGTTGGCGAATTCCAATGTATTCATGGTCAAGGACGGCGCCGTGTTCACGCCGATCCCGAACGGCACGTTTCTCGCCGGCATCACGCGCAGGCGCGTGATCGCTTTGCTCCGCGAGGCCGGCGTCCCGGTGATCGAAACCGTGTTGCGCTACGCCGATTTCGAGGCCGCGGACGAAATTTTCTCGACCGGCAATGCTTCGAAGGTTTTGCCCGTCACGCGCATCGGCGAGCGGTCGTTGCAGCCCGGCCCGCTCTACCGCAAGGCGCGGGAATTATACTGGGCTTTTGCACACGGATAATCGTGATGGCGCTGCGCACGCGGCTTACGCAACGACTTTCCATCGAGCATCCGATTCTTTCCGCGCCCATGGCAGGCGTCGCCGGCGGCAGGCTGGCGGCGGCCGTGACGGATGCCGGTGGACTGGGCCTCATCGGCGGCGGCTACGGCGATGCCGGCTGGCTGGAGCGGGAGTTTGCCGAAGCGGGAAACGCACGCGTCGGCTGCGGCTTTATCACCTGGTCGTTGGCGAAGCAGCCGCATCTCCTGGATGTGGCGCTGGCGCACGCGCCGGCCGCGGTCATGCTCTCCTTCGGAGCGCCGGCACCGTTTGCCTCGGCTATCAGAGCCAGCGGGGCGCACCTCATCTGCCAGGTGCAAACCATCGCGCACACGCGGGAAGCGGTCGCGGCGGGGGCAGATATCATCGTCGCCCAAGGCGGAGAGGCGGGCGGTCACGGGGGCGCGCGCTCGACGCTGACGCTGGTGCCGGAAGTGGCCGATCTCCTGGCCGAGGCTGCGCCGGACGCGGTGCTGGTCGCAGCCGGTGGAATAGCCGATGGGCGCGGCCTCGCCGCCGCGCTCATGCTCGGCGCCGAGGGCGTCCTCATCGGCTCGCGCTTCCTGCTGAGCAAGGAGATTGGGTCATTCCATAGCGCGTTACAGGAGGCGATCAGGTGCGCGAACGGAGACGCCACCGTGAAGACCACCGTTCTTGACGTGGTGCGCAAACTGAATTGGCCGCCCGAGATCACCGGTCGTGCGCTGCGCAACACGTTCGTCGAGCGGTGGCATGGAAATGAAGTTGCTCTGGCGGATGCTGTGGAGCGCGAGCTAGAAAACTACGTCCGCGCGCGCGAGGCCGGCGATGCCGCCGAGGCCGGCATATTCGTCGGCGAGGCAGCGGGGCTTATGCACGAGGTGCGATCGGCGGCCGATATCGTTCAGACGATTGCAGCGGAGGCGGAACAACTGCTCGCCGCGCGAGGAAGCCGATTGCCCGATGCCGAGTGATCGACCTTACGTGTCGTTCAACCCTTGCATTGGCTCCGATTGACGCGCGGCGATGCCGAGATAGACTTCCTGCACGCGCGGATCATTCTCAAGTTCCCGTGCGGTGCCGCGCAGCACCGTGCGGCCGGTTTGCAAAACGTAAGCATAGTCGGCAATCGCCAGCGCAAGCGGGATCGACTGCTCGGCCAACAGCAGCGTCAGACCTTCGCTGTGCAGCCGTTCCAGACTCTCATAGAGTTGCTCGACGACGGCCGGCGCGAGGCCGAGACTCGGCTCATCGAGCATCAAAAGCCGCGGGTCGCTCATCAAGGCGCGGCCGAGCGCCAACATCTGGCGCTCGCCGCCGGAAAGTGTGCTGGCAAGCTGGCGGCGGCGCTCGGCAAGCCGCGGGAAAAACGTAAAAACCCGCTCCAATAGGGCCGCCGAGCGTGCCTTGTCGGCGACCACCGTCGCCCCGAGCCGCAAGTTCTGCTCGACACTTTGCGACACGAAGAGTCGCCATCCTTCGGGTGAAAGCGCGAGCCTTTTCGAAACGATCGCGTAAGCTGGCTGCCCGCCGATCTCTTCGTCGCCCCAGCGAATGCTGCCGGCGCTCGGCTGCACCAGCCCGGCAATCGCATTGAGCGTCGTTGTTTTGCCGGCGCCGTTCGAGCCGAGCAAGGCGACCACGGAACCGCCGCTCACTTCGAGCGAGACGTCGGCAATGCCGACGAGATCGCCGTAGCGAACCTCCAGATGCTCGACCTGTAGGCGGTCCATCTAGGTCCTCCGCGGGCGGTGGCCGCGACCGAGATAGGCTTCGATCACCGCCGGCTCCTGCACGACGTCCTCTGGGCGGCCACGGGCGATGACGTGGCCTTGATTGAAGACGACTACCCTGGCCGCGAGCGTCATGATCACTTCCATGATGTGCTCGACGATAATCAGAGTGATGCCGCTGCGATGGATGGTGCGTACCAGTTCGATCGCCTCGCGCACTTCGACAGGGTTAAGCCCCGCGAGCGCCTCGTCGAGCAGCATCAGCCGAGGGCCGGTGGCGAGCACGCGGGCGATTTCCAGCCGTTTGCGGCCCGGCGTGCCAAGGCTGCGCGCGCGTTGATCCGCGAAATGCCTTAGCCCGGTCGTTTCGAGTATAGAGAGTGCCTGCTCGCGTGCTTCACTGCGGCTGTGGTGACGAAGGAATGAGCCGACCATCACATTTTCGAAGATGGTCATGTCCTCGAACGTCGTCGGCACCTGGAACGTGCGGCCGATGCCGAGCTTTGCATGCACGTCGGCCGGCGCTCGCGTCACGTCGATACCATTGAAGATGATGCGGCCGTCGCTCGGCCGCGCGTCTCCGGCGAGACAATTGAAGAATGTGGATTTGCCGGCTCCGTTAGGGCCGATGAGGCCGACGATCTCGCCTTCTTCCACGGTGAGATCGGCTCCCGCCACGGCGCGGAAGCTGCCAAACACCTTGGAGACTTTGGTGGCCTCAAGCAGCATGGGCGCGCTTGAACTCCCTGCGTCTGAGCCGTGGTGCAATCGAACGTTGCCACAGTTCGAGCAGTCCGCCTGGCTCGAAGCGGGCCAGCAGGACGATGATGCCACCATAGATGATGTAGGTAATGCCTGTACCCGCGCCGCCCAGCCAGGTATTGGTGGCGACCTGAAGCGGCACGAGAATAACCGCGCCGAGCAGCGGTCCGAAAATCCTGCCCGCGCCGCCGAGCCCGGCCGTGATCACCATCTGGACTGAGATCAGGATGCCGAAGGCGCTCTCGGGATCGACAAAGCCGGTCTTGAGCGCATAGAGCGAACCTGCTAGCGCGGTGAAGCCGGCGCTCAACAGGAGTGCGTAGAGCTTATAAAGCCACACCTTCACGCCGAGACTCGACGCTGCGCGCTCGCCGCCGCGGATGGCGCGAAGATAATAGCCGAACCGGCTCCTCTCCATCCAATAGGTCACGAACATGAGCAGCGAGAATACGGCGAGGAAGAGATAATAGTAGGGAAGCTCGCTGCGGAAGACGAAGTCCCACCATCCACGCGGGACGGCCGGCCCCATGAGACCGATCGCGGCGCCGAGGAGCGCCCAATTCGAAACGACGATTCGAATGAGCTCCGCCACCGCAATGGTCGCCATGCTGAAATAGTGGCCCTGCAGGCGGAAGGTCGGAATTCCGATCACCACCGCGATGACCAAGCTGGCGATAATCCCCGCAGGGATTCCAGCAAGCACCGGCAATCCCCAAAGCTTGTAAAGCAGAAGCGGCATATAGGCGCCTGCGCCGAAAAACATCGCGTGGCCGACCGACACTTGGCCGGCATAACCGCCGACGATGTTCCAGGCGGACGCCGCGATAGCGGACAGCAGCACCAGCACACCGATGTTTTCGTAGAACGCGCCGGAGAACACCCATGGATAGATCAGCAGCGCAACGCCGATTGCGACCCAATTCCATTTCACACGCTTCATACGGTCGTCCCCAGCAAGCCTTGCGGCCGCAGCCAGAGAAGAGCGACGAAAAGCGCATAGACGACCACATCCTTGTAGATAGGTCCGAGGTAATAAGCGGAGAGCGCCTGGATCAGACCGACGATCAAGCCGGCGAGCATGGCGCCCGGCACGCTGCCGAACCCGCCGAGCGTGACCACCACAAAAGCGGTGAGCACGAAGGTTTCGCCGACGCCCGGTGAAAACGGATACGAGGTCGCCATCAATGCGCCGGCGATGCCTGCGCTGGCGGCGGAGAGCCCCCAAGCAAGCGCCTGCATGCGGTCCGGCCGAATGCCCATGAGCATCGCGGCGTTGCGGTCCTCGGCCACGGCAAGGAGTTGACTGCCGATTTTCGTGCGCGTCAGCATGAGATGCATGCCGATTGTCAGAGCGGCTGCGACGGCACCGGCGACGAGCTGCGGAATGGAGATCAGAATGCCGCCCACATCAATAGTCCCACTCAGGGACGTGGTGGGCAGGGTGCGGAAATCGGCCGAGAAGATCCAGAACGCCGAATAGCGCAGGAACAGCGCCAGCCCGAACGTCGACAATATCTGCGCCAGCATCGGCCCGCGCATCACGTGCCGGATCACCGCAACGTAAATCACTGCGCCGAGGACGAAGAGGGCGACGGCGGCGGCCAGTCCGAACGCGGCCGGGCCGCCGGCGAGGTACGTGACGACGAGAAACGCCACGTACATGCCAAGCATCACGAACTCGCCATGGGCGAAATTGATGAAATTCATCATTCCCCAGATCAGAGTCAGACCCGAGGAGAACAATGCGTAGGCGGCTCCGAGCAGGAGTCCGCCGACGATCACTTGGATGAAGATCATGACCGGCTCGGGTTAGTTGCTGACCCTCTCCGCGTCATTGCCGGGCTTGACTCGGCAATCCATGACGCTGGGCCGCAAAGAAGGACGAACGTAAGGTCTTTGTACGCGGTAGCTCATCGTGGATGCGCGGGCCTTCGTCCGCCGAAGGATCCGCTTGTGTAACTACATCATACGATGCTTCGGCCCGCAGGCGGGTCAAGCCCGCGCATGACGAGTCAGAGTTTGTGGCGCTCGTGTACGTGCCCTTTACTTCTTCCACCCCTTCATGGGCCATTCCAGCTTGGCGGTCGCGCGGTCCGCCGGCCAGACGGAGACGTAATGCTCGCCCTGCAGCTGGATCAGGTAGGTCGAAGCCAGCACGTTCTGCCCGGTCTTGTCGAACTTGACACCTTTGTAGCCCATCATGAGTTGGTTCGGCTTGAGGTCCGTGCTCGCAAGGGCTGCCCGGATCTTCTCCGGATCGGTCGAGCCGGCGCGGTTGATTGCGTTCGCCAGCACGAAAAAGGCCTGCATGTCGCGACCGCTGGTGTCGTCGAGGTCATGGCCCGTCTTTGCCTTGAACATTTCATTGATTTTGTAGGTGACGCTGCCAGGTTTGCCGATGTCCCAGGCGCTGCGATCCATGACCCCTTGCGTGATATCGCCGACACTCGGGATGAATGACGGATCGGAGAAGCCGGAATCATCGCCGATGATCATTGGCGGCAGGTAATTCAGGTTCTTCAACGTCTTCATGTAAAGAATGGTGTCGGCCGTGTAGCTGACGAATATGACGAGGTCCGGCTGCTTTTGCTTGAGCTGAAGCACTTGCGCCGACAGATCGGTGCTGTTCGCATTATAGGGAATTTGCGCGGCGACCTTCACGTCGTGCTCTTTAGCCGCCTTCGACACCGTTTCGGCGACCGACGTGCCATAGTCGGTGTTTTCGTTGACGATGGCGATGCTGTCGATCTTCTTCCCCGCCTTCTTCATGTCGGCGATGAATTCCATGTAGGTGCGGGCGAAATCGGGCGCGATCGGCGTGGTCCGGAACGTCCATTTGAATCCACGCTGTGTGATGTTGGCGGCGACCGACTCGCCGTTCACGTAAGGAATG
The DNA here is from genome assembly GCA_035765795.1 of Pseudolabrys sp. Taxonomy (GTDB): domain Bacteria; phylum Pseudomonadota; class Alphaproteobacteria; order Rhizobiales; family Xanthobacteraceae; genus Pseudolabrys. Next base: position 3,208 of record DASTWX010000169.1, on the reverse strand, counting down.
CCGTAGCGCTCCGCGACAGCGGTCGTGGTGAAGGTCACAGATGACTGATAGGCGCCGAGCAAGGCATTGACGTGCTGCTGCGTGATGAGACGCAGGGTTTGGCTCTGCCCGACGGAGGGGCTGCCCTGGGTATCGACATAGATTCCTTCTATCTTCGCACCGCCGAGCTTGGGCAGGCCCGCTGTCGCCGCGAGCGGCAGCGGCTTCAATTCGGGATGCGCGTTGTTGACGATATCGATGCCCAGCTCAACGGCGGCCTTGGCCGACTGACCTGCGCTCGCCGCGTTGCCGCTCAGCGGAAACAAGATTCCAACCTTTACCGTCTCGGCGGCAGACGACGGCGAACTCCGCGTCGCCAGTGCCGCCGCCACCGCTGCCCCGGTGATGAGGACGGAGCGTCGATTCACGCCTTGTTCGGCCATGTCATCCTCCCTCTCGCGACCAGCGATGGTCTTGGTGCCTTGCGGCTGGCGCGGAATACGAGCGTTTCCCCTACGGAAGCGTAGGCTCGACCTGTTGACTGAGCAAGCCAAAAAGGTCCCGAACGGACCGCGCTCACGACTGGCTCGGCCGCAGCAACGCCGCCAGCAGGTCGACGGGCACGGGGAACACGATGGTCGAGTTCTTTTCGCCCGCGATATCCTGCAATGTGGAAAGGTAACGTAACTGCATCGACTCCGGCTGGGCCGCCAGCATCGCGCCCGCCTGCACCAGCTTCTCGGCCGCTTGCTGCTCGGCTTCGGCGCCGATGATGCGCGCGCGCCGGTAGCGCTCGGCCTCCGCCTGCCGGGCGATCGCGCGGATCATGCTCTCGTCGATATCGACGTGCTTGATCTCGACATTGGCGACCTTGATGCCCCAGGCGTCGGTCTGCGCGTCGAGAATGGATTGAATGTCATGGTTGAGCTTGTCGCGCTCGGCCAACATTTCGTCGAGCTCGTGCTTGCCGAGCACAGAGCGCAGCGTGGTCTGCGCAAGCTGGCTGGTCGCGGCGAAGAAATTCTCGACCTGGATCACTGCTTTGTCGGGATCGACCACGCGGAAGTAGATCACCGCGTTGACCTTCACCGACACGTTATCGCGCGAGATGACGTCCTGACTCGGCACATCATGGACGATGGTGCGCAGGTCGACCCTCACCATCTGCTGCACCACCGGAATCAAAATGATGATGCCCGGTCCGGAGACGCCGGAAAAACGGCCCAGCGTAAATATCACCGCGCGCTCGTACTCGCGCATCACCCGGATCGAGGACAGCACCACCGCGACAATGATGACGGCGATGATCACATACCAGACGATATCGATGGGGATTCCGGACATCGTATCTCCTCATGACTTGGTGGTGCTGGTGGCGGGCTCGATCAACAGAGTCAGATTGCGCCGCTCGACGACACGAACCTGCTGGCCGGGACTAAGGGGGGCGGCGGCACGAGCGTGCCAACGCTCGCCGTGCACATGCACCTCGCCTTCGCCGTTCTCCCAACGCAGCACCTGCCCCTCGCTGCCGATCAACGCGGGGTCTCCGATGGTCACGCGGCGCCGGTGCGCGCGGACAACGGCTGCGAGTGCGATGACAAGGAAGCCGGCGCTCACGACAGCCGCAGCGGCGATTACCGGCCACGACAGCGCAAATCCTGGCGCCTCTCCGCGGAAAAGGAATAATGAGCCAAGCACGAAGGCGGCGATACCGCCGAGCGCCAGCACCCCGGAGGGCGCGAAGGCTTCCGCCGCCATCATGCCGACCCCGAGCAGCAGCAATCCAATGCCGGCATAGTTGATCGGTAGCAGGTTCATCGCGTAGAGCCCGACCAGCAATGCGATGCCGCCGAGCACGCCGGGGAAATATGCCCCCGGGCTGAAGAACTCGAACATGATGCCATAGATGCCGGCAAGCAGCAGCAGATAGGCGATATTGGGATTGGTGATCACCGCCAGGATCTGACTGCGCCAGTCCGGCGCAATGGATACCGCTGGCAATCCTCGTGTTTTCAGCGTGACGTCTCGCTGCCCAACTTTGACCTTGTGTCCGTCGGCTTGGCGCAGAAGGTCGGGGACATCATTGGCAATCGCATTGATGACGTGCTTATCCAACGCCTCGCGCGCGGTCAGCGTAGCCGCCTCGCGTACGGCCTTCTCCGCCCATTCGGCGTTTCGTCCGCGCAACTGCGCGAGGCTGCGGATATAGGCGACCGCGTCATTGAGCACCTTGGCTTCTTCCGGCGTGGAGGGTGCGGTCGCGCTCTTCTCGTTCTTCTTCTCCTGACCGCCGCCGCCGAATAGCCCGCCGCCGAGTTGGACCGGGGTTGCCGCGCCGAGATGCGTGCTCGGCGCCATGGCGGCGAATTGGCTGGCATAGAGAATGTAAGTGCCGGCGCTGGCCGCGCGGGCGCCGGCGGGGCTCACATAGACAAGCACGGGAATAGGCGAGGCGAGCATGTCGGCGATGATCGCGCGCATCGATGAAGACAAGCCGCCGGGCGTGTCCATCGCCAGCACGATTGCCTTGGCTTGCCGCCTACGCGCCTCGGCAAGTCCGTCATGCACGTATTCCGCGCTAGCCGGCCCGATCGCGCCATCGATCGTGAGAACGACCGCGGAACCCTCTCCGTTTTCCGCGCACGCCACGCGCGGCATCAGCGCCAGCGTCAGCGCGGCAAGAAGCGCAGCGAGGAACTGTGCCATGTCGGTGCCCGGCGAGTGCCTCAGTGATCCTGCCATAGACGTCATCGCGAGGGAACATCGCCGCGAGCCTTGCGGATTTTGTCATCAGTCCAAAAAAGACCACTGAGTTTCGGCACAATTGCCTCATTGCATCGTTATCCGGCGAAGCAGGGAGAACACGTAGCCCCTGCGTCGTGCGCCTGCGGGCGCTGATGCCTCCATGGCATCGCCACATTCCTCCAACCAGCAAAGGATCCGCCGATGAAGCTGAATTCCGCACTGGTCGAGCGCACTTTGAATCAATTCGACGCCCAAGCCATTCCGGAAAACCATCCGGTGGTGCCTCAGCTTAATTCCCTGTTCGGCGATCACACGTTCTTTCTCGACGGAAGCGGGCTCAGCATCGTCGAGCCAGCGGAAGCCGACAGCGGTGCGCAGAAAGGCCAGGTCGTGAAGTTGGCCGGCTGGCAGGACTCCGATCGCACCAGCCTGGTGCCGCACGAGCCGGAGCCGACGAACGTGCTCGTTGAACTCGAAGAGCGGG
>DASTWX010000168.1:0-5701 GCA_035765795.1 Pseudolabrys sp. | reverse complement strand
TGCAGCGCCTCAAGCGGCGGCTCGGGGCAGGGGACAAAAACGTCCGCGTTGCGCGCCTGCGCGCTGATTTCGGCCCGGGCGCCATTGGCTCGCCAGATCAGGTCAGGGTTCAGCCCGATGATCGAATAGCGTCCGCGCACGGTGCCGCCTTCGACCGATTCGAACAAGAAGCTCATCGGCTCGGTGCCGCGGAGCTTCAGGAAGGCGGAAACCGGTGTCTCGAGATCGGCGACGAGCGTGGTCCATACCACCTGCGGTTCGCCAGCCGCGTAGCGCTCGGCAAACTCGGCTTCCGACGGCTCGATGTGCATCGATCAGCCGCCTGGCTCGCCGCCGATGACTTGATTGAGGGCCGTCTGATTGACGCTGACCCCGAGCTCGTTCTCCACCTGCGTGATGTATTCGCCGATGATGTCGTTGGTATAGGCATTCTTCACCTGATCGGCGATTGCGCGCGCCTCGGGCGTGGACATGTCGAGCTTCGGGTCTTCCACTTTGGTGACGCGATAGACGTAGAACTCGGTTTCTTTCTGCCCTTCCGTTTTGCCGGGCACGCCCTTCGGCATGCTGAAGGCCGCCTCCACGAGCTTGGGCGAGGTGAAGCCGGATTGCTGGCCGCGCTGGATGCCGTTTGCCGTTTGCACTTGCACCTTATTGGCTGACGCAAGCTCCGCGAGCGTGCCGCCTTCCTTCAGCTTTGTCACCATATCGTCGGCCTTGGCCTTCAGGCGCTTGGCGATCTCGTCGTTGCGCCAATGCGTCTGCACTTCGCCTTTGACTTGATCGAAGGCGCGCTCGTGCGAGGGCGTGATGCCATTGACATCGAAATACAGATAACCGTTGTCCGGCAATCGCAGCGCCTCGTTATCGACGCCGACATCGCTGTTGAACGCGGCTGAGATCACGTCGGGCTGCTTCGGCAGTCCGGCGATCGGCTGGCCATTGGGGCCGCGGCCGGCGCGGTCGACCGCATCGATGGTTCGAACTTTGAGGCCGAGCTTCTGGGCCGCTTCGGCGAGCGTCGAGCCCGCCGCCTTCTCATCCTCGATCTTGTCGCGCAGATCGCCGATTTTGCCGCGAGCTTTGACCTCGGCGAGTTGCTGTTTGATCTGCGGGGCGACTTGTTCGTAGCTTTTCTGCTCGCCGGGCTCGATTTTTCCGACAGTTACGAGCACAGTGCCGAAATTGCCTTTGATCGGCTGGCTGACCTCGCCGGGTTTGAGCGCAAAAGCGGCTTTGGCAACGGCAGGGTCGATAACTTGCGACTGCGCCACCATGCCGATATCGGTGTCGGTCGGCTTTAGTCCTCGTTCCTTGACGATGTCGTTGAAACTCGCGCCTTTGGCGATCTTTTCGCGCGCGGCCTTCGCGTCCGCCTCACTGGGGAAGATGATCTGGCGGATCTCACGCTTCTCCGGTTTCCCGTACTGCTCCTTGTGTTGCTCGTAATACGTTTTGGCCTCTGCGTCGGTGATTGCAGCCGGATTAGCGAGGTCGGCTGGCGACAGCGACAGCAAAGTAAGCTTGCGATACTCCGGCGCGCGGAACATCGCTTTGTGCGCGTCGTAATATTTCTTCAGTTCTTCCGGTGACGGGGCCGGAATTTCGCCGACTTGATCCGGCCCGAGTGCAACGAATTCAATGTCCCGCTTTTCATCGCGGAATTGGGCGAGGGCGGCAACGGCGGTCTTCGGCGCGACGATATCGCCGCTGATGCTTTGGGCGATCTGGCGACGCAACAGTACGTTGCGCTGCTCGGCGACAAAACGGGCTTCAGTATAACCGGCCTCCCGGATGATCTCCTCGAAACGCTGGCGGCTGAACTGGCCATTGGGGCCGTTGAAGGTCGGATCGCTGCGGATTTTGTCGGCGATCGTCTGGTCGGAAACGCCGAGATGCATCTGCCGCGCCTTCTCGTCCAAAGTGACCTCGGCGACCATCTGGCCGAGGATCTGGCGATCGAGCCCGAGGGCGCGTGCCTGACCTTGACTGACCGGCTTGCCAAGTTGGCGGGAGATACGCTGAAGCTGATCGTTGTAGTATTGGCGGAATTGCTCCACCGAAATCTCGGTCCCGCCGACCTCTGCTACCGAGTTGCGGCCGTAGCCGCTGAATATGTCGCCGATCCCCCAGACCGCGAAACTGATGACCAGGACGCCCATAATGGTGGCCATCACGGTTTTGCCGAGCCAAGTCGAGGTGGCTTTGTGGAATCCGCGGAGCATAAGCGCGCTTTTCTTGGCTGACCGTGCCGTTTGGTGGACGGTTTTTGGGTGGACAATGAGGGCGATCAGCGCTCGCCCACAGTGGCGGCGCATCATAAGGATGCAACCGGTTCCTGCAACACAGTGATGCTGGCGCCGCCAACCGCGCTCTGATAGCGCATTCAGCCGCACGGAGAAAAGGATATCCCGATGGCAGGAGGCAAACCGCGGCCGCTGGTCGCGGGAAACTGGAAAATGAACGGGCTTTCCGGCTCGATTGAAGAACTCGCCCGGATCGTGCAGGGGGCGACCGGCCTCTCCGGCAAAACCGACCTGATGGTGTGCCCGCCGGCGACCTTGATCGCGCGCTTTGCCGAGACGGCGCGCGGCACGCCGGTTTTGATCGGCGGCCAGGATTGCCACCCGAAGCCGTCCGGCGCCCATACCGGCGACCTCGCCGCGGAGATGCTCGCGGACGCGGGCGCCGTCGCGGTCATCGTCGGCCATTCCGAGCGGCGGACCGATCACCATGAGACCGACGAACTCGTGCGCGCGAAGGCGGCAGCCGCTTGGCGCGCGGGGCTCATGGCGATTATCTGCGTCGGCGAGCAGCGGTCGGAGCGCGAGGCCGGCGGCACGCTCGCGGTCGTCGGCAGCCAACTTGCCGGCTCCGTGCCGGACGGCGCCGCCCCCGCCAATCTGGTGCTTGCCTACGAGCCGGTTTGGGCGATCGGCAGTGGCCTCACGCCGACGCCGGCAGACGTTGCGGAGGTGCACGCCTTCATCCGCGACAAATTGCGCGGGCGTTTCGGGGACGAGGGGCTCCGCGTCCGCATCTTGTACGGCGGATCGGTCAAACCGGAAAACGCCGCGGCGCTTCTCGCGGTCGCGGATGTGAACGGCGCGCTGGTGGGTGGCGCCAGCCTCAAAGCCGTCGATTTTCTCGGGATTGCGGGGAGTTACCGTTAGCGCCGGAAAGGTGGAAAAGCCGTTCGTGATCGTGTAGAGACCGCCGCGAGCGGCTCGCAGCGATCTAGTCTCGGTCTCTCGAAGGCGGGAACCGACACGGAAATGGGCGGGCGCAGGCATACTCTTTAGGACGGGCCGATCAGCCTCTATATGACCGCACGGCGGCTCCCGGAGAATTCCGGGCCAGCCGATGCGGGACGGATTTGGACGTTATGCAGCAAGTCGTCATCGTCATTCACCTGATGCTGGTGCTCGCCCTGATCGGCGTGGTGCTGCTGCAACGTTCCGAAGGCGGCGGCCTGGGCATCGGCGGCGGCAGCGGCTTCATGACCAGCCGCGGCACCGCGAACATATTGACGCGCGCGACAGCGATCCTGGGCGGGCTGTTCTTCGTGACCAGCTTGATACTGTCGATGCTTGCCGGCGTGAACCGCGCGCCAACCTCGATCTTCGGCGGCTCGACGGCGCCGGCATCCAGCGCGCCGAGCAAGCCGGCACCGCTGGGCGGCAAGAACGGCCTGCTCAATCAGTTGGGCGGGACGCCGTCGGCGCCGGCGCCCACCACGCCCGCGGTACCCGCCACACCCTCCGGGCCGCAGGTACCGGAGTCGAAATAGAACTTCTCACCAAGGGGCCGGGGAACCGGCCCCTTCCGCATTGTAGGCGAAAGGGGCCTTTGGCCCGCTCGTTTCAGGATGAACATGAATCAGGCGAGCCAAGTGATTGGAACAATAGAACTTCGGCTGGCCGCCGACCGGGGCAGAATAGCCCTCCGCTTTTCGTACTCGTCGAATCGAGCGGCGCGCGCTAAAGGTTGAACCCCATGGCGCGGTATATTTTCATCACCGGCGGCGTGGTCTCCTCACTCGGCAAAGGTCTCGCTTCCGCAGCGCTCGGCGCCCTGTTGCAGGCGCGCGGCTATAAAGTGCGCTTGCGTAAGCTCGACCCGTATCTGAACGTCGATCCCGGCACCATGTCGCCGTACCAGCACGGCGAGGTGTTTGTTACCGACGACGGCGCGGAAACCGACCTGGACCTCGGCCATTACGAGCGCTTCACGGGGCATCCGGCCAACAGACGGGACAACATCACCACCGGCCGCATTTACCAGGACATCCTCACCAAGGAACGTCGCGGCGACTATCTGGGCGCCACGATCCAGGTGATCCCGCACGTTACCAACGCGATCAAAGACTTCATTCGCGAAGGCAATGACGGTTTCGATTTCGTGCTCTGCGAAATCGGCGGCACGGTCGGCGATATCGAGGGATTGCCTTATTTCGAGGCCATCCGGCAGCTGGGCAACGAACTGCCGCGCCATCACGCGATCTACATTCATTTGACCTTGCTGCCGTTCATTCCGAGCGCCGGAGAGCTGAAAACCAAGCCGACGCAGCACTCGGTCAAGGAACTGCGCTCGATCGGCATCCAGCCCGATATCCTGCTCTGCCGCACAGACAGGCCGATTCCGGACAGCGAGCGCCGCAAACTGGCGCTGTTCTGCAATGTGCGCGAAAGCGCGGTGATCGAGGCGCGCGATGTCGACAACATCTACGCGGTGCCGGAGGGCTATCATGCCGCTGGGCTCGATCGCGAAGTGCTTGCCGCTTTCGGCGTCGAAGCTGAGGCCGCACCGCATCTGGCGCGCTGGGACTGGATCAACGAACGCATCCGCAATCCGGAAGGCGACGTGACCATCGCCATCGTCGGCAAATATACCGGCCTCAAGGATGCCTACAAATCGCTGATCGAAGCGTTGTCGCACGGCGGCATCGCCAACAAGGTGAAGGTCAACCTCGATTGGATCGAGGCCGACGTATTCGAAAACGAAGATCCCGCGCCCTTCCTCGAGCAGGTGAACGGCATCCTGGTGCCGGGCGGCTTCGGGCAACGCGGCGCCGAAGGCAAAATCCGCGCGGCGCAGTTCGCGCGCGAGCGTCAGGTTCCGTATTTCGGCATCTGCTTCGGCATGCAGATGGCGGTCGTGGAAGCGGCGCGAAATTTGTGCAGCATCGAAGCAGCCAACTCGACCGAGTTCGGCCCAACGCCCGAACCGGTGGTCGGGCTGATGACGGAATGGCTCAAGGGCAACGAATTGGAAAAACGCACGGCAAGCGGCGATCTCGGCGGCACCATGCGGCTCGGCGCTTATCCCGCTATACTGGCGCGCGGCAGCCGCGTCGCCGGCATCTACGGTGCGATCGAAATATCCGAGCGCCACCGCCACCGTTATGAAGTGAACACCGCCTACAAAGGCCGGCTCGAGCAACACGGCATGCGCTTCTCCGGCATGTCACCCGACGGGGTTCTGCCTGAGATCGTCGAATACGACGATCACCCGTGGTTTATTGGCGTGCAGTTCCATCCCGAACTCAAGTCGCGGCCGTTCGAACCGCACCCGCTGTTCGCTTCTTTCATCGGTGCAGCGGTGGAACAAAGCCGGCTCGTGTAAATCACACGACATCGTGAGTCATGCCGGGCAGCCGAGCATTATACCAGCCTTCGTAAACCTTGACCGTCATCCTGAG
>DASTWX010000167.1:0-4119 GCA_035765795.1 Pseudolabrys sp. | reverse complement strand
GTGAGCCGCCAACGAAGGCTGTCCAAGGCCATGACCGCGCCGGCCGTATAGCCGACCGGAAAAATCAATCCATACCAGAACGGAATGCCGAAGTGACGCGAGCCCGCGATGTGAAGCGCGAACGCGGCAAGCGCGCCGAGCGCGGCCGGGATCGTTGCGACGGCGGCTAGGGTCGAGCCGTTCGCCGCGGCATAAAGATCGAACGCCGGCAGCAGCACGGCGGCCCAGGAAACGGCCACCGCGGCGAATGCCATCAACACGGTCCGTAGCGGCCCGCCCACCATATCCACCAAATTCTTGGCAAAGCCGGGCCACAACGTGCGCCAGCCGGTATACATGCGGGTGCTCAGCAGCTTGCTGCCGTCATGAAGCATCACGCGGTGTCCGCTCCATTTCATCAAGCGGGCGAGTTGCAGGTCTTCGCAGATGTCGCTGCAAACGGCGGCGTGGCCGCCGATGTCGTCATAAGCGGCGCGGCGCAGCAGCATGAACTGACCGGTCGCGATCACTTCCTTGCTCTCCGGCGTCTGAATACGGCGTATATCTTGGGTGACCGCGAGCAGGTAATGCCCACACGGCAGCATCAGCCGCTCGGCGAAACTGCCCAGTTCGTGACGCGGTGCGAGCGACAGGAGGTCGAGTTTCTCCGCGAGCGCGCACTGCACCGCGCCGGCGATGGCTTGAGGCTGCGCGCGCATGTCGGCATCGAGAAAGCAGAGCCATTGGATTTTCGCGGGAACGGCTCGCGCCCCGGTGCAGCAGCCGTTGACCTTGCCTTTCCAGCCGGGCGGCAGCGGCGGGGTGGAGAGGAGGGTAATGCGGGAATCCAGTCGCGCCATTTCGGCCACGATCTCGGCGGTGCCGTCGCTCGACTCATCGTCGACAACGACGACCCGCAGGCGGTTACGCGGGTACTCCTGGGCCAGGAGGGATTTCAAGCAGGGGCCGATATTCTCACGCTCGTCGCGGGCGGGAATAATGATGGCAATGTCCGGCGCCAAAGCTGCGTCGATCGGGCAGGGGGCAAGTTGCCGAATGCCCCCTTGTTGGCGGATCGCGCGCCAGATCAACCAGGCGACCAGGGCGCACCATAACACCGAGAGTACGAGAAGATAATAATCCACAGCCAAAATCCACGACCAGGCCGTCCGGAACCCGGTGACCTAACTCCCCGCGGGTCCGCGGGTTCAAGCAGGGTTGGCCAGCTGCTTGCCCTGTGTGCCCCCAAATCGCCCTTGAGGAGGCGTATTTCTGATGTGAACGCAGAATTTCTGCCCAACTTGAGCGGGAATTTCCCGCCGGCGGCGCTGGTGCTAGAAAGTTCCCATCTGTCCTGAACCAAAATGGTCCTGGCACATTGAGCTTACGCCCTCGCGCCGCCAGATGTTCATTCCATGTCGATTGACGTTATCGCCGGTATCGCCTTGGCCATTTGGGTCTATCTGATCACCGCCCGGGGAGGATTTTGGATGGGATCCGTGCGCGACGATAGCCATCCGGTCGAACCGTCCGATTGGCCCGCTGTCACGGTGGTCATTCCCGCCCGTGACGAGGCCAGCTTGATCGGCAAGAGCGTTAGCTCACTCCTGGACCAGAATTACCCCGGCCCGTTGAGCGTGATCGTGATCGATGACGACTCGCGTGATGGCACCGCCGAGGCGGCATGCCGCGCCGCTCGGGCGGGAGGACCGACATTGAGGATCGTGCGAGGCCAATCTCTGCCGCCGGGCTGGACCGGCAAGCTCTGGGCGATGAAGCAAGGAATCGTCCACGCCATGGCGCAACACCCGCCGCCTGAATTCCTGCTGCTAACCGATGCCGATATTGCGCACGCGCCCGACAGCGTGCGCTGGCTCGTCTCGCACGCGCGCGCCGGCGGCTATACGCTGGTCTCGCTGATGGCCAAGCTGCGCTGCGCAAGCCTCGCCGAACGCCTGCACGTGCCGGCGTTCATCTATTTCTTCCAGATGCTTTATCCGTTCCGCTGGGTGGCGCAGGCGAAATCAGCCACCGCCGCCGCGGCGGGCGGCTGCATGTTGGTGCGCGCGGATGCGTTAAGCAAAGCTGGTGGCATCGATGGCATTCGCCATGCGCTGATCGATGATTGTGCGCTCGCCGCGAAGATGAAAATGGTGGGGCCGATCTGGCTAGGTCTGACAGAGCGGGCGCATAGTCTGAGGCCTTATGACGATTTCACGGAAGTGAGGCACATGATCTCCCGCTCGGCTTATGCGCAGCTCCGCTACTCGCCGTGGCTGTTATTGGGCACGACGCTCGCCATGCTGCTGGTTTTTGTCGCGCCGCCGGCGCTTACGGTATTCGCGCAAGGGTTTGCGCGCTGGCTGGGCTTAGCCGCCTGGGTGCTCATGGCGGTATCTTTCATCCCGACGTTGCGATCTTACCGGCAATCGTCTTTATGGGCCGTTGCATTGCCGGCCATCGCGCTAATCTATACGTATTACACGCTTTATTCCGCCTACCAGCACGCGCGGCGGCGCGGCGGCCAGTGGAAGGGGCGCGTTCAGGCCAACGCGGCGGGTCCTTGAGATGACGGCAAGCGCCCGATATCGGTCCGGCAAGGGGTCGCACGACGAGAACTTCCCGGTGGCGTCGTTGCTGATCCGGCGGCGTCACCGGCCGGCGATACTCGCCTTTTACGAGTTCGTGCGCGTGGCGGATGATATTGCCGATCACCCGTCGATGCCGGGGCCGGAAAAACTTGCGCATCTGGACAAGCTCGAAGCCACGCTGCTCGGCGATGACGACAGCGAGCCGGAAGGCGTCGCCTTGCGCGCCATGCTGCGCCGCCATGGTTTGACACCACTGCATGCCCAGCATCTGCTGCAGGCGTTTCGCCAAGATGTGGTGAAGAAGCGCTACGCCGATTGGGATGAGCTGATCGACTACTGCCGGTTCTCCGCCATGCCGGTGGGGCGCTATGTGCTGGACGTCCATGGGGAGCCGCAATCGACCTGGCCGGCGTCGGATGCGCTATGCGCCGCCTTGCAGATCATCAATCACGTGCAGGATTGCGCGAAAGATTACCGTGATCTCGACCGGGTCTATGTGCCGCTCGATGCCCTCGGCGCAAATGGCCTCGACGTGAACGCGCTGGCCGCACCCCAGGCGAGTCCCGCCTTGAGGAAAACATTGCGCGGCCTTCTCGGCCGCACGACGCTGCTGTTGCAGCAGAGCCGGCCGTTCGCGTCGCAGGTCGGCGACACGCGGCTCGCCATGGAGATTGCAGCGATCCAGGCGCTGGCGGAACGGCTGATCGGGGTTCTCCACGACCACGATCCGCTATGCGATAAAGTTCATTTGTCCAAGGCCGCGATGCTGGGGACCGCCGGGTGCGCTGCCGTTTCCATCCTTGCGCGCCGCCTGCTTCGCCGCAGCGAGCGTGGCTATCGCCCGCAGCCGCGGGAGTCCTGACATGGTGCCGTCTGCCGAGATCAGCTCGGGCGCCGCCGTCCGCGCCAAAAGCAGTTCGTTCTATCTCGCCATGCGTATTCTTCCGCGCGCGCAGCGCGAGGCTATGTTCGAGATCTATTCGTTCTGCAAGGCCGTTGACGACATCGCCGACGGCGAGGCGCCGCGCGATCAACGGCTCGCAGGGCTTGCCGATTGGCGCGGCAAAATCGATGCGATGTACGCCGGCTCCGTGCCGGCACACCTCGAGAGGCTCGCCGCCACGACGAAACAATTCGGTTTGCGCAAGGACGATTTCCTGGCTGTGATCGAGGGCATGGAAATGGACGCTGCGGCGGACATTCGCGCGCCGTCCATGGACGAGCTCGACATCTATTGCGATCGCGTCGCTTCGGCCGTCGGCCGGCTTTCGGTGCGCGTTTTCGGTCTCGACGATAAGGCCGGTCCGCCGCTCGCGCATCATCTCGGGCGCGCGCTGCAACTGACCAACATCCTGCGCGACATCGACGAAGACGCCGGCTTCGGCCGGCTATACCTGCCATGCGAGGCTTTGCAGCTTGCCGGCATCCAGACCACCGATCCGCGCGCCGCCACCGCGCATGGCAATATCGGGGCTGCCTGTCGTTTTGTCGTCGAGCGCGCGCGCGAGCATTTTCGGCAAGCCGACGAGATCATGGCGCGCTGTCCGCG
>DASTWX010000166.1:0-9729 GCA_035765795.1 Pseudolabrys sp. | reverse complement strand
TTTGGAACTCACGTCGCGAGACCCATCTTGGCAGGCGGTCATGTGTACCGCCGACAACAGACCGGACATATGATCGCAAGCAAATCGCTCCGCTCCTGTTCCGCCTCTTGCAAGCGGGGGCCGTCCACATATGGATTCCGGGTTCGCGGCCTCCGGGCCGCCCCCCGGAATGACGGCGGAGAGACTTTACGCCTCAATCACGATCTTCGGCGCCGCACGGCCGGCACCGGCGAGTTGATCGCGGACCTTGGTGGCGATCTCGCGGTAGATACGCGCGTGCTCGCCATCCGGCTCGGTAGCGACCACGGGCAAACCGGCGTCTGACTTCTCGCGGATGGTCATGTGCAGCGGAACCTCGCCCAAGAACGGCACGCCGAGTCGCTCGGCTTCCTTATGGGCGCCGCCGTGGCCGAAAATGTCGGAACGCTCACCGCAGTTCGGGCACAGGAAGTAGCTCATGTTCTCGACCAGGCCAAGCACCGGGACATTGACCCGCTTGAACATGGCGATGCCGCGGCGGGCATCGATCAGCGCCAGGTCCTGTGGCGTCGACACGATAACCGCGCCTTTCAGCGGCACCTGCTGCGCCATGGTGAGCTGGGCATCGCCGGTGCCGGGCGGCATGTCGACGACCATCACGTCGAGCTTGCCCCACTCCACTTCGCGCAGCATTTGCGTAATCGCCGACATCACCATCGGCCCGCGCCAGATCATCGGCGTCTCTTCGTCGATCAGGAAGCCGATCGACATGACCGTGAGGCCGTAGCGGCTGATCGGCCTCAAGCGATTGCCGCCGATGGTCTGCGGCTTCTCCCGGATCGCGAGCAGCTTGGGCATCGACGGGCCGTAAATGTCGGCGTCGAGCACGCCGACCTTGAGCCCAAGATCCCGCAAGCCCAGCGCGAGATTGACGGCGGTGGTCGATTTCCCCACCCCGCCCTTGCCGGAGGCGACCGCAATGATCGCGTCGACGCCGGGAATACCGGGAGCCGTATTGTCGGCCGGATGCGCGGGATGCCGGGCGTGCGCGGTCGGGGCCGAGGGCTGCGGCTGTCGCCGCGCAGTAGCGGCCGCAGCCGCGCGTTCGGCCGTGAGCGCCACGAGCGCCGACTGCACGCCGGGGATGGCGCGCACCGCCGTCTCCGCCGCCTTACGCACCGGCTCCCATTGCTGGACCGCGGCCGCGTCGACGGTAATCGAGAAGAACACCTTGCCGTCGCTGACGACGATGTCCGACAGCGCCCGCGTCTCGGTCAGCGGCGCCCCGCCCGGGGCCGCGACCCGCGCCAGAGCCGCCATCACCTGTTCCTTGGTTACTGCCATGATTGCGTCGTCCTTCAATTGCCGCCTGCGCGGTCACCATAGGCACGGCGGCGAGAGGGTCAATGCAAACACGGGAGGCGCACAGGGCGGTTGACGTAGCGCAGTCTCGCGGGTGACCTATGGCAGATAGGCATTGGCGGGTGCGAGCCAAGGCATCAGCCGAGTTCGAGGGAGGTAACGATGGCGAAGGTGGCGTTTCTCGGTCTGGGGGTCATGGGCTATCCGATGGCCGGACATCTCAAGAATAAAGGCGGCCACGAGGTAACCGTTTACAACAGGACCGCCGCCAAGGCCGAGAAATGGGTCAAGCAATATGGCGGCAAGTCCGCCCCCACGCCGAAAGCTGCGGCAGAGGGCCAGGATTTCGTCATGGCCTGCGTCGGCAACGACAACGACCTGCGCGAAGTGACCCTCGGTCCTGACGGCGCTTTCGCCGCCATGGACAAAGGCTCGATCTTCGTCGACCACACGACCGCTTCGGCGCAAATTGCGCGTGAGCTGTATTCGGCGGCGAAGAAGGCAGGATTCGACTTCATCGACGCGCCGGTCTCGGGCGGCCAGGCCGGCGCCGAGAACGGCGTGCTCACGGTGATGTGCGGCGGCGAGGCCGCGGTTTTCACCAAGGCTGAGAAGGTGATTGCGGCTTACGCGCGCGCCTGCAATCTGATCGGCGATCCCGGCGCCGGACAGCTTACGAAGATGGTGAACCAGATTTGCATCGCAGGGCTGGTGCAAGGATTATCGGAGGCGCTGCACTTTGCCAAGCGCGCTCACCTCGACATCGAAAAGGTGATCGCCACGATATCGAAGGGGGCGGCGCAGTCCTGGCAGATGGAGAACCGTTATAAGACGATGGTCGCCGGCGAGTTCAACCACGGCTTCGCGGTGGAATGGATGCGCAAAGATCTTGGCATCTGTCTCGGCGAGGCGCGCAGCAACGACGCCAGCCTGCCGGTCACCGCGCTCGTCGATCAGTTCTATTCGCAAGTGCAGACGATGGGCGGTAACCGCTGGGATACGTCGAGTTTGATCGCGCTGTTGGAAAAATAATATCCGGCCGTCATTGCGAGGACCGCGAGGCAAAGCCGAGCGGGACGAAGCAATCTAGATTTAAGCCTGGATTGCTTCGCTTCGCTCGCAATGACGACTGCAAATGAGTCGCAGCCTCAAAACTCCATCACCAGTCCGTCCTCCGCAATCAAAACCCCCGCGGCTTTGATCTCGTCCAACCGCGCGAGCATCGTCGGGTTCATGTGCGTGAGCATGATTTGGCGTGCGCGCAAATCGGCAAGCCGTGATTTCAGGGTCTCCCAGCTCATATGGCCGGTCAGCTTCCCGGCATGGGCGTAGCATTCGCAGATAAAAAGATCGGCGTGGGCCGCGATCGGCAACAGCCCGTCGGTCCACTCGGTATCGCCGGAATAGGCGAACGTCTTTTCTCCGTCCGACAAACGCAAAGCAGTCGACGGCGTACCGGATTGGTGGATGACCTCGGTCGTGGTCAGCTTATGCCCAAGCACATCGGTCTCGATGCCGACGGCGACCTCCTCGACGTGCCAATCAAAACGCCATTTCGAGCCACTGGATTTCGGAAAGAACACTTCCATGAGCGAGTCGAGCCGCGCGCGCGTGCCGGGCGGGCCGAAGATCGAAAGCGGCTTCTCGCGGCGCAACAGGAACTGCCCGTCCAGCAACAGGAAAGGCAGGCCGCCGAAGTGATCGCCGTGCAGGTGTGAAAGCACGATCCCTTCGATCCGGTTCGGGTCGAGGCCGCGCGCCTTTAGCGCCGGCAATGCCGAGGCGCCGCAATCGACCAGCAATGTGCTCTTCGCTGTCTCCAGCCAGAAGCAGGTATTGGAGCGCCCGCCGGAGCCGAAAGCGTCGCCGGAGCCGATGATGGTCAGGCGCATTGCCGCGATCTACGCCTTTGCGCTCGGCC
This sequence comes from Pseudolabrys sp., assembly GCA_035765795.1. Taxonomy (GTDB): domain Bacteria; phylum Pseudomonadota; class Alphaproteobacteria; order Rhizobiales; family Xanthobacteraceae; genus Pseudolabrys. The sequence continues at coordinate 6,467 of DASTWX010000166.1, read as the reverse complement.
GCGCCGATACAGCCTCGCGCCAGCGCGAGAGGCTATCGAGTCCCTCCGGCACCGGGACGCGTGACGGCTTCATGAAATCAATGGCGCAAAGCGCTGTGATGTCGGCGACGGTGAAACGCTCGCCTGCGACGAACGCGTGTTCCTTCAGTTGTCCGTCGAGAATAGTGAGAAATTCGGCCACGCGCGGCCGGTTGGCCTCGGCCCATTGCGACACTTGCGGCACCTCGAGTTCTTTCATCGCCGGGTGCGAGTGGCGGAAGACGTGAGCCACGGGGAACAGCAAATTGAGCTCGCAGCGCCTGTTCCACATCTCGACCAGGCCGATGTCTTTGGCCCCTACGCCGAACAGCGGCGGCTCCGGCTGAAGCGCCTCGAAATAGCGGCAGATGGCGATGGACTCGGTGATCACCGTACCGTCGTCGAGAACCAGGGCCGGCATGCGCTGCAGCGGATTGACGGCGGTGTATTGCGGCGTCTTATGCTGCATCGTCATCATGTCGACCTGCTCGGTCGGCACTGAAATCCCCTTCTCGGCCAGAAAGATACGTGTGCGCCGTGGATTGGGCGCCATCTTGCTGTCGTAAAGCTTCATTGCTTCGCTCCCCGACCATTCCGTCCCCGGCCAGCCTGACCATGGAGCACCACCTCTGTCAAAGGCCCCCGGTAACGATCGTTAACCAAAGTTTTTAGTCCGCTCTTAAGGTTGGATTTAAGGATTGTGCGCCAGGGTCGGGCTCAGTTCCAGCGTAACAGCCTCAGTACATGCCCATTCCAGGCGAGCAGCCCAATCTTACCGCGCTCCCCCCGGAAACATCACCGGTGAAGCGGCGTCTTTCCGCGCAATATGTGCGCGAGGCGCGAGATCGGCTCACGTCGACCAGCGGCACCCGACCCGCCTTCGATTTCGAGCTGCTGCGGCAATACGCCCAAAACCGCCTTTCTGCGTCGCTGGTGATCCTGCTGCTGGTGGCGACCATCGGCTTGCTGTCGGGTTTATGGACGGGCGCCATTGCCGCCGGCGCGTGGACCGCTTCGGTTTTGGTCATCCATGCGGTCGTCATCCGCAAGTGCCGCCAGTTCCTCGCTCTTCCCGCGGCTGAGGCACCCTATGGAAAGTGGCGGCTGCGCTTCATCCTCCTGGAGCTGTTCTACGGCCTCGCCTGGATGTTCATCCTGATCCATCCCGTGGGCACGGATGAAAGCTCGAACATGTTTCTGCTCTTCGTCATGCTGCTGGTGGTGGCGGTCTCCAGCATGCTGGCCTCGAGCCTGCCGATGGCGGCGTTCGCCGCCACGTTTCCGGTCACGGCGGCGGTCGCGCTCGACTTCGCCCTGCAGGGGACCTTGCGCAATTACATTCTCGCCCTCATGGCGATATCGGCGCAGGCCTATTTCGCCGTGCTGGCCTATCGGCTCTGCTCCACCACATTGGCGACGCTGGAGGCACGGGCGGAGAAAGACGCCTTGATCGGAGAGCTGGAGCAGGCCAAGGCCATCTCCGACGAAGCGCGCCGTCGGGCGGAGGCAGCCAATATCTCGAAGTCACGCTTCCTTGCGCAAATGAGCCACGAATTGCGCACGCCGCTCAATGCGATCCTCGGGTTCTCGGAAGTGATGAAAACGGAAGTGTTCGGCGAACACTCGGTGCCGGCCTACAAGGAATATTCGGCCGATATCCATAATTCCGGCGTCCACCTGCTCGGCCTCATCAACGAAATTCTCGATCTGTCGCGAATCGAAGCGGGCCGTTACGAACTCAACGAGGAATCGGTGTCGCTCGCCGCCATCGTCGAGGACTGCCACCATCTGCTCAAGCTGCGCGCCACCAACCGCGGCCTCATCATCCACGAAATGTTCGAGGCCGATTTGCCGCGGCTGTGGGCCGACGAGCGCGCGGTGCGCCAGATCTGCCTTAACCTTTTATCCAACGCGATCAAGTTCACGCCGCAGGCCGGCGAAATCTGGCTGAAGGCGGGATGGACAGCCTCCGGCGGGCAGTACTTGAGCGTGAAGGACACCGGTCCCGGAATTCCAGCCGAAGAAATCCCGGTGGTGCTCGCCTCCTTCGGGCAAGGCTCCAACTCAATCAAGTCCGCCGAGCAGGGAGCGGGCCTCGGCCTGCCCATCGCCAAGAGCCTTGTCGACTTGCACGGCGGCACATTCAGCCTGAAATCCAAGCTGCGCATCGGCACCGAGGTGATCGTCACGTTCCCGCCGGAACGGGTCGTTGCCGCTATGGCGCCGATGATGCAAGCGCCGCCACTGACGCCGGGCGAGCCCATCCTCTCACCGGAAGAAAAGCGCCGCCTCAGCCGGCGGCCGCTGTTCCGGGCTGGAACCTGATCGCCTAGTGGTCCGATTCTAACATTCGCATTCCATTTCGGCGGGCATCTTTGCGAATGTTAGAATCAAAGGACCACTAGCAAATATAAGTTTCTAGTGGAGCTTTGGATTTGACATTCGCGGTATGAGGCTGCTGCTAGGCTGGTCGCGAATGTCAAATCCGCTCCACTATCCCTTGCGACCAATGGCCCTGATTGCCTTGCGACCCATCCGGTCTATGGTCGGACCGGCTCCCGCCCGGTCCGAAAGCCCGCCATGATTGAAACACCCTGCGTCAAAATCTGCACGCTCGACGCCGACCGGAACCTATGCCTTGGCTGCGGACGGACTATTGCCGAGATCGCCGCCTGGAGCGGCATGAGCGCGGCCGAACGCGAGCGAGTCATGTCCGAACTGCCCGCGCGGATGGCCGCCCATCGGGGCGCTTGCGCCGACTCGACCGTGGTTGCGCAATGAGCCGGCGCCTGACCTGGTCGCTCCTCCTTGGCATGGTGCTGTCGCTCGCCGTGCTGATCGCGATGACCGATACGGACCCGATCACCAATTTCCTGCGCCACGATATGGGCGGGCTCGTGGTGAAGCTCGTGCTGGCGATTTGCGTGGGCGGACTCATCCTTACGTTGTTTCGCGAGCGGCTGGCGCAGGCGCTGGAGACGATGCTGTTCTGGACGGTGATCGGCCTGCTCCTGGTCGTCGGTTACAGCTATCGCTTCGAACTGCGCGACGTCGCCGACCGCACTGTCGCCGAATTGCTGCCGGGCCATGTCGCCAGCCACGGCCGCGATGTCGAGGTCGTGCGCCGCAAGGGCGGCGACTTCGCGCTCGCCGCCCATGTCAACGGCGCACGCGTGCCGATGGTGCTCGATACCGGCGCGACATCCGTGGTGCTGACCGAAGACGCGGCAAAAGCGGCGGGGCTGCCGATCGAAGTGCTCGACTATTCGGTCAATGTCGACACCGCCAACGGGCGCACGCGGGCAGCCGCGGTGACGCTGGACCGGGTTGCCGTGGGCGGCCTGGTCGAGCGATCGGTGCCGGCGCTGGTGGTGCATCGCGGCCGGCTCAAGAACAATCTGCTCGGCATGAGTTTCCTCAACCGTTTGCAGAGCTGGGAGGTCCGCGGCGACCGCCTATGGATGCGCGGGAGGCCGTGATTGCGATTGTCATTGCGGGACGGCGCAATCGCGCTGGGGCCGGAATCCAGACGCGCTGTGCGCATGCCCCGGAATGACAGCCAGAATCAAATCAACGTCAGCAAAAACCGCAACGAAGCGAGCGCGAGAAAGACGCCGAAAGCAATCTCCAGCTTGCGGCGCGGCAGCCAATGGGCCAGCCGCACGCCGAAGGCCGCCGTGTAGCTCGATACCGGCGCCATCAGCACGAGGCCGATGAGTGAGACGAAGCCGATCGAGAACGGCGGCAACTCGGCCCGATACTGCCAACCCGCGAGCATATAGCCGACCGCGCCGGCGATCGTGATCGGAACGCCGACGCCGGCCGACGTCGCCACCGCCTGTTGCATCGTCTTACCGTACAATGTCAGCACCGCATTGGACACCGCCCCGCCGCTGACGCCGACGAGCGAGGCGATCAATCCGGTGATGAAACCGTAGATCGCCTGCAAGCCCCGGCCGGGGAGATCGTGACCGAGCGTCCACCGGTCGGTGCCGTACAGCATGCGGACAGCGACAAAAGCCGCGAAGATAACGAAGGCAATCTTGAACACCGGCGCCGGCGCATAGGCCGCGATCAGCGCACCGAGCGCAACGCCGACGACCGCCGGCAGCGCCCAGGCGCGCACAACCGATGGGACGACGGCGCTCTTTTTCTTGTGCCCGAGGTATGAACGCACGGTGGTCGGCACGATAATGGCGAGCGACGTGCCGATGCAGAGCTGCATGCGCAGGTCTTCCGGTACGGCGAGCGCGCGAAACACCTCGTAGAGCACCGGCACGATAATGGAGCCGCCGCCGATGCCGAACAGGCCGGCTAGAATACCGACCAGAATACCGGCGCTCGCGATCCATGCTGCGAGCTCCGCGATCTCTCCCGGCGAATGCCCCAGCACGCGCGATATCTCCGACAACGCCCGTCGAAGGCGTCAAGCGGCGATGTGCGCCAAATCCCGTTTGCTGTCCAGCACCAGCGCAAGCGCATCAGCCATGACGGCGAAGTCGGCGCCCGGCTTGACCGCTTCGGTGGCGAGATGACGGCGGAAGGCGCGCGCGCCGGGCACCGCGCGGAAGAGGCCGAGCACATGGCGCGTAATCGCGGAAAGCCGCACGCCTTTCGCCAACTCGCGCTCGATATAGGGGATGAGCGCAAACCCAGCTTCGTGCGGTGAATCGAATGGCGCGGGTTCGCCGAAGAATGCTGGATCGGCGGCGATGAGCCGCCAAGGCTCCTGATACGCCGCGCGTCCCATCATGACGCCATCGACATGCGCCAAATGCTCTTGTGCTTGCTCGACCGACACAATGCCACCGTTGAGGACGATTTCGAAATCGGGATGCGCGCGCTTGAGCCGGTGCACCAGCGCATAATCGAGCGGCGGCACCTCGCGGTTTTCTTTCGGCGACAATCCTTTCAGCCAGGCCTTGCGCGCATGTACGATAAGCGCATCGGCGCCGGCGGCCTTCACGGCTTGCGTAAAAGCGAAGAGCGCCTCTTCCGGATCCTGCTCGTCGATGCCGATGCGGCATTTGACGGTGACGGGCACGAGCACCGCGGACTTCATGGCGGCGACACCTTCGGCGACAAGTTGCGGCTCCGCCATCAGGCACGCGCCGAAGCGGCCTTCCTGCACGCGATCCGACGGGCAACCGACGTTCAGGTTGATCTCGTCGTAGCCGAAGTCCTCGCCGATGCCGGCCGACTGCGCGAGCGCGCGCGGGTCGCAGCCGCCAAGCTGCAATGCGACCGGGTGCTCCGCGGGATCGAAGCCGAGCAGCCGGTCGCGGTCGCCGTGCAGCACCGCGCCGGTGGTCAGCATCTCGGTATAGAGAAGCGTGCGGCGCGTGAGTAGGCGATGGAAGAACCGGCAATGGCGGTCCGTCCAGTCCATCATGGGCGCAATAGAGAATTTCCTACTTACTTCAGACACTTATCCGCCATTTTCCGATCGCCTGGGATTGAACCGACTGAGTTTGTCGTCTTTATGTATTTGAAATTCGCAGAGCTTTCGACCCGTGTGCCGATTTCCGCTTATTTCCGCGAGAACGACCGATGACGCTCGACGCCGCGTTCCTTCGGGAAGGTCTCACCCCGCGCTTGAACGTTTGACTTTACGTTCAGAGGTGACTACATTGGTCATTGTAGACACGGGTAAGTATCCCCATGAAAGAACTTCAGCTTCGCGAAGCAAAATCGACGCTCTCGGCCGTCGTCGAGGCAGCCGAGCAAGGCGAGCCAACGACGATTACCAAACGTGGCCGTCCGGCTGCCGTGGTCGTTTCGTATAACGAATGGATCAAGGTGAAGCGCAGGATTCCATCTTTTGCCGATCTTCTTCTGGCGGTTCCAGAGCTTACTTTGGAGGATATCCCCCGGAGGCGTCCCGCTCGGGTCTTGCGTGAGAGCACCGGCGATTAATGCCCGGATATTTGCTCGACACGAACGCAATATCGATTCTCGCTCCGTCGCCTCAAGCGCAGAATACTCCATCATCTGCCGCCGCCAGCTTTCGAGCATGGGTGCGAGACCATGATGGGCAACTTTTCTTGTCCACGATAACACTGGCGGAAATTCAAGCGGGCATATCACGACTTGAGCGCAAGGGTTCTGCCCGACGAGCTGCCGCTCTCGGCCGTTGGCTGAGTGCGATTCTGGAGCTGTATGATTCAAGAACTTTGCCCTTTACATCGCCCGTCGCGCTCGAAACAGGCCGGCTACTGGTCCGCGCTAGCGGCGCTGGAGCCGATCCCGGCTTTGAAGATGCTGCCATTGCCGCGACCGCCGCCGTTCATAATCTCGCGGTTGTCACGGCAAACACGCGTCATTTCCAGCACTTCGATGTGCCGCTCATCTCGCCATCCAGCGTATCACCCTGATCGACAGCGACGTCATTGCGGCGCTTACCGGGGTCACGCGTTAGGCTCACCTTGCGCAGCGAGGATCAGAAACGG
>DASTWX010000165.1:0-6882 GCA_035765795.1 Pseudolabrys sp. | reverse complement strand
CGTTCTGCTCGGCCTGCTCGGTAACGGATTCGGTGTCGGTCACGTCGAGCGGCACGATCTCGACGTTCGGGATATTGCGCAGTTCATCCTGTCCTGGGTACGGCTTCCACGGATCGGCGATGCCGACGAACACGATGGTGGCGCCCGCTTCCGAGAAAGCTCTTGCCATGGCCTGTCCGACCGCCGTGCGGCCGTCGCAAACGAGCACACGGCGGAATTTCGGGTCGCAGGTCATCTCGCGCACTTGCAGGTCGTCGGCCATGTTAGGGGTGTCTTTCTCCGGCAGGGCGATCAGCACCGGCGCGCCGCCTTTGTCGAGCTTGAGATCGAGCCGCACGCGATCGCCTTCGCGCACATCGCCGTGCAGATGAGACAGTACGACGGGCCCGCAATCGAGCTTGGTCAGGCCTGCGCGCCACGGCGTGCGCTCACGAAAATATGGATCGGTCGACGTGCGGATCGTCGTCTCAGCGAGCGCCGTGCCGCGGCTGTCGACAGGCACGAAAGGCACGCGCGGCGACAGACATTTCGGGCAGGCGTCGCGCGGCGGATAAAAGATGGTCTTGCAGTCCACGCAGGTTTGCAGCTCGAAACGGCCTTGAGCCGCAGCGGCCGTGAGCCCATGGGCCGTGCGGCTGCGGATGAGCTGCGGATAAAGCGGCTGCCGCGTTTTCTTGAGCGGGTTCTTGCGCTTTGGCCGGACGAGCGGTGCGGTCACTTAAGCCCTCGCGAGAACGGCGGCGCCGGACGACAGCCCGCGATCGTAATTGATCATACCGAAACCGGAGACGGCCGCGAGTTTGGCGTTCGCGACCGGCTTGCCGATCGGCTGAGCGGTGAGTTGGCGCATCGCTTCGGTGAGGCCGAGATAGCCGCCGGCCGCGCCGGCCTGCCCGGTCGAAAGCTGCCCGCCGGAGGTGTTGTGCGGAAAGCTTCCGTCCGTCGTGAAGCTGTGGTGGCGGATGAAATCCGGCCCTTCGCCTTTCTTGCAGAAGCCGAGATCCTCAAACTGCATGGCCACGATAACAGGGTAATCGTCATAGGTCTCCAAGAGATCGATATCGGCAGGCTGCACGCCGGCCATCTGCCACAGCTCGCGGACATCGAGCGCCCAGCCGCCGCGGTATTGGATCGGATCGTCGGGAAACGCGTTGTGCCGCTCGATCGTGGAAAGCAGGCGCACTGCCGGTAAACCGAGCGACTCCGCCGCATCCGAACGGCAGACGAGGAAAGCCTCGGCGCCGGCGCAAGGCATGACGCAATCGAACAAATGCAGCGGGTCGGAAATCGGCCGCGCCTCCATGTACTCTTCCAGTGTCAGTCTCTTCTTCATCATGGCAAAGGGGATCGCCAGCGCATTCTCGCGCTGGGCGACGCAAAGCTTGCCGAAGTCCTCGCGCTTCCCCCCGTACATGTTCATGTAGTTCTTGGTGATCAGCGCGAAGGAGGCGTTCGCGCCGCCCGAGCCGTAAGGATATACGGCGTCCTGCGCAAACCGCGAGAAGGTTGTCAGCGTCTTGCGGAATGAGTCGACATGATTGGTGTCGCCGGCAACGCAGGCGACGAATTGCGCATCGCCGCACTGCACGGCGCGCGCAGCGCGGCGTAGCGCGACGACACCGCTGGCGCCGCCGAGCGGCACATGGTCGAGCCAGCGCGGCGTCAGCCCGAGATGCTGGGTCACGCCGACGGCGGTATCCGCACCCAATGTAAAGCTCGACAGGATGAGCCCGTCGACGTCTTGCGGACGAATTTTGGCGGTACGGGTCAGATCGTGCAGTGCACGCCCGATCCACCAATGCGCCGTGTCTATGGAATAGCGGCGGTAAGGGATCGTCACGGGCGCGCAGGCCACCACGCGGTCGTAGGAAAGCCGCGCGGTCATGTTGAACCCCGTCGCGCCGCCACAAAACCGATTTCCGTCATGGCCGGGCTTGTCCCGGCCATCCACGTTTTTTTTGTTGCTCTTATGAAGACGTGGATGCCCGGCACAAGGCCGGGCATGACGGCGGAGAGGCGATCACGACCAATTCCAGGCATCACATGAAAAGCTGAATGTTGCCGAATGCCGCCTCGCTGTTGACGAGATCGACGCGCTTGAGCCTGATCTTCAGCACTCCGTCGACCATCGTCATCGTGTGCGTCGCCCAGGCGGCGTAGAGCTGCTGGTCGTCGTAGCGAGTCTCGACGTAATGCATCGGCGTCCAGGTGACGTATTCATTGGCGTTTTCGTCGCGGCGGTCGACCTGCGGCCGTTGCAGAAGATGATGGCAGCGGCTCTTTGGCTTTTGTGAGAAGGTGCGGTTGCCCTTGAGGCGCTCGACGCGGATTTTCAAAAGCAGTTTGTCCTCGTGCATGAGAGAAGCGGTCAGCCGCGCGTCGGTCTGTCCCCACTCCAACGGCATCCAATAGATACCATCATCCGTAAACAGATCGAGCCATTCCTCGAAACGATGCTGATCGATCAGCCGCGCCTCGCGAACGACGAAGTCGATGAGTTGCTGGTCCGTGGGCGGGTTAGGGACGTTCATTGCGTGCTCGTCACATCGACATCGTCATGAATTTCGACCAGGCGTTAAATTGGTTGCGCATCTGCCATTCCGTCGTGCCGTTCGTCTCCGCCGTCACATCCGGTTGTTCGGAGGGATCGTAGAGCCGCTGCACGTTGACCCACTGGTTGGCATCGACGTGCAGACCTTCCTGGGCGCGTTCATACATCTCCAGGTCGTCATGGCCGACGACCGAGGTCGGCGCGTTGATCAGGCGGTTATACATCAGCGTGCGCTCGAGCAGCATATCGGGCGCATCGACCAGCCGGAACGTCCATGACTCGACCAACGTTTTGTTGGCGGCGAGCGGCTTGAACAGGCGGATAAGCTGGATCGGCCCCTTGATCATGAGGTTGGGAAAGTAGACCGTGTTGTGGCGGTTCTCGCCGAGGATCGCCTTGGCCCGCTCTTCGCCGTAGGCCGCGACCATCTTCTCGTAATAGCCGGGGATCGCCGAATAATCGGAGTGGATCGAGTGATGCACGCCGGTATGGCCGTGCCCGTTCGGCCAGACGCGAATACCCATATTTTCGAAGAATTCGTACGGCGCCATGAACGGCGCGTAGATCTCCACCGCCATCGGCTTCTTGGTTCCCGGCGGGGCCTTTTCCCACACCCTGATGGCGGTGCCCGCCGACGACGCGTGCGCTATCATAGGATGACAGGTATCGGTCTGGTTTTCGACCAGCATCTTCCAATTGCAGTTGTGCATGTATCGGAGGACGCCGCCGGCGACTTCCAGTTTGCCGGCCGGCGAGCGGTCGATCATATTGTCGAAGCTTGACAGGCTCTCACCGAAGAATTCCTCGAAGCCGGGACCGAAGTCGTTGAGCTTGGCGAAGACGAAGCCGCGGTAGTTGTGCACGTTGCGGACGGGCGCCATGCCTTCTGCGGCGTGGCTCTGCTCGAAGCCGGTATTCTCATATCCCTGCCGCAGCGGAATCGCGATCAGCGATCCGTCGGTACGGAAACTCCAGGCATGATAGGGGCAGCGGAAGAATTTTCCTGTATTGCCGCAGGTCTCGGTCGTGATGCGCGTGCCTTTGTGAGGGCAGCGGTTGTAGAGGACCTTCACCGTGTTGTCGGTGTGACGGACCATCAAAACCGGCTGCAGCCCGACGGTCGTGCCGAAATAGTCGCCGGCATTAGGCACCTGGCTGTCGTGCCCAACATAGACCCAGGTATTGGCGAAGAGATGCTCCATTTCAAGCTGGAACACTTCCTCGTCGATGTAGACGTCGCGATGCACCTCGGCCGGCCGTACCAAGTTGCGCACCGCTTCGACATTGCCACGATATCTTGACATCGCCTTCACTCCTTCCGCGGTCACAGGTCGATCACCAGGCGTGGCATCTTCGACCGCGACACGCAGATTCGTATTTCTTTCCTTCCGCCTTTTGACGTCGGAACGAATGTAGTCCCCCTGAACCAGCACGCCATCGACGACCTGAACTTCGCCCATTTGCGGAATACTTTAAGTCTAAAGTATCGCGATTGACAACGGCTGGGCGTGGAGGCTCTGTCGAACGGACGCCGCACGGGCTCCGGAAACAACTGGGCCGCCGCAGTCTGCACAAAGGCCAGCAAGGCTGCGAGCGTCAGGGTGACCCGCATCGAGCTGCGGCGGTAGTGCATCACATTCCTCCGGTTCATCGCGTTGGCGGCGCGGTGCCGGTATCGTTGCATCGTCCCCGCTCGTTGGACAGGTCCCACCATCCTCCGGGTGTGCGCAGCACTGGCCCGGACTGAGTGCACGCTCCGTCCGGGCTGCGGCTTAGCTACCCTTTTTCAACAACCCCCTACGCACTTGCCCTTGCCGTCGAACTCCATCGTCTTTCCGCTCAGCGAAGCATACACCGGCATCTTGCTCGCGGCCTTGAAGGCGGCCGTCTTCGTCCCCGGCAAGATCTTGCCGTTCTTGGTCGCAGCCTCGTTGGCGTGCGAGGCAATCACCGAATTCGGCTTCACCAGCTCGTCCATGACATAGGCCGCTTCCGTCGGCCCGGTCGAAAAGGCGCCGCCGATATTCATAACCGCGAGGTTGGCGTGCAATTCATCGTGGATCACCGTCTTCTGCTCGCTGATCACGCCGGTATCGCCGGAAAGGTACGCCGTCAGACCGTTGGAGAAGCGCAGCACATAGCCGCCCGGCGGGCCGACATAGGCTGTCAGACCATTCTCCGCCATTTCCTTGGCGAGCGGACCGGTGAGGAATTCCGCGGCGAGACCGTTGGTGTGCGCGGCCGGCACGCTCCAAATGGTGACGCCGCCGAGCTTGCGGCTGGCGCCGAAGCGCAACACGAGAACCTGGTTCTTGTCGCCGCCGCCCGCTGCAATGCGCTTGGCGAAGAAGCTATTCATCTCGCCGCCGACGAGAAATTTCGCTCTTTTGGCAATCACGATCTTCTCGGTGTTCGAGCTGGGCGCATCCACGACGGACAGATCCGGCTTCGCACAGGTACCCGCATTGACGGCCTTGGTGTGCCGGTCGCCCAGATGATCGGTGTGGACGTGAGACAGCAGAACCACATCGATCTTCCCGAGCCGTGGATCGTTAGCGCCGACGACGGTCTGCCCCGGGTCGTAAAGAATTCGCGTGCCGTCCGGGTCTTCGAAAATCATCGCCCGGTCCCTCGCGCAGAACTCGCCGTCATGGCTGCCGAGGGGCGTGATTTTCACGCCCGCCGCCGCAGCCGGCTGAACGGCAAAGCCGGCGAGAACGCAGGAAATCGCCAAGAGCAAAATTGATTTGCGCATCGACTGTCCTCCCCTGTGTGGCCATAGGCCATCTTTTGTGAACACCAGAAGCTCATTCTTATTCTTTCGGAGGCGCTGGCCAAGGTACCCCCCGCGACAGAAGGATGCTTTGCTGCCGCGCGGCCAAGGCACCAAATCGTCAAGAGGGCGTTGAATTTCCGTCTCCAGAGATGCCGCCACGACCGAGCGTTTGGTGCCGATGCCAGCAGCAACTGCGATACAAAATCTGCCGCAGCTTACCGCCGAGGAGGCGCGGCGCGCGGTCAGCCAAGCGGCCCGCCTCTATTTCGAGAGCCGGCGCGCGCGCGTCGACGCCTTTGTCGATCGGCATTTTTCTCTTACCGGCTCACTGGCGCTCCATCGCCACGCGGTGGGCTGGGACGTCGTCAAAGCGCCGCTGAACATCGGCCTCGCCGTTCCCAATTTCGCCGTGAAGCTAAGCGCCGCCGCCGCGCGTGCCGTTCGCGCCAAGCGGGTGGCCGGCTATCTCGATTCCCGCCGCATCCTGCTCGACACCGCCCTCGGCCGCGAGATCGAGTGGCTGATCGTGACCGAACTGCTGGAATTGCCCTACCGCCAAAAAGACCGCCTTGCGCAGAAAGATGCGCTTGCCGAAACCATTCTCGCGTCGCCGCACATCCAGGCCATCGTCAACACAGCGATGCAGGGCATCGGCCGCCGCGCCGCCGATCCGGCCTTTCGCGAGCGGCTCGAACAAGCGACGGCGCAGTACGCTGACACACGCGCGGCGGCCGCCGAGATCGCAACCGCCCTCCTCGCGCTCGGCACCGGCGCGGTCGCGCTGAAAGAGATTACTCCTGGCGCGCTGGTGCTCGGGCCGGCGCTCGCCGGCATGATGGCGCAGCAGGCCGCGGTCGCATCATTTCCGCTTGGCGCCACGCTCGGCCGGCTCTGGTACGCGGCATTTCCGGTCGCCGCCTCGCCTGGGCTAATCGCTGGCGTCACTGGCGGGCTGATGGCCATCGGCGCCGTCGCGGCGGCCTTCTCCGGCATCGTCACCGATCCGGTTCAACGGCGGCTCGGCTTCCATCGGCGCCGTCTGCTGCGGCTGATCGACAGCGTGGAGCGTCAGTTCAATGCAAACGAGACGGGCGGCTTCGTCACCCGCGATCATTATGTCGCGCGCCTGCTCAGTCTCGTGGAACTGCTCGCCAGCGCCTACGGGCTGGCGCGGTGATTTGCGCTTCCCGGTTGATTACAGCCCCTTCGGGTGGGTCATGAATTCCTCAATGACCGCGTCCGGCGGCTTCACGAACTCGGCGACGCGGCTGACGCCCAGTCCAGCGAGCCGGCGCAGCTTCACCGCGAGCTCCGCCATCTTCACCGCGATCGGGATGCCATTGATGATCGGCGCTCCATCGACCGTGTGCTCATGTAATGCGGAGAACAAAAGCATGGGGATGCCGCCGCCTGGGATGAGCACCTCACAACCGCCGGCGACCAGCGGCTTCGCCTGCTCGGCGAAGAGTTCTTGCACCTTGTCGGCGAGAGCCTGCGATTCGTAGGCTTTCAGGATCTGCCCGGGCTCGAACTGCATGGCGTGCACGCCGGTGAT
>DASTWX010000164.1:0-5203 GCA_035765795.1 Pseudolabrys sp. | reverse complement strand
AGGATATGCCAAGCGATCACCCAAGCCCATTGCAGGCGCGAGAGAAAAACCGGATCAAGGCTCATGAAGGTACCCCGGACAATGAGAGAGTACAGGACATCGACGGGAACGCAAATGACAACTTTATAACGCATGTTTTTTTTGTGCGTCGAGAATTCGTCTCTATTGTCCGTGTGGCAAGCGGAGAGAGGACGCGAGCCTTTGCTTAAATGTGACGGCCCTGCTGCGCACCGCGTCACCTCGTGCCCGCAAGGTATGGAGACACAACCGGCGCAACCGGCTTCTTGCGCCATAAACTGACCGCTCCGGAATTCACTTTGTAGAAGATTTGTTTGATAATCTGAGAGCGGCCATTCCGCCGTCTTCCCACGTTTCGAGAAGGTCATGCCGGTCCCCCCTCCCAACCTCCGTCCGCCTTTCAACATCGTTCGCCTAAGCCATATCGAACTCGTCGTGACCGATCTCGCCAGGAGCCGCGCGTTCTATGCCGACGTGCTCGGGCTTCAAATCACCCATGAGGGCAATAACGCGATTTGCTTGCGCGCGCTGGAAGAGCGCGGCCATCACTGCGTTGTCTTGCGTGAAGGCGATGTGCCCTGTGCCGGCCACCTTGGCTTCAAGGTCTACGATGACGAAGACCTGGACCGGGCGGAGGCGTTCTTCCGTGCAAAGCAATTGCCGGTCGAGTGGGCGGAATTGCCCTTCCAGTCTCGCACGTTGCGCTGCCGCGATGTGCAAGGCGTGCCGCTTGAGTTCTATGCGCGCATGGAGCGGCTGCCGCCGATCCATCAGCAATACGCATTATACAGGGGCGTGAAGCCACTGCGCATCGACCATTTCAACTGCTTCTCGCCCGACGTGGACGAAGCGGTCGCCTTTTACAACGAGATCGGCTTTCGCGTCACCGAATACACCGAGGACGAAGAAAGCCAGCGGCTTTGGGCAGCATGGACCCACCGGAAGGGCGGCGTCCATGATATCGCCTTCACGAATGGCGCCGGCCCGCGCTTGCACCATCTTGCCTTTTGGGTGCCGCACCCCCTCGCCATCATCGATTTGCTCGACCTGATGGCGACCACAGGCTACGTAAAGAACATCGAGCGCGGGCCGGGGCGACACGGAATCTCCAACGCCTTCTTTCTTTACCTGCGCGACCCCGACGGGCATCGCGTGGAGATTTACTGTTCGGATTATCAGACGGTCGATCCAGATCACGAGCCGATCAAATGGGATCTGAAAGACCCGCAGCGGCAGACGCTATGGGGTGCGCCCGCGCCGAAATCCTGGTTCGAAGAAGGCAGCATATTCGCCGACACGGCGGTGCAACCCGCGCGGCTCGATGCGCAGCCGATCGTCGCGCCTTGACGTGACGGCCCTAGTGTCCACTTTCATCAAAAGGTGCTACGGACAGTGCAGCGAACTCGCTTCACGGCGATAGGCTTGTTTGTTCCCGGCGGCACCATTCCCGCAGCCCGTTGTTGACCTTCCGGAACGTGTGACTCGGCCAGTTCCCTCCACGCGACGGCAATGGAGTAGCGTATTGTCTATTATTGATCTGGTTCCCCATGATCTCATTTCGACTTACGGCTATTGGGCCGTAGCGGTGGTGGTGGGGCTCGAGAGCATGGGTTTGCCGCTGCCCGGCGAGACCGTCCTGATCGCCGCGGCGACCTGGGGCGGGGCAACGCATCATTTGAGCATGCCTCTGGTGATCGCCGCGGCCATTGCCGGCGCAGTTATCGGCGATTCGGCCGGCTTCTGGGTCGGGCGGGAAGTCGGCCTGCGGCTGCTGCTGCGCTATGGCAAAGGCGTGGGCCTGACCGAAGCCAGGCTGAAGGTCGGACAATATTTGTTCATGCGTCACGGCGGCAAAGTCGTCTTCTTCGGCCGGTTTACCGCCATTTTGCGAGCACTTGCCGCTTTTCTTGCCGGCGCTAATAGAATGAGTTGGCCGCGTTTTCTCGTCTTCAATGTCAGTGGAGCGATCCTCTGGGCGAGCTTGTTTGGCGTCGGCGCCTACATGTTTGGCACCGCCATTGACCGCGTCGCCGGGCCCGTCGGTATCGCGCTGCTGGTTATCGGCGCAATTATTGTCGTCGCTGGGCTCTGGTTCGCGCACCGGCACCACAAACGGCTCACCGAGGAAGCCGAGCGCGCCTTGCCTGGACCGCTACGACACTAAAGCAAGGCCCGTTCTGGCGACGCGGCCGGCGCTTTTCTACGCTGGCGCAGGCTTGCGGCCTCAGGCATTTAACCAGCCTTCGGAAAGATGCCCACCGCTACCATTATGGCCGTGCGCGTCCCGGTATTTTGCCCGTAGAGGCCCAACCGCCGTCAAGAATAATTCTGGAACCGGGAAACTTTCTTGCCGGTGGGGTTTTGACCCCGAGTTCCCTACCGGAGAAGTTCCGTGCGCTCCCGCATCATCCACCTCGTTAATCCGAAAACCGATTCCCTGACGACGCGGCCGATCTATCTCAACCGGGCGCTTTACTCGCCGCTGGCCGGCCTTCTTGCCGTTGCTGCGAGTATCCCTCCCGACAGATACGAAGTGGTGCTGACAGACGAAAACATTGAAACGATCGATTTCGATTTGAAAGCGGATCTCGTCGGCATCTCGGCGATGACAAGTTATGTGAACCGCGGATACGAGATTGCCGATCGCTTCCGTGCCGACGGCATGCCCGTCGTCATGGGCGGGGTGCACCCGAGCTTCATGCCGCAGGAAGCCTTGAAGCATTGCGACGCCGTTGTTGTCGGTGAAGTCGAACTCGTCATCGACAAACTCCTCGACGACCTGGAGCACGGCGTCATGCGCGGAACCTACAAAGCGCAAGCGTTGCACTCCATGGTCGGCATGCCGATGCCGCGCTATGATCTGCTCAAAAAAAACCGTTACGTGAACCGCACCTTCGTCCAGACCTCGCGCGGATGTCACCAGGGCTGCACGTTCTGCTCCGAGCCGCTGATGAATGGCCTCAAATTCCGCTACCGGCCTGTCGATGAGGTGGTCCGCGAAATCGAGAACTGCGGCTCGCGAACGATATCGATCAACGACGCTGACTTTTTCGGCACGCCGGAGCGCCCGAAAGAAGTGATGCGCGCCTTGAAGGGCCGCGGCGTACACTGGCAAGCCGGGGTCACATCCAAACTGGCAAATGACGACCGCATGCTCGAACTCGCCGCCGAAAGCGGTTGCACCATGCTGAGTATCGGTTTCGAGTCGATCTCGCGCGCGACGCTTAAGAGCGTGCACAAGCACGTCAACCGGCCGGAAAATTTCGCCGCGCTGGTGGAGAAGGTGCATTCCCATGGGATCATGGTGTTCGGCTTATTCATGTTCGGCTTCGACGGCGATGATTGTTCCGCTTTCGACGAAACCGTCAACTTCAACATCGCCGCTCGCTATGACGCGTGCGCCTATTCGGTGCTGACCCCGTATCCGGGCACGCTCACCTGGTACGAGTTGAAAAAGGCGAAGCGCATCGTTTCCTTCGACTGGACGATGTACGACCAGGGGCATGTGGTCTATCGGCCGGCGCAAATGTCGGCGGATGATCTCCGTGTCGGACAAGCGAGCGCGTACGAAAAATTTTATTCGAACTCGTCCATCGCTCGCCGCTTTCCCTTACGCGGCAGGCGCCACCGCGCTCAATGGGTCATTTATAATCTTTTCATGCGCAAAGGCTCGCAGACGGAAAACATAGATTCGATCGCAGCCCCGACAAGTGAGCCTGATATGGCGCCGATGCCTCCCATTCTTCCCGTCAAACGCGAATGGCGGGAGGCCGTCCTCGAGGCGGCGGAAGGTCCGGGGCCGCATTTGAGCTAAAGCAGGCTGTCCGCTGCCTTCCTCGCGCCCCAATCCAGGCTGTTCCTGCCCATCGGGGGAGTCCTGTTTGACAACTTGATAGTGCGGAAACGTTTGTGTCCGGCATCGATTCGTTTCTGATCCGCATCATCAATCAAGTTTCCGGCCATTCGCCGGTCTTCGACCATTTCGTTGCGCTGTTCGTCGACATGACCAGTATCAAGATGGTGCCGCTGATGGCGGCACTTTGGGGAGTCTGGTTTTCCGGCGGCGGCCCTAAACATTCAAAGCATCCCGTAATTGTGGCGCTCGTCGGAGCTTTCGTTGCTCTCGTCATCGCCCGGCTAATGCAGGATTTTCTGCCGTTTCGGCCGCGGCCGTTGTTCTCGCCCGATCTCCACGTCGTGTTCCCGCCGTCGGGCAGCGCAACTGCGAAGCTCACGCACGCAAACTCGCTGCCGAGCGATCATGCGGCGCTCGCCTTCGCACTGAGCTGCGGCCTGTTCTTTCGATCGAGGCTACTCGGGTGGCTCGCGATCGCGTGGTCGACCGTGTTCGTGTGCTTGCCGCGCGTTTATGTGGGTTTCCATTATCCCAGCGACATCGCGGCCGGCGCCGTCCTCGGCCTCGTATGTACGTGGGTGGCCTCGAATCTCGCGGCTACCGGATCGCTCACGAAGTTGATCCTGCGGGCAGAGGAACGGTGGCCCGGCGTATTCTATTTCCTGGCGTTTGGCATCTCCTTTGAGATCGCCAATCTGTTCTACGACGTTCGCACAACGGCGGAGCAGGTTCTACTCGCGGTGCAGGGATACTGACGGACGCCAGAATTAATCCGGCCCGATAATGGGTAGCAGCAGATAAGGCTGTTCTCCCGGAGCAAAGTGCAGGGTGTTGCGGCCGCCGAAGACCGCTGCAGGACGATCGTCAGGATCGATGTGAAGGAACGGCCCAACACCTTTCATCGGATATGGCGCATTGGGCAGCGCGGCATCCGTACCGTCGACCTCGTAATCCCTGCCGCGTACGTTGAATGCGAGTTGGTAGCCCGGCGGCACCACGATCGAGGTCGGCCAGATTTCGACGTCCAGCTCGACCGGTGTGCCGGGCGTGAGCGGCCACGCTTCGTCGTGGCTGTGCCAGGGGCGATAGGGGAGCGACTTTTCGGGATCGAGCTTGCGATGCGACGCGCGCAGCCAGCCGATGCCGATCGGCGTACGCGGATCGTTGGAGCCGATGAAAGTGACTTCTTTGCCGGCGGGGTCGAAGAGCCGCAGCACGAGGAAGACATCGGCGTCCGTTGTGTCGGATGACAAGAAGAGTTTTGCCGCCACCGGACCGGTGATCTCCAGCGGCTTGTCCGACACCGGCAACCGAAAGGTGAGGCCGTCG
>DASTWX010000163.1:0-6367 GCA_035765795.1 Pseudolabrys sp. | reverse complement strand
CGGCCAATCGACGAAGGCGACGGCGCGCCGGCCGGGTACCCACACTTCGTGGGTCACCCATTGCATGCGGTCCTCGCGCTCATAGACGCGGCGACTGCCGCTGCCGTCGCGATTGATCGTCCAGACTCGGTCGGTCAGCGGGCCGGCATAGAGAATGAGCTGGTCGTCATCCGGACAGAACTGCGGATGACCGATAGTGTCGCGCTCCAGAATGACGCGCGCGCCGCCGCGTTGCGTATCAATGACGACGAAACGACTTACCTTACCGGTCTTGACAGGAATCGCCCACCAGCGGCCGTCGGCGGAAAGCGCCGTCGTGCCCATGGCCGCGCCGACCATGCCTTTCTCGCGCATCTCGACGGCGCCGAAATCGGCGAGTTGCGTTTCGGAGAAATCGTCTAGATCGACGCGCCAGGCGCCGGCGCCCGCGGTGAAATAAACGAACCGTCCGTCCGGTGACGGATAGACCGACCATTCCGCGACGTTGGGGCGATTGGTCGCCTGCACCAACTCGCCGCTAGCGCGATCCTCGTAAAAGACTTGCGGCGCGCCGGTGCGGTGGGAGACGAAAATCAACTTTGTCGCGGCGCGGTCATAAGCCGGCACGAAGAAGAACGGGTGGTGGTGGATGCTCGGATGATCCGTCACCTGCCGCACGCGGCGTTTCGATTTCGGGTCAATCATCGCACGGCCTTCCGGCCTGTGCCGGCTGCCTCTCACGGCGCGCCTCCGGCCGATTTCGTGCGCGCGGCGCGGCCTGGCACCAGCGAAAGAGAACTGATGATCGGATAGCGCCAGTTCAGCGCAACGAATCCCGCGCCGAACACGCAGCCTGCCCACCACAACGGGGCACCGGTCGGCGCAACAATCGCGATCGCGCCGCAGATCATCAGGAAGATACGATCCGCCCAACAGAGGTTATGGCGGAAATAGCCGACCAAGCCGACCGCCCAAAGACCGACCGGCAGAATGAGCGCGATCGACGCGATGATAATGTTGAGAATCGGGCCTTCGAACAACAGCGATTGGTCGGCGACGAAAGCAAAGGGGATGAGAAAGGCGACGAAACTCATCTGGAAGGCATACCACCCGGTCGTCCACGGGCTGGTACGCGCGAGCCCCGCCGCGGCGTAGGCCGCAAGGGCAACCGGCGGCGTGACCATAGACAACACGCAATAGTACATGACGAAGAAGTGCGACGTGAGCGCCGGCAGGCCGAGCTTCTGCAAAGCCGGCGCGTAGAGCACCGCGCCGATGACGTAGGCCGCCACGGTCGGCAGACCCATGCCCATGACGATGCAGCCGGCGATGATCAGCAGCAGCGAGCCCGCGAGCGTACCGCCGCCGGCAGTCAGTAATCCCGCGGAGAACTTCAGCGCCAGATTGGATTGAATGGCGATGGCGATGATGATGCCGATGGCGCCGATCGGCACCGCGATCTCCGCTGCCTGCCGGCCGGTGTCGCGAATGATCTCCAGCAAACGGCCGGGACCGAACCAATCGCGCCGGCGCAGGAAGACGACAGGGAAGCATGCGATCGTCGCATACATCGCGGATGTCTGCGCCGAGTACTCCATGGCCATGAAGCCGATCAGCACAAGCGGCGGCAGCAGCAGGTGCAAGCGCGGCAGCAGCGGCTCGATCTCGTCCACCGCCTTCACCGGCAACGTGCCAGTGCCGGTCTTGCGGGAATTAAGATCGACCAGCATGAACAGCGCAACGTAATAAGCGATGGCCGGAATGACGCCGGCGAGCGCGATGCGCGCATAAGGCACGCCGAGGAGTTCCGCCATCACGAAAGCGGCGACGCCCATGACCGGGGGCATCAACTGTCCGCCGGTGGAAGCGATCGCCTCGGTTGCCGCCGCCCGCTCGCCGGGAACGCCGGATTGGCGCATCAATGGAATGGTGAAGACTCCAACGGCGGCGACGTTGGCGACCGCGCTGCCGGTGATGGTCCCCATCAGGCTCGAGCCGATCACGGCCACCTTCTGACTGCCGCCGGTTGTGCGGCCAACCAGCCGGATGGCCAGATCGATGAACAGACGGCCGCCGCCGATCGCGGCATAGACCACACCGAAAGCAATAAAATAAAAGACGAAAGTGACCGACGTCTCGGTAGTCACACCGAAGATGCCGCTCGTCGTCAGCATGATGATTTCGACGTATTCCTCCAGGCCGAAGCCGCGGAAACCGCCGACCGGAAGCAGAAAAGCGAAAGCACCGTAAGCCAGAAACGCAAGAATAACCCAGACCAAAATCCAGCCGGTCGTGCGTCGCACCGCCTCGAGCGTCAACAGGACAAAGATGATCCCAAACACCACGTCGGACGTGAGAACCGGCGAGACATTCTCAATCCGGTTCTGGATACGGTCGAGAGATTGCCAGTAATAAATCGCGAAACCGAGCACACCGAGGAGCAGGACGGCATCGATCAGCCGTAACGCCCAGCGCGGCAGCTTCCCATCCGCCAAAGGGTTCCAAAGGAAGACGAGCAGGAGCGCGAGCACAAGATGAACCGGTCGCGCCACCAATGGCGGTTGTGGATGGACGAGAATCCAATACTGAAAGCCGACCAGCAGGACGCCTGCCCACAGCCTCACGTCACGAATGATCCGCATATCAAAGGGCATGACCAGCAAACCCGAGCCGGAGCAAAGAAAAGCGAACAGCCCGTGAGGGCTGTCCGCTCACGTTCGATCACATCAGGTTATGTTCTTTGTAGTACTTGATCGCGCCGGGATGCAGCGGGATGCCGGTGTTCTCTTTCTTGGCCGCGTCCGCCGGCTTGAAGGCGGCGTAGGCCGGATACGCCTTCACCAGGTCGGGAAGCTTATCCATGAATGTCTTGACCACCTTGTAGGCGACCTCGTCCGGCAGGGTGTCGCGCGCGATCAACTCGGTGCCGAAATCCGCGCCCCAGGTCGGGCCGTTCTGTCCCTTGAACCACTGCGGGAATTGCGCGGGTTTAAGGCCGTTCTGCGAGAGCTTGTCGAGCGCTTTCTTTGAGAGGTCGACGAAGCGGATGTTGCCGGTGAGCGCCACCTCCGTGATCATCGGATGGCCTTTGAGGACGGTATCGAGGAGTATGTCCGCGCGGCCTTCACGAATAATGCCAGGTATTTGTGCCGGATTGACCTGGATGATCTCACCGCCTTGCGCCTTGATCTTGGCACGGTCGAGTCCGTAAGCGGCGAGAATCATGTCAACTGTCGGCGGCACATTGGAGCCTTGCGGTTTCATGACGATGTGCAGCGGCTTACCGGAGGTGAATATCTTGTCCATGGTATCGAGGCCGGTCTTCTCGATGAAGTCGTTGCGCACCATCATGGCCATGTAGACAGGATTCAACCCGCCGATCAGCGCGCGAATATGGGTCGCCCTCTTGCCGTGATACAGTTCCTCCCCCTTTTCGGCCCAGACTGAGGTAGCGACGTTTGAAAAGGCGATCTCGGCCTTGCCCTGCTCCACCACCATTGGATTGGCGACGCCGCCGCCGCGGGCGACCACTTCGACATCATGATTTGGCAACGCGGGCTTCAGTATTTGTGCAACTGCCGCGCCAGCAACATACCAGCCCGAGCCCACCGGCATCGCGCCGATGCGCACCGTGTCCGTCGCCATAACCGTGCCGGCCGCGCCAAGTGATACGGCGATAGTCACCACCCCTACCAATTTGCTCAGTCGCATTGTTTCCTCCGTTTGTGCTTCTAGGTTCTACGCGATGGCCGAAATGGTCCCGCTCGCCTGGACGGCG
The DNA here is from genome assembly GCA_035765795.1 of Pseudolabrys sp. Taxonomy (GTDB): domain Bacteria; phylum Pseudomonadota; class Alphaproteobacteria; order Rhizobiales; family Xanthobacteraceae; genus Pseudolabrys. The sequence goes on along the minus strand of DASTWX010000163.1, from coordinate 2,610 downwards.
CGGGCGATATCGCGGGCCGCGCGGCGCACCGGCTCTAGCGCGCGGCGTTTGAATTCGCGGCTAGGCGCACGCAATGCTGGCGCGGCTACACTCACCGCCGCGACGGGATAACCATCGATATCGAGTACCGGCGCCGCCAGGATGCGCAGGCCGCTGCCGAAATACGAGTCGCGCAAGGCGTAGCCGTGCGCGCGCACGTCCGCGAGGTCGCGCGCGATCTCGTCCTTACTCATCGTTTTGATCGGAAAGCTGCCAGACCGCGGCAGCAGGGCCAAGAGCCGCTCCAGCTCATCGCCGGGCAGATAGGCGAGGATCGCCTGCCCGATCGCACTGCAATGGGCTGGAATCGTGGTGCCGATGCGGATATCGACGCCGATGCGCGTGAGGCCTGCGCGGACGCGATCGATATAGACGACGTCCGCGCTGTCGAGCACGCCGAGGCTTGCGGCTTCACTCACCTCGCCAACCAGCGAGCGCAAAATGGGGCGCGCAATCTCGCGCAGATCCGCGCCGCCGATCGCATGAAAGCCAAGATCGGTCACCTTGAGGGTCAGACGGAAGCATCGGGCTTCGGGCACGCGGGCCACGTAGCCGAGCATCACCAGCGTGTTGAGCATGCGAAAGGCGGTGCCGGGGTCGAGCTTGGCGAGGCCGGCCACTTCGGACAGCGTGAGTTCGGGCCGTTCGGCGGTGAAAGCTTCCAGGACGCGTAAGCCCTTGGCGAGCGAATTGACCAAATTGCGCTGGTCGCCATCCGCATCCGCCACGCCACTGCGACGCAGCGGTTTCAGCGGCGCCTTCGTGGAAACGCCGTTTTTTGCGGCGTCTTCCCTGGCTTTGGCACGGCGGACGGGCCGCATCACTCCCCACGCATTTTTTCGGATTGCGAATTTATTTTCTAATTAAACCGCGCCTGAATTACCGCGTCAATTGCGAACCAGCGGTTGCGTCCGTTGACAATCTGTCCTCTCCTCCTATGATATCTAACCAGATAGTTAAGGCTCCTATGATCACTGGCACCACCCGTCTGTTCGCCATCATCGGCGATCCCGTCGCCCATGTGCGCACGCCGATGGCGTTCAACGATTATTTCGCGGCGCGCGGCATCGACGCCATCTGTGTCCCTATTCACATCGGCCGCGACGACCTACCGCGCGGCTGGGCCGGGCTCAAGTCGACGCTCAATCTCGACGGCTTCATCGTCACCGCGCCGCATAAAGCAGAGGCGGCGCAACTCTGCGATAAGTTGGAAGGCGACGGCGTCTATACGCGCGTGGTGAATACGGTACGGCGCGAGGCAGACGGCACCTTCACGGGCACCTTGCTCGACGGCCGCGGCTTCATCGCCGGCATGACCGCGCATGGCTACCCGATCAAGGGACGCCGCTTCTACATGGCCGGCGCCGGCGGGGCGGGCACGGCCCTCGCCTATGCGCTCGCCGGCAACGGCGCCGCCGCCATCACCATCCACAACCGCACGCGCTGGAAAGCGGAAAACCTCGTCGCCGGCGTCGGAAAGGCTTTCCCCAATTGCGACGTGCGCCTCGGCAATGCCGACGCCTCGGGCCATGACGTCGCCGTCAATGCCACTTCGTTAGGCCTGCATCCCGACGATCCGCATTCGTTCGACCTCGGCAGCGTCGGTCCGTCGGCGCTCGTGGCCGAAGTGGTGATGAAGCCGGAGATGACGCCGCTGTTGATCGCCGCCAAGGCGCGCGGCCACGCCATTCACTTCGGCACCCATATGCTCAACGGCCAACTCGAACTGATGATGCAGTTTCTCGGCCAGAGCGCGCCCGCCAAAGCTTCTGCATCCGCATGAGAGGAACACGATGACCTACGTCGTCACCGAGAACTGCATCAAGTGCAAATACATGGATTGCGTCGAGGTGTGCCCGGTCGACTGCTTCTACGAAGGCGCCAACATGCTCGTCATCCATCCCGACGAATGCATCGATTGCGGCGTCTGCGAGCCGGAATGCCCCGCCGAAGCCATCAAGCCGGATACCGAGCCGGCCATGGAGAAATGGCTGACGCTCAACGCCGAATACGCCGCCACGTGGCCGAACATAACCGAGAAAGGCGATCCGCCGACCGACGCCGCGGCGTTCGACGGCAAGCCCGGCAAGTTCGAGCAGTATTTCAGCGCGGAGCCGGCGCAGTGAGCTTCGTCAAGCTCGCCGCCGCGTTGTCGGAAGCGCGTAAGGCGGCCCGCGTCCTTAATCCCGCGCCATGGACCACGGTCGTTGGCTCGATCGCCGATGCCTATGCGGTGCAGAGCGAGTTGGCGCGGCTCGACGGCGGAGCCCGTGGCTGGAAGGTCAGCGCGCTGACGCCGGAGCAACAGCGCCTTTTCGGCGCCGACAAGCCGGTGGCGGGCGCCCTGCTCGCTCCATTCGTATACGAATCGCCGGCGAAGCTGTCGCGAGCGCACCTTATTGCGCCGCTGCTCGAATGCGAAATCGCCTTCTTGCTCGGCACCGACCTGCCGGCGCGGGCGGCGCCCTACACGCGTGACGAGGTCGAAGCCGCGATTGAAGCCGTCGTTCCGGCGATGGAGATCGCGGACAGCCGTCTGCCGCCCGACGCGCCGGAAATACTCAAGGCCGC
>DASTWX010000162.1:0-5261 GCA_035765795.1 Pseudolabrys sp. | reverse complement strand
CGCATGACGAGGAATTGCGTTTCAAGGCGTTTGCGCGGCGTAACAAGCTGCTCGGCTTGTGGGCCGCGGACCTTCTCGGCAAGAGCGGAAGCGAGGCTGACGCCTACGCCAAGGAAGTCGTGCTCGCCGATTTCGAAGAGGCCGGTGACCACGACGTGATCCGTAAAGTGCTGAAGGACCTCGAAGGCAAGAGCATTACCGAACAGCAGATCCGCGCAAAAGCGACGGAGCTGCTGGCGCAGGCCGTCAAGCAGATCGAAACCGGCGCCTGACGGTGAGCAGGCCTGTCTTTTCACTTTCGCGCGCCCTTCGCGGCGGCGAAACGGTTTATGCCGGCTGGTGCTCGCTCGCGTCGCCGCTTGTCGCCGAGACGCTCGGCCGGGACGGCTTCGGCGCCGTGGTCCTCGATAGCCAGCACGGGCTTTGGGACACGACATCGCTCATTGCCGGAATCGGCGCGCTGCACCATGCCGGCGCCGCGCCCGTGGTACGGGTGCCGCTCAATGATTTCGCTTTAGTCAGCCGCGCGCTCGACTTCGGCGCCGAAGCGATCATCGCGCCGATGATCAACAACGCGGCCGATGCGCGCCGCTTCGCCGCTGCGGCCAAGTTCCCGCCGCGCGGCGAGCGGAGTTGGGGTCCGCAGCGCGCCATGGCGCTGCAGGGGCGGACCGTCACCACGGATTATCTGCGCGAGGCCAACGAAGGCACACTGACGTTGGCGATGATCGAAACGCCGGCGGCGCTCGCAAATGTCGAGGAGATCGCCGCAACGGACGGCATCGACGCGCTTTTCATCGGTCCCTACGACCTGTCGACGTCGCTAAGTAAAGGCACGGCGCAGGACGTCACCGCACCCGACGTCGAACACGCCGTCGACCGCATCGGCGAGGCTGCGCGCAAGGCCGGGAAAATTCCGGGCATTTACTGCCGCGATGCTGAGCGCGGTTTGGCTATGGCCAAGCGGGGCTTCCGTTTCATTACCATCGGCAGCGACCTCAGTTTTCTACGCGACGGCATCGCGGCGCAGGTGAAGCTGTTGAACCCGTAGAGTGGGCAAAGGCGCGGAACGCGCCGTGCCCACATAACAGACGCATGAATGATGCGAGTCAGCCGGGGGGCTTCGCCTTTGCTCAGCCCACCCTACATTTTCGGACTGAACGCGGCAGCTAACCTTTCGAGCACCGGCGCCAGATCGCCCTCCACATCGTCGGCCCTCACCTCGGTCACCGCATAATCGTGTGCTGCGAGCCATGCCCGCTTCTCCGCACGGGCCTTTATCGCCTCCTCGCTCTCCCCCGCCGGCACGAGATCGATCACGCGGCGCAGCGGAAACGAGACGAAGTCGGTGATGTGCGGGCCGACCGGCACCTGCCGCTTGAAGCCACGGCCGGCGAAACGCCGGTCGGTGGTCAGCGCCTGCCAAAGAATGCGCTCGGCCTCGGTCGGGTTGCGGCGTAAGAGCCGGGCGAGCCCGCGCACCGGCCCGCGCTCGCCGGGGACGCGGCCGCCGCCGTGCTCGGCAATCAAGTCGCGCAGGCGCTGTGCCTCCTCGCTATCGAGCACGCCTCCGCGCGCCGGACCTTTACGCCCTTGCGCAATCGCCGTGATCACGCCGTGTAACGTGCGGATGTCTTGCTGCGTCGGCTGCATGCGGCGGAAGATGTTGTGCAAATTGATGGTCATAGTGCCGCGCTTTTCTTCCGGGCGGAAAAATTCCACCCTTTCCAATTCGCGATCGAGATCGGCGAAAAAAGCGGCGAGCTGCTGCTTGGCCGCCGGCGGCGATTTCTCCGGCATCACGAAAGGAAGCGTTCCGCCGCCCGCATGCTTGAACCATTCGTAAGCGACGATCACCACCGCCTGCGCCAGATTGAGTGAGGCAAAAGCCGGGTTGACCGGGAGCGTGAGGATCGCATCGGCGAGCGCCACCTCGTTGTTCTCCAGCCCGATACGTTCGCGGCCGAACACCACCGCCACCGCCTCGCCCGCGGCAATCCGAGGCGCCATCTGCGCCGCAGCCTCATCCGCGCCGATCACCGGCTTAGCCTGATCGTGATTGCGCGCGGTGGTCGCGAGCACGAAATTGCAGTCCGCGATCGCCGCGGCGAGGCTGTCATAGAGGACGGCATTGTTCAGGATGCGGTCGGCGCCCGAGGCCATCACGCGCGCACGCTCGTTCGGCCAGCCCTGCAACGGCTTCACGATGCGTAGCTTGGAAAGGCCGAAGTTCGCCATCGCGCGCGCCGCCGCGCCGATGTTCTCGCCGAGTTGGGGCTCGACCAGCACCACCACCGGTGCGGGCGTCGTCAGCCAGCGTTTGGTCTTGTCGGTCCCGGCGCCGGGCATGCGCGAATTCTCCTCGAACGAAACGCCCCTATAACCCTGCCTTGCGGTAGGAACCAATGCAGAATTTGGCGGCTTTCGCCGCCCGCCCGCGGGTGCTATAGGCACGCCGCCGACACGAAACCCTTCCGTCGTGCGCCCGCTTTCAAAAGGTTGATTCCGGCATGACGAAGATCGAGGTCGCAGACCCCGTCAGCCGGATTCCCGGTTGACGGTGTCCGCGCCGAGAACAATTCGTTTGAGGGCTCGAGGGAAAAGCCATTCCGCCGCGTCCATCAATGTTCAGTTTCCCTCGGCTCGAAACAAGTACGGCGACCAGAGGTGCAAAGCATGCCAGATCTCGAAATCATGTGGACAAAGGTCGATGAGGCCCCGGCGCTCGCGACCTATTCCCTCCTGCCGATCGTCGAAGCCTTCGTGGGCGCGGCGGGTGTGTCCGTGAAGGAGAAGGATATCTCACTGGCCGGTCGCATCCTCGCCAATTTCCCCGAGAAGCTCGCTCCGACGCAGCGCGTGAAGGACGATCTCACCTGGCTCGGCGAGCTTACGCTCAAGTCCGACGCCAACATCATCAAGCTGCCCAACATCTCCGCCTCGATCCCGCAGCTCAAGGCCGCGATCAAGGAACTGCAAGGCAAGGGCTACGCCGTTCCGGACTATCCGGACAACCCGACGACGGACGCCGAGAAGGAGATCAAGTCCCGCTATGCCAAGGTGTTCGGCAGCGTCGTCAACCCGGTCTTGCGCGAGGGCAATTCCGACCGCCGCGCGGCCGGCGCCGTGAAGCAATACGCCCGCAACAATCCGCACAAGATGGGCGCCTGGAGTCCTGACTCCAAATCGCATGTGGCTTACATGTCGGGCGGCGACTATTACGGCTCGGAAGTCTCGACCACCGTCGCTTCGGCGACCAACGCGCGCATCGAGCTTGTCGGCGCCGATGGCGCCGTCACGGTGCTGAAGGCGAAGACGCCGCTTGAGGCCGGCGAGATCATCGACGCGGCGGTGATGAGCCGCAAGGCGCTGCGCGCCTTCTTCGCCGAGCAGATCGAAGCCGCAAAGAAGCAAGGCGTTCTGTTCTCACTGCACGTCAAGGCGACCATGATGAAGATCGCCGATCCAATCGTGTTCGGTCATGCCGTTTCCGTCTTCTTTGCCGATGTGGTCGAGAAGCACGCCGCCGCGCTGAAGCGTCTCGGCGTCAATCTCAACAACGGATTCGGCGATCTTTTGACGAAGATCGAGACGCTGCCCGAGGACGAAAAGAAAGCGATCAAAGCCGATATCGCGGCCGAATACGCGAAGCGGCCGGGCCTCGCCATGGTCAATTCCGACAAGGGGATCACCAATCTGCACGTCCCCAGCGACACGATCATCGACGCTTCGATGCCGGCGATGATCCGCGAGTCCGGCCGCATGTGGGGCGCCGACGGCAAGCTACACGACGTCATAGCCGCGATCCCGGATCGCTCCTACGCGAGGCTGTTTCAGGCGGTCATCGAAGACTGCAAGGCGCACGGCGCGTTCGACCCCAAGACCATGGGCTCGGTCCCGAACGTGGGCCTGATGGCGCAGAAGGCCGAGGAATACGGCTCGCACGACAAGACCTTCGAAGTGACCGCGGCCGGAACGGTTCGCGTCGTCGCCGATGACGGCAAGGTGCTGCTGGATCGTCCGGTCGAGACCGGCGACATCTTCCGCATGTGCGAGCTCAGGGACGCAGCCGTGCAGGATTGGGTCAAGCTCGGCGTCCGCCGTGCGCGTCTTACCAACACCCCGGCGGTGTTCTGGCTCGATGCCAAGCGCGCGCATGACGCGCAGGTCATCGCCAAAGTCGAGAAGTACCTGAAGAACGAAGACACCAAGGGGCTCGACATCCGCATTCTGCCGCCGGTCGAAGCGATGAAGTTTTCGCTCGAGCGCATTCGAAATGGGCAGGACACGATTTCCGTCACCGGCAACGTGCTTCGCGACTACCTGACGGACCTGTTCCCGATCATGGAGCTCGGCACCTCGGCCAAGATGCTGTCGATCGTTCCCCTGTTGGCGGGCGGCGGTCTGTTCGAGACGGGCGCCGGCGGCTCGGCGCCCAAGCACGTGCAGCAGTTCCAGGAAGAGGGCTATCTGCGCTGGGATTCGCTCGGCGAATTCCTCGCCCTCGGCGCATCGCTCGAATATCTGGCCCAGACCTACGACAACGCCAAGGCGCAGGTCCTCGCCGAGACGCTCGACACGGCCATCGGCAAGATCCTCGCGTTCAACCGCTCTCCCGCGCGCAAGGTTGGCGAACTCGACAATCGCGGCAGCCATTTCTACCTCGCCCTGTACTGGGCGCAGGCGCTGGCCGCGCAGACCAAGGACGCGGAGCTGCAAGCCCGCTTCAAACCGCTGGCCGAGACGCTCAGTAAGAACGAGGCCAAGATCAACGGCGAGCTGACGGCTGCGCAAGGCAAGCCGGTCGACATTGGCGGCTATTACCTGCCCGACGACGCTAAGGCGTCAGCGGCGATGCGGCCGAGTGCTGCGCTGAACGCCGCGATCGACGCGCTTTGACTCGCCTCGGCTCGCGGTCCAGCTTCGTAGGGCGGATTAGCCTCGCGAATGCGAAGCGTAATCCGCCGCTTTCTTGGCGGAGAGCACGACGGCGGAATACGCTTCGCTATTCCGCCCTACGAAAAGCCGTGAGCATGAGCGGTAGCACCGCCTTTCCCGCCGTGACATGGTTCCCGGCGCGCCGTCGATCCGGTCGGCACGCCGGTGACTGCTTTCAACAGGTGGCTTCCTGACATGGCCAAGATCAAGGTGACCAATCCCGTCGTCGAGATGGACGGCGACGAGATGACCCACATCATCTGGCAGCTCATCAAGGACAAGCTGATCCATCCTTATCTCGATATCGACCTGCTCTATTACGA
>DASTWX010000161.1:0-30498 GCA_035765795.1 Pseudolabrys sp. | reverse complement strand
GCTATGGTCCGCGCCGGCCGGCATCGCCGCCACTCTCCGCGCCGCCGCGGCTTATCTGCGCCTGCCCGATATGCCGGAGGCAATCGGATGATGGCGGCCCGGCGCCTTACCGCCGCGGCCCTGGGCGTGCTGGCCGTGACGGCGTGGGCAATCGCTGCGCCCGCGCAACCCGCGCAAAATGAGCCGGCGAAGAAGGTAAACGACGCGGCCACGCCGGCCAACCCGGAGCCGAGCAATCCGAAGGTCGATCTCGCCTACGGCGCTTTCCAGCGCGGCTATTACCTGACCGCGCTGAAGGAGGCGACCGAGCGCGCGGAAAAGAACGATCCGCAGGCGATGACCCTGATCGCCGTTCTCTATGCGCAGGGGCTCGGTGTCGGGCGCGACGACGTCAAAGCAGCGCATTGGTACACGCTCGCGGCCAAGCGCGGCGATCCGGACGCCATGTTCGCATTGGCGATGCTTTATTTCGCCGGCCGGGGCGTAAAGCGCGACGAAAAGGAGGGGATCAAGCTCCTGGAGCAGGCCGCCAACCTCAATCACCCGCTGGCGCAATACGACCTCGGGCTCATCTATTTGCGGGGCAAGCAAGTGCTGCAAGACTTGAAGCGCGCGGCCGAGTTGTTCGCTGCTGCCGCCAAGTCCGGCAGCGCCGCCGCTCAATACGCGCTCGCCACACTGTACCGGGAAGGCCGCGGCGTACCCAAGGACCAGAAGAAAGCCATGCAACTCATGGGGAAGGCCTCCGTAGCCGGCAATCTCGACGCCATGACCGAATACGCCATCGCGCAATTCAACGGCGACGGCGTGCCGAAGAATGAGCCGGCCGCGGCAGAATTATTTCTGCGGGCGGCGCGGCGCGGTAGCGCGGTAGCGCAGGACCGACTCGCTCGCATCCTCATGGCGGGGCGAGGGATGGCCGCAAACCCCACCCAAGCCATCAAATGGCACCTCATCGCCAAGGCCGGCGGCGATAACGATCCCGAGCTCGACGTCTTCGCAGCCAAGCAGCCGCAGGAGGTGCGCGACGCCGCGAAGGCTGCGGCGAAAAAGTGGCTTTCGACGGCGACCGCCCTACACCCTTGACGACCGGCAGTCAGCTGGGCAGACCCGTATCCCCGTCATGCCCCGCGAAAGCGGGGCATCCAGTATTCGCGCCCGTATCGGACGACTGTGAGCTTGCGTTTACTGGATCATCCGCTTTCGCGGATGATGACCAGCCGAAAGACCGGGAAGCAATGCCCCATTCCGCTCTGCTCAATGTCATGATCGCCGCCGCCCGCAAGGCAGGGCGCGCGCTCAAGCGCGACTTCGGCGAGCTCGAAAAGTTGCAAGTCTCGCTCAAAGGCCCGGCCAATTTCGTCTCCGCCGCCGACCGCCGCGCCGAGGAGACGCTGTACCAGGAACTCAGCAAAGCCCGTCCCGGCTACGGCTTTCTCGGCGAGGAAGGCGGCGAGCGCACGGGTGCGGACAAGACGCACACCTGGATTGTCGATCCGCTCGACGGCACCACCAATTTTCTCCACGGAATCCCTCAATTCGGCATCGCGGTCGGCCTCGCCCGCGAGCGCAGCGTGGTTGCCGGGCTGGTCTACAACCCTGCCACCGAGGAGATGTTTCTGGCTGAACGCGGCAAGGGCGCCTTTCTCAACGATCAACGCATCCGGGTCGCCAACCGCAAAAGCCTCGCCGACGCGGTGATCGCCTGCGGCCTGCCGCACCGCGGCCGTCCCAACATTCCGACTGGCAAGAAAGAAACCGGCGCCATGCAGGAAAAGGTCGCGGGGCTGCGCCGTTTCGGCGCCGCCGCGCTCGATCTCGCCTGGGTGGCCGCCGGCCGTGTCGACGGCTACTGGGAGCGCGATGTAAAGCCCTGGGACATGGCGGCCGGCCTTATCCTGGTGCGAGAGGCCGGAGGGTTCGTCAGCGACTGTGACGGTGGCGACGAGATGCTGGAGAAGGGCCACATTGTCGCAGGCAATGAGACCATTCAAAAGGAAATCTTGCGGGTGCTGCACGAGGCGGCGATATCATGACGGTTCCCGCTGCTCCGCCCCTCCCCGCGAAAGCGGGAAGCCGGAGCCATTTGCTCAGGCTCGCTGACCTGGGTCCCGGCCCCCGCGGGGACGAGCGGATGAACGCTTATCAGCGCCCGCTGGGTCGGCTCCTGCTACCGCAATTTCAACTCAATCGAGAGATTTAAGCACTTGGCTGGCGAGGCTGGTTTTTCCTTGTCACGGGTCTGTGCCATATTAGCTTGCGACCCGCTGCCGGCTTTGACCACGACACGTATGGCAAAACACCTCGATCCGCTCAAATTATCCTCGCCGCGCATCTTCCTGTTCCGGATGCTGGTGTTCGTCGTGCTCGGCGCGTTGATCGCGTTCGTGTTGCACGAGCAGGTCCAGGTCGCGTTCATGGCCAATCCGAGCTTGAACGCGTTGATCCTGGCGATCCTCTTCATCGGCATCATTCTCGCGGTCCGCCAAGTGATCCGGCTTTATCCGGAGATCGCGTGGGTGAACAATTTCCGCCTCGCCGATCCAGGCCTCGCCACGGAACGGCCGCCGGTGCTGCTTGCACCGATGGCGGCAATACTGGGCAGCCGCATGGGCCGCATGGCCCTTTCGGCGCAATTGATGCGGGGCATTCTCGATTCCATTGCTACCCGTCTCGATGAGGCACGCGATATCTCGCGCTACATGACGGGCCTGCTCGTCTTCCTCGGTCTGCTCGGGACCTTCTGGGGCTTGATCGAGACGATGACTTCCGTAACCGGAGTCATCCAGGGGCTGAAGGCCACCGGCGATGCCGGCAGCATGTTCGACTCCCTACGTCAGGGACTCGCGGCGCCGCTCTCCGGCATGGGCATCTCTTTTTCATCATCATTATTCGGCCTTGCCGGCTCGCTGATCCTCGGCTTCCTCGATCTGCAATCGAGCCAGGCGCAGAACCGCTTTTACACCGAGCTCGAGGACTGGCTTTCCACCACGGTCTACGACACCGCCGCCGAGCCTGCCGCTGCCGGCGCGGCCGGCTTCACCGGCGAGGTACGCTCGGCGATGGACCGCCTGCGCGAGGCGGTGAACGAGGCCGGCGGCAGCAAGGCGGCCTCCGCCGCCATGTCCAACCTCGCCGAGGCGATCCAGGGCCTCGTGCATCACATGCGCAACGAGCAGCAGATGATCCGCGACTGGGTCGACGCCCAGGCCGAGCAACAACGCGAAATCAAGCGGCTCCTGGAACTCATGGTGCGCGAGAACGTGCACCGGTGACAGGTGGTCGGAAAGCGTAATTAATGGCCCTTGCACGATCGCGCCGCAGCGAAGGCGGCATGAATTACTGGCCAGGATTCGTCGACGCGCTGTCGACGTTGATCCTCGGCATTATATTTCTGCTCACCGTCTTCGTGGTGGTGCAGTTCTATTTGCAGCAGGAGGTGCAGGGCAAGAACAGCGCCCTCGACCGGCTGAAGTCGCAAATCGCGCAGCTCACCGATCTCCTTTCCATGGAGAAAGCCGGCAAGAGCGACCTGCAAGACCAGCTTGCGCAATTGCGGGCATCGCTCGCCACCGCACAAGACGACAGCAATCGCTACAAGAGCCTCTATCAAGGCGCCGGCGCGGGCGCGGCCGAGGCAAAGAACAAGATCGGTACGCTGAATACCGCGCTTGACAAGCAAAAGAGCATCTCTACGAACGCGCTCGCGCAGGTCGAGGTCCTCAACCAGCAGATCGCTGCGCTGCGCCGTCAACTCTCGGAAATACAGCAGGCGCTCGACCTCTCGGAAACCAAGAACAAGGAAGCGCAGGGGCGCATCACCGAGCTCGGTCAGCGCCTCAACCTGGCGCTGGCGGCGAAGGTCCGCGAGTTGCGCGGCTACCGCTCCGAATTTTTCGGCGAACTGCGCAAAATTCTAGGCAACCGGCCCGACATCCGCATCGTCGGCGACCGCTTCGTGTTGCAATCGGAAATTTTCTTCGATACCGGCAGCGCGGACCTCAAGCCGGAGGGTAGCCAGGAACTCGACAAAGTTGCGAACGCACTGCTCGGGCTCGAAAAAGAAATCCCGAAGGATATCGCCTGGGTGCTGCGTGTCGACGGTCATACCGACGCGCGCCCGATCACGGGGGGGCAGTTCAAGTCGAACTGGGAATTGTCGGCGGCGCGCGCGATCTCGGTGGTCAAATATCTGATCAGCAAAGGGGTCGAGCCGCAGCGGCTGGTCGCCGCCGGTTTCGGCGAATTCGACCCTATCGATCCCGGCAATTCCGAAGATGCTTACCGCAAGAACCGCCGCATCGAGTTCAAGCTGACGGAGAAGTAGCTTGCTTGGCCGGGAGCGCCAGCCATGCTAGCTTACTACCATGAGCAAGATTGCCGAAAGCATCCTTGATCGCATCGCCGACTGGCCGGAAGAAGTGCAGGCCGAAGTCGTGCAATCAATCGTTGACATCGAAAAGAAGCATTTTGGCGTCTATCATCTCAGCGAGCAAGAACGCGCCGCCGTTCGGCGGGGCCTCGAAGAAATGCGCCAAGGGAAATTTGCTAGCGACGAAGAGGTCGAAGCCGTATTTAACCGCTATCGCTGATGAGGGTTCGTTATACCGAGACTGCTCTCGCGGAAATCGATGATATTTTTGCATATATTGCGAAGGACAATCGCAATGCTGCGGCAGCCGTAATCGACAGAGCTCGATCAACCATAGATCGACTGCGGCATTTTCCTTATCTTGGGCGATCAGCGAACGAGGACAACACGCGAACCATCCGAGTGGGGCGCTATCCTTTCTTGTCTTCTATACTGTTGAGCACGACGAAGTCGTAATCCTTCACGTTCGACACGCTGCTCAACGTCGGCCGTGAGCAGAACCAATCTAAACGGGGTGCAATGGGCCGCTCAGCCATACCGGCTCACCCCGTCCCGGCCACCGTTTGCGCCTTCGCCGCATCGAAGGACTTCGAATCCACTTTCAGGTAGGCGAGCTTTTCTTCCGCGATGACGACCACCTCGGAGACGCCGGGCACCTGGCGCAAGCGCGCGGCGAGGCTTTCGGCGTCGCCCGCCTGCCCGTCCCCGAGCGGGACCAGGCGTGTCGTCAGATAGCTCGGCTGCGCCATCGTGACCGCGGCCAGCAGCCACAACAGCGCCAGCCCTGTCGTCAGAACGAACACGCCCGCGGTGCCGCCGTGCTGGTGTGCCCACCCGCCGACCACACCGCCGACGAAAATGCCGAGAAACTGCGCGCTCGAATAAATTCCGGTTGCGGTGCCTTTGGCGTGCGGTGGCGCCGCCTTGGTGATGAGCGAAGGAAGGCTCGCTTCCATCACATTGAACGCCGAGAAGAAAACGATGAGCGCGGCTAACAGAACATACAGATTGCCCGCGCCGGCATAGAGCATCACTTGGCTGATGACGAGCGCGCCCACCGCGGCGACGAAGACGCCCTTCATGCGGCGATATCTCTCGGCAAGGATAATCGCCGGCATCATCACGACGACCGAGACCAGCAGCACTGGCAGGTATACGATCCACTGGTCCTGGCTGGTGACGCCGAGGGTTGCCCTCAACAGCGCCGGCACGACAAGGAACCCCGCGGTCAGCATCGCGTGCAGGGCGAAGATGCCCCAATCGAGCCGCAGCAGTTCTCCGTTTTTCAATACCGATCCCATCAACGCGGGCACTGCTTCCGCATCGCGATGCACGCGCACGCGGCGCGGGCTCGGAACGATCCATTGAGTGACGGCGACGCCGAGCAAGGCCAGTGCAACCATCAGCCAGAATATACCGGCGACGCCGATGAAGGTGGCGACAATCGGCCCCGCGACAAGCGCGACCATGAAGGAGAGGCCGATGGAGATGCCGACCATCGCCATCGCCTTGGTGCGGTTTTCTTCCGTCGTCAGATCGGCAACCAGCGCCAGGATCACGGACCCTATAGCGCCCGCTCCTTGCAGCGCGCGGCCCAAAATGACGCCGCCGATCGATGTCGACATCGCCGCCACCGCGCTGCCGAGGCCGAACAGCAGGAGTCCGAAGACAATCATCGATTTGCGGCCGAAACGATCCGACAGTAGACCGAACGGAATTTGCAGCAGCCCCTGCGTCAGGCCGTAAATGCCGAGCGCTTCACCGATCAGATAGGGCGTCGAGCCGGACAGGTCGCGGGCATAGGCGGCGAACACTGGGTAGATCATAAACAGGCCGAGCAGCCTGAGCGAAAACACCGCGGAAAGCGATCCGGCGGCCCGAAACTCCTGTCTTTCCATCGTCTCCCTTCCCACCACAGCGCACGTCCCCCGACAACGCGATCGACGGGCCGCTAGTCCTTCAAGGAGCAGCGGGCTTGGAACGCGCGAGCGGCAGGGCAAGCAGCATGGAAGAAAACTGGGGCGACTTCCGCCGGCTCTGGGCGCTATTGGAACAACCGCATCGGCGCTTGCGTCTTACACCCCGGCGCGCTTCCGGGGCAATGGCGCGATTGCCGCGGATGGGCGCATGCGACGGAGGCGTCAGTTGGCGAATTTTGCTGGCTGTCCGGGCCATCCGGCGGTGGCCGGCAACTTGCCCGTCCGGCAAGGCTCCTGTATAGAGCCGCCCATCAGCATCATTGCCGGTCAACCGGGCTCGGTTCGGTCGGCCCGGTGATAAATTTGGCCCGGGCAATCCGTGCGCGGATCAAGCCAGCGCAGACCATTCAGAGTTTACGACGCCGACCGCCCGTCAAGAGCAAAAGCAGCGAAACAGATGAAACCCGAGATTCACCCGGAATACCACACGATCACGGTCAAGATGACCGACGGCAGCGAGTTCACCACCCGCTCGACCTGGGGCAAGGAAGGCGACGTGCTCAACCTCGATATCGACCCCAAGTCGCACCCGGCGTGGACCGGCGGCCAGCAGCAGATCGTCGACCGCGGCGGACGCGTCTCGCGCTTCCAGAAGAAGTTCTCCGGGTTCCTGGGCGAGAAGAAGTAGCCACAAGCCTGCACAAGCTCGCCGGACAAAGTGCCGGCGTGAATGACGTGCGACGCGCATACTGCCGCCGCCGCCGCCAGCCCATCCCGGAACCGAACATGATCGGGCGCCGTTAGCTCCTCACATTCTTATCATCGCGCCCTTGGCAAAAAATGGCGCAGACGTGAGGAGTTCCCATGGAAGCGACGGATCAGGGCTACACGCGGCACGATGGCCGCGAGCGTTCACGCGGCACATCCTGGAGTTCTGCCGCCGAGGATATCAAAGGCGTCGGCCAGGAAGCCGCCGAAGGTTTCAAACGGCAGGCCGGTGAATTTGCAGAAACGCAGAAGAATGCAGGCGCCGAGCAGATCGGCGGCGTTGCCCGCGCGGTGCATAGCGCGGCACAACAGATGGAAAGCGATTATCCGCACACAGCGAGCTACATTCATGGCGCAGCGGATCGCATTCAACGAGCATCCTCGAGCTTACGCGAGCGCAGTGTCGACGATCTCATAGGCGCGTTCAGCCGCTTCGCGCGTGAACAACCAGTCACCGTGTTCGGCGGCGCGCTGATTGCCAGCCTGGCACTCACCCGTTTCGTAAAAAGTTCGTCCGAGCGCAGCTACCCGGCGGGACCCCGATCCGATTTCACGAACTCGTCCTTATCGGACCTCGGGAGGCCAAGCGAAGGCGATGCGCGCGCCGCCTACGCGGTCGGAGAATCGGATCATGCCCACGAAGGAGCCGGAGGCCGCCTCTTCAAATCGTTCCGGGAGCAGCCGCTGTTCCTGATCGGCGCGGGCGTTGTTCTCGGCGCCGTGCTCGGCTCCTCAATACCACCGACGCAGACCGAAGACGAACTGATGGGCGAGACTCGCGATCGGCTCAAAGACCGCGCCGAGGAGATTGCCTCAGAGCAATATGAGAGCGCGAGGGAAACGGCGCGGAATATCTACGAAGATGGCCAGAAACCAGCCGATGAGCCGAGCATCGTGCCCGCGCCGGTGATGCCGGAAACCGCACCGTTCGACCGCGTATCAACACCTTAACGGGCCATGGGCCGCTATGAAATGCATCGCCGCGGGAGCGCGCGAGCGCCCCTGTGGCCGGCAGCGTTAACCGCCGCGCTTCTGCTCGTCGGGTTTGGGCGCGAACGGCCCCAAGCTTCTGAAGCAGATTCGCGGCGGGCCGGGAGAGATGCCGAAAACCCGCGCACGGATGCGCGCGGCCGTGAGGCGGCCAAGCCCTCCGATATTCCCGCGCGCGGCTGGAAAGATGTTCTGCTTCGGGTGTATGCAAGCATCTCCGAAGATCGAGTGATGGCCCTCGCGGCCGGCGCGACTTATTACATTCTGCTCGCGATCTTCCCTGCGATCGCTGCGCTGGTCGCCATCTATGGGTTCTTTGCCGATCCGGGCAGCATCAGCAATCAACTCAGTTCGATGCAGGGGGTGCTTCCCGGCGGCGCCCTCGACGTGGTGGGCGATCAGCTCAAGCGCGTAGCTTCACAGAGAAGTGGGACGCTGAGCATCGCGGTCATCGTCGGTGTGCTCGTTTCGCTCTGGAGCGCAAATGCCGGGGTCAAGGGCCTCTTCGATGCGCTTAATCAGGTTTATGGCGAACGGGAAAAGCGCGGCTTCATCAAGCTTAACCTGGTGACCCTCGCCTTCACCATCGGCTCTATCGGATTTCTCATTGTCGCCATGGCGGCCGTCATCGCTCTTCCGCTCGCTCTCAACAACGTCGAGCTTCCAGGCTTTCTTGCGCAGTTGGCGACGATCGTTCGCTGGCCGCTGCTGCTGATCGCCGTCGCCATTGCGCTCGCATTCGTCTATCGCTTCGGCCCGAGCCGAACGGCGCCGCAATGGCGCTGGGCGAGTTGGGGCAGCGTCGCAGCCGCCGTGCTGTGGATCGCCGCCTCGATCCTGTTTTCCTGGTACACTGCCAATTTTGGCAGCTACAACAAAACGTACGGCTCCCTCGGCGCGATCGTCGGGTTCATGGTCTGGATCTGGATCTCGATGATCGTCGTCCTGCTCGGCGGCGAGCTCAACGCCGAGCTTGAGCATCAAACGCGGCGGGATACGACCACGAACGAGGGAAAACCGATGGGCCAGCGTAGCGCCTATGTAGCCGACACGCTCGGATCCGCGGAGAGCGAATAAAAGCAGTACGTGTCGCTCAACGCGCAGCGATGAATTTCGGCGGCTTCGTCCTTATTGTCAGTTCTCACCGGCGATGACAGGGGCGATGACAGGAAAGCGCGCGGCTGGAGAGCCGCGCGCTTCATAGTTGAATCGCGAGCAGAGTACGTTAGCGGTCGCTTGAGCGCTTCGTTCCGGTTCGCTCGTCCTCGATATCGACTTTCGTTCGGCGGACTTTGTCGGAGACTTGTTCCGTGCGCTGTCCGGCCTCTTTGCTAAGTGCAACCTCTTCCTTGACCCGAGTTTCCTTGCCCACCACCGGCTCTTCGCGATGCTCCTCGGCCTCGATGCTGCGGTCTTGGAATACGTCTTCGTTGGGTCCTGCCGCTCGGTCAACCGGCCGGCGCTCGACATGGACCCTTTCGTCCCGCAGGCTGACCGTCTCGCTCACCGGCTCCTCGACGATATAGCTGCGTACGCGAACCCGGCCGGAACTGATGTCACGCTTGCCCACGTGGAGCTGCTCTTCGGCTACTGGAATGCGTTCTTCGGAGACGGCCTGATCCGTCGTCTGCCGACCGACTGCGGCGCCGGTATATTCGTTCCAGCCGGCGGCGCGCCAGCTTCGCTCACGCTCGTCCAGGTCGACCGCGCCTTCCCCCTCCAGGGTTGACATTGCTTGCTCGGATTCCTCTCGCGTATGGGTCAGCGCGGAAACCATGTAGCCACCGCGATTGAGTCCCTCTGCGTAGACGTGGCGATCGCTTTCCGGCAGGAACAGGTCGCGTAGCGACCCCCAGAAGCCTCCGTCCTCCCTTTCCGTTGCGATAGAACCGGTGCCGTCTGAGCCCGCGATCACTCTGACATCGTCCTCCGGTATTCCTATTTCCTTCAGTTCCTGGGCTGCCCGCTCCGCAGGAGGTCTGGAATCGAAGAACCCGGTCACCATCCGTAAGTCACTGTGCTGCGCCTGTTGCATGTCTGTCATCGTCTTCTCCTGTTCTGTTTGCTGTGCCCAGGCGCTTTTGGCTGCCGTTGCGCCTTGGTTTTCTCGATAACCGCCTCTTGCTTACGGAGTTGCACAGGAACCTGCACCGACTCGGAAGAAGACCTGCGTCGAATGTGCAGTTCTTCCTTCAGGACAAGTCGCTTCTCGACGACCAGCGTCTCTTCGAGAACCGGAACGATCGTGACCCCGTTTTCGGTGCGGATGACAGGCGCTTTGTCTACTTCTCGATTCACCGGCACCCGTACGACTTCCGCATGCTCTTCCCGAAGCTTTGCTTTGGCGAACTCACTGGCCACTCGTGTCGCCACGCGGACTCGCACCCGCCCTGATGAAACCTTCCGCTTTCGGATGTGCGCCCTTTCCTCAAGAACCGGAATCATGTCGCCATGCTTCGGGTTCACTAGACACTCCTTCCCGGCATTCCGTTGCGGTTGCTGGCCCAATTCGGCGCCAAGCATGACGTTCCCATACTCGCACCTTCGTGAAACAACATTGGTTCGACTGGCCTGAACCCATAGTCACCTTTGAGTGGCCACCGACACAGCGGACCCGCTACGGATGAAACCTTTCTCCGTCACACTGAGGCGGTTTCGCGAAGCGAAGCCCTCGAAGGGTGAACGGCCCGGACCGTCGCCCACAATCCCGGGTTTACCCGAGATTGGATTCTAATGCGCAAGTCGCAACAGCCGACTTGCGATGGCTCGGCGTTCGGCCGAGCGCCTCAGGGTGACGGATACCGTTTCTTATTAGCGCGCGTGGTGTCGGGTCCGCAGCAATGGAACGAAAGCACGATCACATTTCGACCCCACTCGAGCGCGGAGTCGGGAGGCTGGGGCGATGAACTTGTTCAAAACGCTGGCCGCGCCCGACCGCCGCCGTCACCGGCCGGCCGGAGCGGCCCTGGTGCAGCGATGAACCCGCGCAGCCGGCCAGCGAAACGGGAACGTCCGCGCAAAAGCGCCGAACTGCAGCGGATTTTTTGGAGGCAGTTGCGCGTTCGAGTTCGCGCTTCCGAAGGACAGGTTGCTATGCGCTCTCGGCGCCGAAGGCCGCCTTCAACAGGCCAAGCTGGCGCTCGACCGGATTGACGATGATGTTTTCTGGTGCGGCCGCACGGTTATGAATGGTGGCGTCGAGCCGGCGCACGTTGGCGTTCAAGTCTTGCGTCCGCGCGATTAGCTCGCGCAGTTTCTCCGGCAGCAATTCGAGGTTATTCGGGTCATGGTTGTCCGTGGACGACAATTTGACCTTCGTCTTTTCTTTATTCGCCTGGGCGAGCGACATCTCGCCTTCCTTCACCGCGCGATGCAATAGGAGCCATGAGGCGAGCTGCATCAATCGCGTGGTCAGCCGCATGCTTTCGGTGGCGTAGGCCAGCGCCGCCGCGCGGGGCAGCCGCTTCGATTCGTTGCGCCCGGGGCCGTCGAGGTAAGTGGCGGTTTCTTCCACCAGTCCCATGCCGACCCGGAACAGATCGGCGAACGCCTGCGAATTGGCGAGCCGCTCGCCGAACGAAACCGGTTGGACTTCGCGATACGATTTTTCGGACATGACACTGACGCCTTGCACAGCCGGGGCGATCCACGCGCCCGTTGGTGACAAGCATCGCCCCCGCACCCGGCTCTGTCCATACGCCGGCGGGCGAACCTTAAGAGATAGTTGCCAATCAGGGTTAACGCGGTGGAACCCGGAAACGAGTTGACCCAAATTCAGACACTGGGACGCACAAAAAAGAGCCGCCGTCGCCGGCGGCTCGAAGGTGATAACAGGGAGGCGTCAAACAGAGTGGACAGGAGCCACTCGATGTCCAAAGAAGTTTGGACGATCCCAGTAATGAACGGGAAAGCTTAACGAAGGCTAAATCGGAGGCGCAAATGCGGAAATTTTTTCGCCGCTTCACTGCATTTAAACGCCTTTGTCTCTCGCCCCTCGGCGGCGGTCACCGTTTGAAAAATTGGTCGGCCGCCGAGCGCGACGCCTGCTTGGCCACCAGGTCGGCTTCCAGCCGGTTGATTTCGTCGCGCAGGAGTTGCACGCGGGCGGCCAATTCTTCTACCGACAGAAGCGTGAGGTCCTGGCCGATTTCGTGGCTCACCTTTCGTTTCGGCTGATCGTCGTCCTCGAACACCGGCATGCGCGCGCTCCCAATGCTGTCATTCCGGGGCGCGAGCAGTGCGAGCGAGCCCGGAATCCATGGCTGCGAGCACCCGCGCTTATCCCTGGATTCCGGGCCCGGCGCTAACGCGCCGTCCCGGAATGACCGGCAATCTATTGGCGTGAGGCCCAGTTGTCACTTGAGCCGCCCCCGCCTAAACAAGCCGCGTCCGCCGCTCCTGGAATGAGGAACCGATGACCCTCCCCGACCGCATGACCGCAATCGGAATCGAAGCGCCTGGCGGCCCGGAAATGCTCAAGCCGGAAGGGCGCCCTGTTCCCAAGGCTGGCGACGGCGAAATCTTAGTCAAGGTCGCAGCCGCGGGCGTCAACCGTCCCGACGTGCAGCAACGCAAAGGACTTTATCCGCCGCCGAAAGGCGCGCCCGACATTCCCGGCCTCGAGATCGCGGGCGAAGTTATCGCACTCGGCGCCGGCGTGACGCGCTGGAAACTCGGCGATCGCGTGATGGCGCTCGTCGTCGGCGGCGGCTATGCCGAATATTGTGTCGCGCACCAATCGCACGCACTGCCGGCCGCCTCTCTCTCGATGGTGGAGGCGGCGGCTGTGCCAGAAACCTTCTTCACTGTCTGGCATAATGTGTTCGAGCGCGGCGGCCTCAAATCGGGCGAGACGCTGCTCGTGCATGGCGGCACCTCGGGCATCGGCACTACCGCGATCCAACTCGCCAAGGCGCGCGGCGCGCGTGTGATCGCGACCGCCGGTTCGGACGAGAAATGCGCAGCCTGCCGCAAGCTCGGCGCCGATATCGCCATCAATTACAAGAGCCAGGATTTCGTCGCCGAAACCAAGGCTGCTTTCGACGGCCACGGCGCGGACGTGATCCTCGACATGGTCGGCGGCGACTACATCCCGCGCAATTACGAGGCTGCCGCCGTGGAAGGCCGGATTGTGCAGATCGCCTTCATGGGCAGCGCGAAAGCCGAAGTGAATTTCATGCGGCTGATGCTCAAGCGGCTGCATCATACCGGCTCGACGCTGCGCGCGCGCTCGGTCGCCGATAAAGGCGCGATCGCCCACGCCATCGAAGAGCAGGTTCTGCCGCTGATTGACGGCGGCAAGGTCAAGCCGGTCGTCTACAAGACCTTCCCTTTCCGGCAGGCCGCCGAGGCCCATGCGCTCATGGAAACGAGCACGCACATTGGAAAAATCGTACTGATGTTTTAACAGCTCTTGTCGTCGCTTGCCGGATCGGCATAGGGGCCGCTAACCTCTGGGCAGCAGCCGCGAAATCGGCGCAATGTCGGCTCTAGTACTGGGGGACGGAGAACAGGGTTACGGGCGTTCGCAGCAAACTCCGTGCGGCTCCTTCTCCCCGTTGGGGAAAGAGTTGGGGTGAGGGGGTTACGATCTATCGATGATCGTATCCCCCTCACCCGGCGCCTAAGGCGCCGACCTCTCCCCAATGGGGAGAGGTAAAGCGCGTTTGCTGCGCTGTCCGTATCACTTTTCAACGACAGCGGGCTGTAAGTGCCGCCAGGCGCGGCGCACCGGACAGCCGAGGGCCAGGCCACGCGGGCACGGCCGAAAGGCGGGGGGTTCTGGATTGGTCGCGAAACGGTGCCTGACAGCCGCGGCGCTCGCGCTTGCCTTGGTAACCGTGCTTCTGCCGGCCTCCGCCGCGCGCGCGGTGGAAGCGATCAGCGTGCGCCTCGACGTGCCGGCGATCGACCTCACAGGGGCAACGGAACGGGTCAAGACCGACCACGACCGCATTCAGGTTTCGACCGCGCCGGGCCCCGACGGCATCGTCCGCCGCATCGAGGTGCGGGCGCGCGAGCGCGACACCAACTGGGCGGTGTTCGCCCTGACCAACAACAGCGACGAACAGATCGATCGCTTGATCGTCGTGCCGCACTACCGGATGGTCGGCTCCGGCCTGTTTTGGCCCGACCTCGGGCTCTCGCGCGTCGTCGCCATTACGCCGAGCTCCGGCGACCGGCCAGTGCGCCAAGCGAGCAACAGCGACGACATCTACCGCGTCACGCTCGATCCGGGCACCGTCATCACTTTCGTGATGGAGCTCCGCACCAGCAAATTGCCGCAAATCTATTTGTGGGAGCCCGACGCCTATAAGGACAAGGTCAATTCCTTCACGCTCTATTATGGCATCGTGCTCGGCATCGCCGGGCTCTTGGCGCTGTTCCTGACCATCCTCTTCGTGGTCAAGGGATCGATCATGTTTCCCGCCGCCGCCGCGCTCGGCTGGGCCGTGCTCGTCTATATCGGCATCGATTTCGGATTCTGGGGCAAGGTCTTCGACATGTCGGCGGGCGCCGAGCGGGTGTGGCGCGCCTGCGGCGAAGCCATCCTCGCGGCGACCCTGCTCGTCTTCCTGTTCGCCTATCTCAACCTGTCGCGTTGGCACGTCCGCTATGCTCACGTCACCGTCGCTTGGCTGACCGCATTGGCGGCTTTGATCGGCGTCGCCGTCTTCGACCCAGCCGTCGCATCCGGCATCGCCCGCATCTCGCTCGCCAGCATCGCGGTGTTCGGCTTCGCCTTGGTGATCTATCTCTCCACGCACGGCTACGATCGTGCCGTGCTGCTGATCCCGACCTGGTTCTTGCTGGTGGCCTGGACCTTTGGCGCCGGCCTCGCCGTCACCGGGATGGTCACCAACGACATCATCGGCCCGGCTTTGCTTGGCGGTTTGGTGCTAATCGTGATGCTGATCGGCTTCACGGTCATGCAGCACGCTTTCGCCGGCGGCATCACGCACGGCATCGTTTCCGATGTGGAGCGGCGCGCGCTCGCGCTGACCGGGGCCGGCGACATGATCTGGGATTGGGACGTCTCCGCCGACAAGGTCTACACCAGCCCCGAAACCGAGCACGTTCTCGGCCTCAAGCGCGGCAGCCTGGACGGTCCGGCAGCCAGTTGGCTCGAATACCTTCATCCGCTCGATCGTGACCGCTTCCGCGCTGCGCTCGACAGCGTGGTGGAGCAGCGGCGCGGCCGCCTCACCCAGGACTTCCGCTTGCGGGCCGCGGAAGGCCATTATGTCTGGTTCACCTTGAAAGCACGGCCGGTCGTCGGCTCCGACGGGCAGGTCGTGCGATTGGTCGGCACGCTCACCGACGTGACGGAATTCAAGAACGCCGAGGAACGGCTGCTGTTCGATGCCGTGCATGACAACCTGACGGGGCTGCCCAACCGCGAGCTGTTTCTCGATCGCTTGGAAGCGGCGTTCGCCTACGCCCGCTCGGGCAATTCGCGCTTGCGCCCCTCGGTGCTGATGATCGACATTGATCGGTTCAAGCAAGTCAACGACTCGGTCGGCATCGCGGTCGGCGATTCCATCCTGCTCACGACGGCGCGCCGCCTCGCCCGCCTGTTGAAACCGCAGGATACGCTGGCGCGGCTGACCGGCGATCAGTTTGCGCTGATCCTCCTGTCAGAACGCGAGGCCGCCCGCGTGGCCGCTTTCGCCGAGACACTGCGTCGTACGCTACGCGCGCCGATCGCCTTCAACGATCGCGAGATTTTCCTCACCGCATCGATCGGCCTGGCGCTGCCGGAGGATCAGCCGGCCCGCACCGAAGAGGTGCTGAAGGATGCCGAATTGGCGATGTACCATGCCAAGCGCATCGGCGGCGACCGTATCGAAATCTTCAAGCCGGCGATGCGCTCGCGCAAGACCGACCGGCTGACCTTGGAATCCGAACTGCGCCGCGCCATCGAGCGGCAGGAGATCAAGGTGCTCTATCAGCCGATCGTACGGCTGGATGATCGCGCGATCGCCGGCTTCGAGGCGCTGGCGCGATGGGACCATCCCAAGATGGGCCGGCTCTCGCCGGCGGAATTCATCTCGATCGCCGAGGAGATCGGGCTCATCGTCGACCTGGGCCTGTTCGTGCTCGAGCGCACCGCGCGCCAACTCGCCGCCTGGCAGGCCGCGCGCGGACGCGAGCCGGTGTTCGCCAGCGTCAACGTATCGTCGCGGCAGCTCCTGCGTCACGACCTGATCCAGGATTTGCGCAGCGTGATGGCGCGTTCGGCGCTGTCGCGCGGCACGCTCAAGCTGGAAATCACCGAATCGCTGGTGATGGAAAATCCCGAGCATGCCGCCCAGATGCTCACGCGCATCCGCGAGCTCGGCGCCGGTCTGTCGCTCGACGACTTCGGCACCGGCCATTCGTCGCTCGCCTATCTGCAACGCTTTCCCTTCGACACCATCAAGATCGATCAATCCTTCGTGCGCACCACCGCGCGCGGCAGCAGGCCGGTCATCCTGCGCTCGATCATAGCGCTCGCCCATGATCTCGGTATGGATGTCGTGGCGGAAGGCGCTGAAACGGATTCCGATGCCGTCGAACTCTACCACCTCGGTTGCGAATACGCGCAAGGGTTCGCTTTCGGCGAGCCGATGAGCGCCGAACAGGCAACGGAGCTGCTCACCGAAGAGCGGCTCGAAGTGGCGCGGTAAAAGTCACTCAAATCAACTCAGCGCCGCTTTGACGCGCTCGGGGCGGAACGGCGTCTGGCGCAAGCGCACGCCGATAGCGTCGAACACGGCGTTGCCGATGACGGCCGCCGTCGGATTGGTCGACGGCTCGCCGGCCCCGTACGATGGATATTCAGGCCGGTTGTTCACCAGCACGATATCGATCTTGTCGGGAATGTCTTCGAAACGAAGGATCGGATAGCCGTGCCAATCGCGGCTGGTGACGTGCGCCGTATCGAAGGTAACCTCCTCGTGCAGCGTGCGGCTGAGCGACTGGACCACATTGCCTTCGATCTGGTTCTTCAGCCCGTCGGGATTAACGACCAGACCGCAATCGTGCGCCACGACCACGCGGCCGACTTTGATCTTGCCGGTTTTCGGGTCGACGGTCACATCCGCAATCGTCGCCACGCGCGAGTCGTCGCGATTGACCCAGGCGATGCCGCGGCCATGGGCAAGCTTGCCGCTGCGATCGGCCTTCGCGCCCGAGGGGCGGCTCTCCCAACCGTAGGCTTCCGCGGCGGCCTTCAAGACTCCGATAGCCCGCGGATCGTCGAGATGCGCGAGACGGAAGGCGAGCGGATCCTGGCCGGCCGCCGCCGCCAGTTCGTCGATGAAGGATTCCATCGCAAACGTCGTCTCGAACTGCGCCGGCGAGCGAAGCCATGCGGTCAGCAGCCCTACCCGGCCTTCGCCGTGCACGGCCACATCGGCATTGGCGAAGGTGTAGGCATAGGTGGAGCTCTTCATCCTTCCTGTGCCGGTCTGTCCGGTCGCATCCGGCCGGCCGATCAGGGCGGCGGCGATCAAGTGCGTGTCGCTGGTGGTGGGAATCCACATGTGATGGCGCCAGGCGATCACGCGGCCTTCGGCGTCGAATGCGCCCTCGAGGTCCTGCACGATGGGCGGCCCCTTCGGCTCCCAGCCGTGCTCGTCCCAGCGCATCCACTGCACGCGCACCGGCCGGCCGACCGCCTGTGACATGATCGCCGCATCGGCGACCACGTGATCGAGACCGTTGCGGCCATAGCCGCCCGATGCCTCGAACCAGCGCAACTCGATACTCTCGAGTGGCATGCGGAGAAGCCGCGCCATGTCGCGGCGCGTCTCGTGCGGCATTTGCGTGCCCGACCAGAAGGTGGCGCGGTCGCCCTTGACGTCCGCGACGGCGCAGGAGGGGCCGATCGATCCGTGCATCTGGAACGGCGTCTTGTAGCTCGCCTTCATCGTCCGGCCGGCATAGCCGAAGGCCATCGCCGCCGATCCTCGGCTCGCGAGGGAGATATT
This sequence comes from Pseudolabrys sp., assembly GCA_035765795.1. Taxonomy (GTDB): domain Bacteria; phylum Pseudomonadota; class Alphaproteobacteria; order Rhizobiales; family Xanthobacteraceae; genus Pseudolabrys. The sequence goes on along the minus strand of DASTWX010000161.1, from coordinate 12,475 downwards.
GTGGCCTGCGGATGTCTTGCGCACCGTTTCCCAGATCTCGTCCATCTTGGGCAGGCCATTCCAGTTCGACCATTTGGCCTGGCCGTCATCGGGGCCGGAGCGATGGAGCTTCGAACCTAATTTTTCCGCAGCCTGGATCGCGGCCCATTCCGTCTCGGCGACGACGCCGAGGAAATTGTCGCGCCGCACCACCTGCACGAAGCCGGGAATGTCCTTGAGCCCCGTGTCGTCGACACGCCGCAGCGCGGCTTTGACCCCGTACGGACGTACGACGCGGCCATGCAGCATGCCCTCGACCCGGACATCCTGTACGTAAGAGAAGCGCGCCATGATCTTGCCGGGAATGTCCTTGCGCGGCATCGGCTTGCCGACCACGGTGTAGGTGGACGGGTCTTTGGTGTGCACTTTGGGTGCAACCTTCATGTCGAAGCGTTCGCCGCTTGCGCCGATCTCCATGGTGAGGCGCTTGCCGTCGACGAGCTTGCCGTAGGTGATCGTGTGATCGGGCACACCGATAACCGAGACCGTGCCGTCCTTGGCGACGAGCTGGTTCGCCGACGTCTTGAAATGCTCGGCGGCAAGGCTCAGCAGCGCCTGCCGGCCGGCCGCGGCGGCATGTCGGATTTGCGGGCCGGCATAGCGCACCGTCCTGCTGCCATAGGTCGGTCCCTGATCCACGGTTTCGGACGTCGTGCCCATCACCACGTCGAGCCGATCGAACGGGAAATCGAGCTCCTCGGCGGCGATCTGCGCCAGCGCCGTCTCGACGCCGGTGCCCGTTTCGACTTTGCCGGTGAACAAGGTCACCGTGTCGTCAGGATGCACGGCGAGCCAGGCGTAGAGCCTGTCCGCCGGCGGCGGCGTAACCGACCCTTGCGCCGCCTCCGGCGCGGCGGCCAAAGCACCCGCCGGACCAGCCAAGCTGAAGGCGATGACAAGCCCGCTCGAGCCTTGCAGGAAGCCGCGCCGGCTCAGCGCGATGTTGGCTGAGGATCGCATCTCGTTACCCCGCGTGCTCATGTGCGTGCTCCTGGCTCATGCTCCTGGCGGCGCGCTCGACGGCGCGCACGATCCGCATGTGGGTACCGCAACGGCAAAGATTGCCGTTCAATGCCTGCTTGATGTCATCGCGGTTCGGATGCGGCTTTTGATCGAGAAAGGCTTTCGCAGCCATGATCATGCCGTTGATGCAGTATCCGCACTGCGCCGCCTGCTCGGCGATAAAAGCCTGCTGCAGCGGATGCGGATGCTCCGGCGTGCCGAGTCCTTCGAGTGTAACGACCTTGGCGCTGCCGACGGCGGAAAGCGGCGTGACACAGGAGCGGATAGCATTTCCGTCCATGAGCACCGTGCAGGCGCCGCACTCCGCCAGGCCGCAGCCGAATTTCGGGCCGCGCAGCCTGAGGTTATCGCGCAGCGCGTAGAGCAGCATGCTGTCCGACTCTGCGGTAAGGGCATGATCCGCGCCGTTCACATTGAGGGTGATTTTCTGGGGCATAACGGCTTCCTTGCAACGAGCATGGGTCCGCGACTAGCCGTAAGAATCAACCCGGAACTTGGTTTCTTCGTGGCCGAGAAAGAAACTACCCGGGGCCGGCGAAAGCATTTTCGCCGGTTTGGCACTAGCGCAGGAATAGCGTGTTACCGTTGACATGTGATGCACATGTTTTGGCGGCATTGGCAGGCATGTCACTTTCCGATTATCTGCTGAGCGAAATTCGCGAAGCGGCCGAGCGGCCGACCCTGGAGGAATTGCGCGCTCGATTGGAGCGCCGCTCGCGCATAGCGCCATCCATTAAGCCGGTCGATGCGGTTCGCGCCGGGCGCGATCGGCAGTGATCGTCGTTGATGCATCCGCCCTGTTGGAAGTCCTGCTGCGCACGCCGGCCGCGCAAGCCGTAGAACCGCACCTCTTCAAGGAGCGGCAAACCTTGCACGCGCCGCATCTCCTCGATGCCGAAGTCGCGCACGTCCTCCGGCGCTACGCCAGTGTCGGCGAAATCGACGAGGAGCGCGGCAGTGAGGCTCTGGCCGATTTGACCGATTTTCCCATTCGCCGATATCCGCACGACTTTCTGTTGAGGCGCGTATGGGGCTTGCGGAGCAATTTCACGGCTTACGAGGCTATCTATGTCGCCCTCGCGGAAGCGCTCAATGCGCCCTTACTCACACGTGACCAGCGGCTGGCCACGGCGATCCGTCGCCACATCGATATCGAACTCGTCTGATCAATGGCTGAGTATCGCGAGATGAGCAGGCGCTAAGCGTGTCCGGCTTGGCTCGACAACATGCCGAGGTCGACGCCAAGCTTGCGTAGCGCCGCGGTGTATTTGCCCTCGACATCGCTTCCGAAGATCAGTTCAGGATCGGCGGCGCAGTGGAGCCAGCCGTTCTGTTGGATCTCCTGTTCGAGTTGTCCAGGCGCCCAGCCGGCATACCCGAGAGCAAGCACGGCGCTCGCCGGTCCCTTACCGCGGGCGATCGCCTTGAGGATGTCGAGGGTAGCAGTGAGGCAGATGCCCTCGTCGATGGGCAATGTCGAGTTCTCGATGAAAAAATCGGCCGAATGGAGCACGAAGCCGCGCCCGGTCTCCACCGGACCGCCCTTGAGTACCTTTACGGCTTCCGTCCGCGTCGGCAGCTGGATGCGCTCGCTCGCCGGGATCACTTCCAATTGGACCAGGAGATCGGGAAATTTAATGTTCTGCGCCGGATGATTGATTACGATGCCCATCGCGCCTTCGCTCGAGTGAGCGCACACGTAAATCACCGCGCGGGCAAATCGCTCGTCGCTCATGGCCGGCATCGCAATCAGCATCTGTCCGTCCAAATAGCCGCGGGCGGTGTCCTGATCAGCCTCTTTGTGATACGACTTCATAGGCGAAAGGTACCCGATCGCTACGCCTTTGCAAACGACGGCAGACCCCGAAAAGTTCGGGCGGCCCGATGTCTTATTTAGGCCGGCAACGGCATTCCGGCCGTTTCCCGCAGCGTTTTCACGACAAATTCAATGGCGAGGCACGACCTTACCGGCTAAACGGCGTTCATGGAACAAATCCACAAACGACAATCGCGCACGGCGGCTCTAGCGCGCGCGGGGTGGGTGCTTTCCGCTTGCATCGTACTGATGCTCTGCGCCGCGCCCGTACGGGCCGCCGACAGCTCGGCTTGGTCGGCCGAAGCGCACGCCGCCATGCGGCTGATCGCAGGGACAAATGAGGCCGATAGCTCGACAATGGCGGCAGGTGTCGAACTCAAGCTCGACCCGGATTGGCATACTTACTGGCGATATCCGGGCGACGCCGGCATACCGCCGCGTTTCGATTTTTCCGGCTCCCAGAATGTGGCCGCGGTGACGGTGCGCTATCCGGCGCCCCAGGCCATGGTCGACGAGACCGGCACCACACTCGGGTATCAACACCACGTTATCTTTCCACTGCAAATCACGCCGAAACAATCCGGCCATCCGGTAAGACTGCATCTGATTTTGGATTACGCGATTTGTGAAAAGCTTTGCGTTCCCGCCAAGGGAGAGGCGACACTGACACTCGATGCCGGCCAAAGCAGCCAAGCCGAGCTCCTTGCCGCAGCGGAAGCACGCGTACCGAAGCGGGTCGATGCTTCCACGCTAGGCTTGGTGGCGCGACGCGGGAAAGACAAAGCCAAAGTGCTGGTCGACATGACTGCGGCGCAAAGCAAGCCCTTCCAGCTCTTCGTCGAGGGGCCGACAGCGGAATGGGCCCTCCCCATCCCCAAGCCTGTCGAGGGCGCCCCGCCCGGCAAGCAGCGCTTCAGCTTCGCGCTCGACGGGCTGCCGCCCGGCGTCAAGCCGCAGGCCCCGGTGGACTTGACCTTCACCGCTGTCGAAGGCGGCCGCGCTTACGAGACCAAGGTCCACCTCGACTAATTCTGAGGCTGCGCTATTTTGCGCGCTCGGACGATCGCTCACTTTCAGTACGAGAGGACAATTCCCATGGCTATCAATGTCGGTGACAAGCTTCCCAACGCAACCTTTCGCGTCATGACTGCGGAAGGGCCCAAGCCGCGCACCACCGACGAAATTTTCAAAGGCAAAAAGGTCGCGCTCTTTGCGGTGCCTGGCGCCTTCACCCCAACCTGCACCAACCTGCACATGCCGAGCTTCCTCAACAATGTGGACGGGTTCAAAAGCAAGGGCGTCGATACGATCGCGGTGACCGGCGTCAACGACGTGTTTGTGATGGAAGCATGGAAGAAATCGACCGGCGCAGGCGACAAGATCATGTTTCTCTCCGACGGCAACGGCGAATTCGCCAAGGCGGTCGGCATGGATTTCGACGGCGGCGGCGCTGGTCTCGGCGTGCGCTCGAAACGCTATTCGATGCTGGTCGACGACGGCACGGTGAAGAAGCTCAACGTCGAGGAGGCTCCCGGAAAATGTGATGTCTCCGGCGGCCAGGCGCTGCTGGCGCAGATTTGAAGATCGCTGCACCTTATTTCTTGTGATGGCCGGGCTCGTCCCGGCCATCCCGCTTAGGAGGCCACAGTGCCCGCCTAAGCGAGATCACCGGGACAAGCCCGGTGATGACAAGGAAAGCGGTTCTCGCGATTCATGCCCCGGAATGACACCATTGATAATCAGCGCCCCGCCACCGCGGGCGCGACCGGGAGATCGGCGATAAGGCTGCGGGCAAGCCGGTCGAGCATGGCCTTCGCGTCGTCGTGCCGCTCGGGCGCCCATTGTGCCGTCAACCGATGTAATACGCTTCGGTGCGCATCGACCATGCGTTGGAAGACCTCGCGTCCGTGCTCCGTCGGCACAAGCCGCCAGTCCGCATGACGCACAATCATGCCCTCCGCCAACAGGTGCTCGGCCACGGGCTGCAACCGTTGGACCGGAAGACCGAAGCGGGCTGCGAGTCCTGCGATGGAGAGCGGCCCTGAAACGCAAAGCTGGATGAGCAGCCACATCTGGTCGGGTGCGAGGACAATCTCGAGCGATTGCGCGATGCGCTGATAAACCTGCCAGTGACGCTCCTTGCGCTCGAGCTGCGTGACGATAAACGCCAGTTCCTCCAGCGACGTCGCATCGTGCGGCATCGCGAAGCTTTCACCGATGCTTTCGGCCCGCACGGCGCCGCGAAGAGGTACTTCGCGCAACAGCCATGTCAGGCCGAAGCCAACCGCACCCACCACCGCTGCTGCCAGGAAGACCGGATGGAGCGCCGCCGCAAACACGTGCAGATAGACATCTTTGACCGCGGGCGGCAGAGCCGCGATCGCGCTCGGTTCGGTCGCCGAAGGCAGATGCGCTCCTGCAGGCAGATTTTGAGCAAGGCCGCGCGCGAGATTTGAAGAAAAAATCGCTCCGAACATCGCGACGCCGATCGAACCGCCGATGGATCGGAACAGGGTCGTACCGGACGTGGCGACCCCGAGATCGCGATAATCCACCGCATTCTGCACGGCCAAGACGAGGACCTGCATAACCATGCCCAGCCCGAGGCCGAGAACCAGCATGTATGCGGAAGCAAGCCAGGTAGCCGAGTTGACATCGAGGGTCGCCAATAAGGCAAGGCCCACGGTCATGACCGCCGTTCCCAGGATCGGGAAAATACGATAGCGGCCGATCCGGCTGATGATCCGGCCACTCCCCACCGATGTGACTAAAACGCCGGCCATCATCGGCGTGAGCTCCAGCCCCGCGGTCGAAGGGCTGACGCCTCTGGCGACCTGGAGGTAGAGCGGCATGTAAGTGACCGAGCCGAACATCGCGAGGCCGACAATGAAGCCGACAGCGCAAGACACGGTGAATATCCTATTGCGGAAAAGATAAAGCGGCAGAATCGGTTCGCGGGCCCAATGCTCCACGGCAACAAAGCCGACGATGCCCGCAATCACTGCTGCTATCAGCGCAATCGCCGGCGTCGAATCCCATGCAAAGGATTGCCCGCCCAGAGTGGCAAGCAGCATCAGCGCGGTCAGAAAAACCGCAAGCAAGAAAGCCCCGGCAAAGTCGATAACAGGCCTGCGCCGCTCCCCCGGCGCGCGAAACGTCCAGCCAATGACACCGATCGAAAGTATCCCCAGTGGCAGGTTGATATAGAAAATCCAGCGCCAACTCAGGTGCTCGACGAAATAGCCACCTATCAATGGGCCGATAACCGTGGAAACGCCGAAGACGGCACCGAAAAGCCCTTGATAGCGGCCACGCTCGCGCGGTGACACGATGTCGCCGACCACCGCCATGGTGGTCACCATGAGCCCGCCGCCCCCGAGCCCTTGCAGCGCGCGGAAGAGGATCAGCTCGGTCATCGAGTTGCTCAGGCCGCACAGCGCCGAGCCAACGAGGAACAGAAAAATAGCGGATTGCAGGATGACTTTGCGCCCGAGCAGGTCGCCGAGCTTGCCGTAGAGCGGCGTCACCACCGTGGTCGCAAGCAGATAGGCGGTGACGATCCAGGAGAGGTGCGCAAGTCCGCCGAGTTCTCCGGCGATGGTCGGCAACGCCGTCGATACGATCGTCTGATCGAGCGAAGCGAGCAGCATAACCAGCATCAGTGCCGCAAAGATCACGCGAACCGGCTGGTCTTGCATGGCGCCGGCTAGAGGAGCGGCCTGGCTATCGCTCATTTGAAAATTCCGAGCACGGAAATTCGAGACGGCAAACCGCCCGCCGGCTTTGAACGATCCAGGCCTCCGGCCCGTTCCGCTTGCGTCCAGTTCAGCATCGCTTTCGGCGTCATTCCGGACGCCGCGAAGCGGCGATCCGGATTCCAGTAACACGCGCAGAATTGGCTTCTGGATTCCGGGTTCGCGCCTTCGGCGCGCCCCGGAATGACGCGCGCGCTTACTATTGTATGCCTACTTCCTAATCATCGCCCCATCGCGCCCGCGCGCGCGGCAATCAGCCCCGCCCGCGCAAGCTCGTCCGCGCGCTCGTTTTCCGCGTGGCCGGCGTGCCCCCTCACCCAATGCCATTGCACTTGATGACGGCCGATTGCCTCATCGAGGCGCTTCCAAAGGTCGACGTTCTTCACCGGCTTCTTGTCGGCGGTGCGCCAGCCGTTGCGCTTCCAGCCGTTGATCCATTTGGTGATGCCGTTGCGCAGATACTCGCTGTCGGTGAATAGGTCGACGGCGCAGGGCCGCCTCAGCGCCTCGAGCGCCGAGATCGCCGCCACCAGCTCCATGCGATTATTGGTCGTGTGAGGCTCGCCGCCCTTGAGCTCTTTCTCGTGCTCGCCGAATGAAAGTACGGCGCCCCAGCCGCCGGGCCCTGGGTTACCCGAACAAGCGCCGTCGGTGTGTATGGTGACGCGCTGCTCGGTCATCGCCTAATCGAATCCATAGTCGCCCACGCCGCGCACCGATTGGTGGAAGCGCAGCTTACGGAAATATTCCAGCGGGTCCTTCGGCTTGACCAGCGCCCCGTTCGGCACCGCCAGCCAGTCCACCAGCCGGGTGAGCAGAAAACGTACCGCCGCCCCCCGCGCCAGCACCGGCAGCGCGTCCCGCTCGGCCAGGCTGAGCGCGCGCGCCTTCGCGTAAGACTTGAGCAGCGCACGCCCTTTCGTGACGTTGTAGGAATGATCCGGCTCGAAGCACCACGCGTTGAGACAAACCGCGACGTCATAAGCGAGCATGTCGGTACACGCGAAATAGAAATCGATCAGGCCCGACAACGCGTCGCCGAGAAAGAATACGTTGTCGGGGAAAAGATCGGCATGGATGACGCCTTGCGGCAGGTCGCGCGGCCAGTCCTGCGCCAGTACACGCAATTCCTGATCGATCGCTTGGCAGAGACCTGGCCGCACGCTATCGCCGCGGCCTTTGGCGTGCTCGAACAGCGGCCGCCAGCTCTCGATGCCGAGCGCATTCGGTCGTTTGATCCCGAAATCCGCGCCGGCAAGATGAAGCCGGCCCAGTGCCTCACCGAGCGCAGCGCAGTGGGCTGCGCTGGGGCGGCGAATCCACATGCCATCGAGAAAGGTGACGATGGCGGCCGGACGGCCGGCGAGCCGCCCCAGCACGCCGCCATGACGGTTGCGGACCGGCTGCGGGCAGGTGATCGCGCGCGCCGCCAGATGCTCCATCAGGCCGAGGAAGAACGGCAGGTCCGCCTCCGCCACGCGCTTTTCATAGAGCGTGAGGATGAAATTGCCGGCGCCGGTGTGGACCAGGAAATTCGAGTTCTCGACGCCCTCGGCAATGCCCTTATAGGCGAGCAGCGTGCCGATGTCATAGCCGCCGAGAAATTGCGTGAGATCGTCGGCCGTGACATCGGTGTAGACGGCCATGCCGCGTTACTCCGCCGCCTGGGTCTCCCGCAGCGGGCGGGGCAGCGGGAAGAACATCCGTTCTTCGGTGGCGGAGACGGTCTCGACGCGCATCGTGAAGCGCTCGGCGAAGGCATCGAGCACCTCCTCGACCAGCACCTCGGGCGCGGAAGCGCCAGCGGTGATACCGATCCGCTTCACATCGCGGAACGTGGCCCAGTCGACCTCGGTGGCGCGCTGCACCAGCACGGCACGCGGGCAGCCTGCGCGTTCGGCCACCTCCTTCAGCCGTTGCGAATTGGAGGAATTCGGCGCGCCGACCACGATCATGGCTTCGACCTGCGGTGCCACCAATAGTACCGCCTCCTGCCGATTGGTGGTGGCGTAGCAGATATCTTCCTTGTGCGGGCCGACGATACGGGGAAAGCGCGCCTTGAGCGCCTCGACCAGGATGGCGGTGTCCTGCACCGAAAGCGTGGTCTGCGTCACGTAAGCAAGGTTGTTGTCGTCACGCGGAACGAAGGCCTGCACATCCGCCACACTTTCGACCAGGGTGACCGCGCCGGGGGGCAATTGGCCGATCGTGCCGACCACTTCAGGATGCCCGGCATGGCCGATCAGCACGATCTCGCGGCCCTTGCGGAAATGGATCTCCGCCTCGCGATGAACCTTGGTCACCAGAGGACAGGTCGCGTCGAGCGCGAACAGGTTGCGGCGGGCGGCTTCGGCTGGAATTGAGCGTGGCACGCCATGCGCGGAGAAGATGACCGGAGCATCCGTCTCCGGAATCTCGTCGAGTTCCTCGACGAAAATAGCGCCCTTGGCACGCAATTCGTCGACAACATAGCGGTTATGGACGATCTCGTGTCGGACATAGACAGGGGCGCCGTACATAGCCAGCGCCCGTTCGACCGATTCGATGGCGCGAACCACGCCCGCGCAAAAGCCGCGCGGAGAACACAACAGCACATGAAGCGTGGCTTTTTCGGAATTTGCGACCATCGCAGTCCTCGAAATCGCGCGCATTTCCGCGGGCGTCCCAAGCTCCGACATGGGGGCGTTGAGCCTGCCATGTCAAGCTGACGGTTGCGCGCGGATGGCCCTGACCTTATATTCGGGCTACTTCCGATCATCGCCGATGATCCATTGCTTCGCCCCCACGGGCGGGCGAAGCTCAGAGGAGATTTGCCCATGGCGACCGCAGCACCGTTGATGCCGAAGGCGACCGCCGTCTGGCTCTTGGACAACACCGCGCTGACCTTCGACCAGATTGCCGAGTTCTGCAAATTGCACCCGCTCGAGGTGAAGGCGATCGCCGACGGCGATGCCGCGCAAGGCATCAAAGGTCTCGATCCGGTGCAGACCGGACAGCTCAGCCGCGACCAGATCGCGGAGGCGGAAAGAGATCACGACCTTCGCCTATCTTTGAACGCGCCGAAGGTCGCGGTAACACCGTCCGATCGCAAGAAGGGGCCGCGTTACACGCCGGTTTCCCGCCGCCAGGACCGGCCCAACGCTATCCTGTGGCTGGTGCGCAACCACCCCGAACTCAAGGACAGCCAGATCATGCGGCTGGTGGGCACCACCAAGTCGACGATCGCCGCAATACGCGACCGCACGCATTGGAACGCGGCCAATCTGACGCCGATGGACCCGGTGACGCTCGGCTTGTGCTCGCAAACCGACCTCGATTTCGAAGTGCAGCGGGCGAACAAAGAAAAGCCTGCGGCCGCGGATACCGGCGCGACACTGTTACCGGCCGCGGAAACCACCGCCCGCAAGGAACCCGAAGCAGCAGCCGAGGAAGCGGACCGCAAGCCGGGAGAACTCGACGTCAGTGCCGTCTTCGCCAAGCTCAAGCAACTCGGCGGCAAGGGCGGAAAGGACGAAGGCGAGTAAACTTTATCCGTCATTCCGGGCGCGCCAAGGCGCGAACCCGGAATCCAGACGCAACACCGAATGGACCTCTGGATTCCGGGTTCGCTCGCTTGCGCTCGCGCCCCGGAATGACAGGTCATGTTAATACCCCCTCTTCCCCTCGATCGCCGCGACATAGCGCGCGATCGATTTCTCCAGCACCGCCTTGCCGTCGCGCGCGATCACACGGTCGAAATAATGGCCGTAGATCGTCTCGAACGCGAACGGCGTCATCGCCTCGCCGATATGCTCGACCTCGCGCCGCGACAGCGGAATGAGATTCGGGTAGCTGCGCATGAACGACAGCCATTTGCGGTCGGTCGCAACCGTGAGGATGTCGCCCGAGCAGACGATACCGCGGCCGGAAGCGCCGCCCGCCCAATGCAGCACCGTGCCGCCAGGGAAATGCCCGCCGCACCGGACCAGCGTAACGCCCTTCCAGAGATCGAGCGTATCGCCCTCCCACAACCGAATCGACGGGTCCGAGCGCATGATCCATTCGCGGTCGGCGGCGTGGAGATGAATCGGGCAATTGAAAGCGTGCGCCCACTCGACCATCGTGGTGTAAAAATGCGGGTGCGAGATGGCGATGGCCTGAAGGCCGCCGAGTCCCTTGATCAAGGTGACCGTCGCCGCATCCAGTAGCGAAATGCAGTCCCACAATACATTACCGCCCGGCGTGCGCACGAGAATGGCACGCTGGCCGATGGCGAATTGCGGCTGGCTGCCGATGCCGACAACGCCCGGCTCGTGTTCGCGGTAGCTGTTGAAATGGCTTTGCGCGAGCGCGGGCAAGGTCGTCCATGTCTGCCCACGCGGCGGCACGTATTGCCGCTCCTCCTCGCAAATGCGGCATTGCGGCGGCGGCTCTTCGCTTTCCGCATATTGCGTACCGCAGGCGGTGCAGATGAAGAAGAGCATGTTGAGCGTCCTGTGCCGTGTGCGCTCATTGTGTTCGTTCAGTGCGGATTTTGCAAAGTGTCCGCGCTCTGTCTAATTTTGACGGGGAATTAGCCGCTCAATCGAATTCGACCGCACCTGGGAAGCACAGAATGCCGAAAGCCTATTGGGTCGTCACCTACCGCTGGATCAAGAACCCGCCCGCCTGGGAAGCTTATGCCAAGCTCGCCGTGCCTGCGATCAAAGAGGCAGGCGGCCGCTTCCTTGCGCTCGGGATGCCGAAGAAAATCTGGGAAGCGGGCATGGAGCAGCGCGTGGTGCTGGTCGAATTCGACAGCCTCGAGGCGGCCATCGCCTGCCACGCAACGTCCGGCTACAAGCAGGCGCTCGAGGCGCTCGGCACGGGCAACGTAGAGCGCGACATGCGCGTGGTGGAAGGGGCGGCGTAAACGCCGGATTGCGCTTCGCTAATCCGCCCTACGTGCCACGTGCATTGCCGGGCTGACCGGCCGCGGAGCGGAAAGTGCACGTCACGCCGCACGGACTAGAGGCCAACCCCGTGCCCCCTCAACGCCTCCCCGATCTCATCCAAAATCACCGGGTCGTCGATGGTCGCCGGCATGGTCCACGGCTCGCCATCGGCCATCTTCTTGATGGTGCCGCGGAGAATTTTGCCTGAGCGAGTCTTGGGCAGACGGGCCACCGTGATCGCCAGGCGGAAAGAAGCCACCGGCCCGATCTTCTCGCGCACCAGCGCGACGATCTCCTTTTCGATCTCGCTTGGCGGACGGTTGACGCCGGCCTTGAGCACAATGAAGCCGCAAGGCACTTCGCCTTTAAGATCGTCCTTGATGCCGAGCACCGCGCATTCAGCGACATCGGCATGTGCGGCGAGCACTTCCTCCATGCCGCCGGTCGAAAGCCTATGCCCCGCGACGTTGATGATGTCGTCGGTGCGGCTCATCACGAAGACGTAGCCGTCCGCGTCTTTGTAGCCGGCGTCGGCGGTTTTGTAGTAGCCGGGGAATTCGCTGAGGTAGGCTTCCTTGAACCGCTTGTCGTCCTGCCACAGCGTCGGGAATGAGCCCGGCGGCAACGGCAGCTTGATGACGATCGAGCCGATGGTGTCGTTGGCGACCGGCTTGGCGGACTCGTCCACGACATCGACGGTGTAGCCGGGCATCGGCACGCAGGTGGAGCCGTATTTCACCGGCAGCGTGCCGAGCCCCACCGGATTGCCGGCGATGCCCCAGGCGGTCTCGGTCTGCCACCAGTGATCGAGCACCGGCACGTTCAGCACTTCTTCCGCCCATTGGATGGTCGGCGGGTCCGCGCGCTCACCGGCGAGAAACAGCGTGCGGAATTTCGATAGGTCGTATTGCTCGATCAGCGCGCCCTTG
>DASTWX010000160.1:0-3788 GCA_035765795.1 Pseudolabrys sp. | reverse complement strand
GACGAGACCTTGGGCAATCTCGCCGCCAACGATCCGGTGAGTGCGGAGCGGATACGGCAATCTTTTGCCTATTGGGATGATATCGCCGTGCATTATCGCGGCGTCGTTGAGCGGTCCGGTGGCCACGGCTTTTGCGGAATCGCGCGCAAACGGCTGCTTAACATTTTGCAGGAACGTGCCCGCGAGGTCGGCGTCGAGCTTCGTTTCGAAACCGAGATGCAGAATCCCGAGGAGTACCGCGATTACGACCTGGTGGTCGGCGCGGACGGAGTCAATTCGCGCGTGCGCGCGGCTTACGCGGATCATTTCAAGCCGGATATCGATGTGCGCGCCTGCAAATACATCTGGCTCGGCACGCATCAGAAATTCGACGACGCCTTCACCTTTATTTTCGAGCAAACGCCGCACGGCTGGATTTGGGCGCACGCTTATCAATTCGATGCCGACACGGCGACCTTCATCGTCGAGTGCTCCGAAGAGACCTGGAGGAAGTCCGGCTTCGATAAGATGAGCACCGATCAGGCGATCGCGGCCCTGGAGAAGGCGTTCGCCCGCTATCTCGGCGGCAACGCGCTAATGTCCAACGCCAAGCATCTCCGCGGCTCCGCCTGGCTCAATTTCAACCGCGTGCTTTGCGAGCGATGGAGCTATGAGAACGTGGTGCTGCTTGGCGATGCTGCAGCCACCGCGCATTTCTCTGTCGGCTCGGGTAGCAAGCTCGCCATGGAAAGCGCCATTGCGCTCGCCACTTATATCGAGAGCGAGCCCAATCTGCCCTCGGCCTTTCATCGCTATGAGGACGAGCGCCGCCTCGAGGTTCTGCGCTTGCAGAACGCCGCGCGCAACTCGACCGAATGGTTTGAGGATGTCGAGCGCTATTTCGATCTCGATCCGGTGCAATTCAACTATTCGCTGCTGACCCGCTCCCAGCGCATCAGCCATGAGAATTTGCGCGCGCGTGACCCTGAATGGCTCGCTGGCGCGGAGAAATGGTTCGAGGAGAAAGCAACTGGTAATCGGCCCAATCGGGCCCGCCCGCCGATGTTCGTACCGCTGCGCGTGCGCGGCCTCGATCTCGCAAATCGCGTTTGCGTGTCGCCGATGGCGCAATATCGTGCGGTGGACGGCACGCCGAACGAGTGGCACTTCGTGCATTATGCCGAGCGTGCCAAAGGCGGCGCGGGTCTCGTGTTTACCGAAATGACCTGCGTCTCGCCGGAAGGGCGCATCTCACCGGGCTGCACGGGCCTTTACGATCCGCAGCACGAGCAGGCCTGGAAAGGGCTGGTCGATTTTGTTCACGCCGAGACCGAGGCGAAGGTCGCCATTCAACTCGGCCATTCTGGCCCTAAGGGTTCGACCCAGCTCGGTTGGGAAACGCCTGATGCTCCGCTTTTGCAAGGCAACTGGGAGACGGTCGGCCCGTCTTGCGTGCCCTGGGATAGCGGAAATCCGGCGCCGCGGGAGATCACCCGTGCCGGCATGGACAAAGTGCGCGACGATTTCGTGCGCGCGGCCGAAATGGCGGAGCGCGCCGGCTTCGATTGGCTCGAATTGCATTATGCTCACGGCTATCTGATGTCCGCTTTCATTACGCCGCTGACCAATCGGCGCACTGATAAATACGGCGGCAGCCTTGAGAACCGCATGCGCTTTCCGCTCGAGGTGTTTCACGCGGTTCGCAAGGTGTGGCCGGATGAGAAGCCGATCTCAGTGCGCATCTCGGCGCATGATTGGGTCGGGCCGCAAGGCATTCAGCCGCAGGACGCGGTCGCCATCTCGCGGATGCTGGCCGAGCATGGCGTCGACCTGATCAACGTTTCCGCCGGGCAAACCACGGTCGAGGCCAAGCCGGTTTATGGCCGCATGTTCCAGACGCCGTTCTCCGATCGCATTCGTAACGAGATCGGCGTCGGCACGCTTGCCGTCGGCAACATTTACGAGCCCGATCACGTCAACTCTATCCTAATGGCCGGCCGTGCCGATCTCGTCTGTCTCGGCCGTCCGCATCTTGCCGATCCTTACTGGACGCTGCATGCAGCCGCCGCTCTCCGTTATGAAGGCGTGACCTGGCCAAAGCCTTATTGGCGCGGCCGCGACCAGCTCAACCGGCTGAAAGCGCGCGGCGAGACGATGACGGGCAAAGTTTGAGGGAGCGATGAAGGATTTGAAGCCAAGCCATTTCAATTGGCGCGTCGACGGCAATATCGGCATCATCAGCTTGCCGCGCCCGGAGCGCAAGAATCCGATCACCTTCGATTCCTATGCCGAGTTGCGCGACATGTTCCGCAGTCTGGTCTATGCGGAAGATATCAAGGCTGTCGTGTTCGGCTCGAACGAAGGAAACTTCTGCTCCGGCGGCGACGTACATGACATTATCGGTCCGCTCTTGCAGCGCGACATGAAGGGTCTGCTCGCGTTCACCCGCATGACGGGCGATCTGATCAAGGCGATGCGCGCCTGTCCGCAGCCGATCATTGCCGCGGTCGATGGCATTTGTGCGGGCGCCGGCGCGATGATCGCTCTGTTTTCCGATCTGCGTATCGGCACACCGCAAACGAAGACGGCGTTTCTTTTCACCCGTGTCGGTCTTGCCGGCTGCGACATGGGCGCATGCGCTATGCTGCCGCGCGTTGTCGGCCAGGGCCGGGCGGCCGAGCTTCTGTTCACCGGACGCGCCATGAGCGCGGAGGAGGGGGAGCGTTGGGGATTCTTTAACCGCCTGGTCGCGCCGGAGAAGCTGGAACCCGAGGCGGTGATGCTTGCCAAGCAGCTCGCCGAAGGACCGACCTTCGCGCACATGATGACCAAGACAATGCTCGGACAGGAATGGTCGATGTCGATCGAGCAGGCGGTCGAGGCGGAAGCGCAGGCGCAGGCGATCTGTATGCAGACGCAAGACTTCCACCGCGCCTACGAGGCTTTCGTCGCCAAGCAGACGCCGAAGTTCTCGGGGGATTAGAGCGTATGCGCGAGGGCCCGTATTCCCGTCATTGCGAGCGTAAGCGAAGCAATCCAGCCTCGAAAACAAATCTGGATTGCTTCGTCGCTACCGCTCCTCGCAATGACGGAACTGGGAAGGGCAGCACGCCTTTCCGGCGCGCGAATGAACGGACAAGGGATCAAGACTGACGATGCTCGACCGCAGCTTCCTCGACTGGCCGTTCTTCGATGCGCGGCATCGCGCGCTGGCCGAGAAGCTCGACACGTGGGCCGCCGCAAATCTGGCCGAAGTCGATCATCACGACGTCGATTCCGCCTGCCGTAAGCTGGTCGGACAATTGGGCGCAGACGGTTGGCTCGAACTGACCGCGCCAGGTGACGACAACCCGCGGCTCGACGTTCGCTCTTTGGCGCTCGTGCGCGAGACGCTGGCGCGGCATTCGGGGCTCGCCGATTTCGCCTTCGCCATGCAGGGATTGGGAGCGGGGCCTATTTCGCTCTTCGGCAACGATGCGCAGCGCGCCGCTTGGCTGCCGAAGACGCGCGCCGGCAAGGCGATTGCCGCGTTTGCTCTGTCGGAGCCGGCATCCGGCTCGGACGTGGCCAACATCACGACAACGGCGCGCCGCGACGGCGATGGTTATGTGCTTGATGGGGAGAAGACCTGGATATCGAATGGTGGCATTGCCGATCTCTACGTGGTCTTCGCTCGCACCGGGGAAGCGCCCGGCGCGCGGGGGCTCTCCGCCTTTATCGTGCGGAGCGATGTGGCGGGTCTTCGCATTGCCGAACGTCTGCACGTCATTGCCCCGCATCCGCTGGCGCGGCTTCGGTTCGAAGACTGC
>DASTWX010000159.1:0-4803 GCA_035765795.1 Pseudolabrys sp. | reverse complement strand
GGTATGGTGTTGCATACGTTCAGGAACGAGCGACCCGGAACGTTAGTGCGGGTGCTGAGCCACGCCAGCGCGACGCCGATAATCGTCGCGAAAGCGGTGCTGCCGAGGCTCACGATAACGGTATTGCCGATGGCGTAGAGGATGACCTCGTCGGTGAAAACGGTCTTGAAATTGCGTAGCGTGAAGACGATCGGCTCACCGAACTGCTCGACGTAGAGGCTGCGGCTAAGCAGCATGCCGATCGGGGCCAGGATCATCAGGACGACGATCCAACTCGTGATGCCCTGCACAAGGGAATCAGTGCGAACCTTCACGAGCGAAAGCATCGGGTCGGCGAGCCGATTTCTGTGTGACTTCTGTCTTACTGGCCGAAAATGCTGCGGAAGTCCTCCCGCATTTTGTCGAGCTTGGCCTTGGTCAGGTCGGCCCAATCGACCGGTACGGCGTGGACCTTGCCAAGATCCGCCACATAGGGCCGGACATCCGCGGGGATCGCCACGTCCGACCTCATCGTAGAGATTGCTTCCAGCTTGACCAAGATTTCCTGGCCCTTCGCGCTGAAGATGAAATCGTTCCAAAGCTTGGCGGCATTGGGGTGAGGCGCTTTGGCGAGAATACCGCCGTAATTGCCGTCGACCACGACGCCCTCCTTGGGCCAGGACACTTTCAACTTCACCTGATCGCGAACCTGGTAAGCGCGCGGACCATAACCCAGGATGGCGATCGGGAACTCACCCGACATCACGCGATCGCGGATATCAGTCGAGCGCAGCAAGAAGAACGGCTTTTGCGCTTTGATCTTTTGCAGCCACTCGTCCGTCCAGACGTTGTTCTTGCGCAACCCGTAATAAGCATCGAGATAGGCCGCCGATTTCCGCACGTCGCCGAAGATCAAAAGGCCCTTGTATTTTGGGCTGGTGAGTTGTGCCCAGGATTGCAAGTCTTCCTTGACGTATTGCGGATTCCACATCAAGCCGAAGACGATGGCAGCGACCGATTGAAACTCGCAGCCTCCGTCAATGACGCCCGCCTTCTTGACATAGTCCAGGTGCTTGTATTCGTCCGAGCAGTATTTCATGAGTTCGCCGCGCTTTTGCAAATCCTTCCAAAAGGTAGCGAAATTCACGGCGAGCCAATCGACCGTTACTTTGTTTGCTTGTAATTCCTGGGTTGCGCGCGAGACCACGCTCGATGAGCTGCCGATATAGCCCTGAATGTTGAAAGAATCCGGCAGCTTGTAATATTCCCGGAATGCCTTCTGGAGCGCCTTCTGTGTCGTGGGAGCGAACAGGTTGGTGGAATAGACCAGTGCGCCCTCTTTTTTGGCGGCATCGATCGTCGCCTGGTCTGCCCCTAAGGCACTCACATTCGTCGCAACTGCCAATGCGGCAGCAATTGCGGCTTGGGCAAGATAACTGCGCAACGACTTTTTAGCTTCCATGATCGCTTCCTCCCTGACGGTTGCAGTGCCGGGCGCCTCTCAACGGGCGATTTAGTGGCAAGAATGATAGGGAGTCCTGACTCAGGCGGTCAAATACCGTTGCAGCCTCGCCCTGATAACGGATTGCTATCGGGCGGCACCTTCGCCAAAATGGCCTGGGTGGGTCGGCCTGCGACGCAAGGAGCGCCGCCATGGATTTGCGTCAACTCCGCAGCTTCATCTCGGTGGCCCAGCAGAACGGCTTCCGCCGCGGAGCATCGTCGCTCAATATCGCTCAGCCGGCCGTAAGCCGGCATATCAAACAGCTGGAGGCCTCGCTTAAAGTCGAGTTGTTCCATCGCACCAGCGGCGGCGCCAAATTGACCGAAGCTGGAGCCGTACTGCTGCGCCATGCCGAAGGGGTTTTCGAACAACTCACACAGATTCGGAATGAATTATCCGAAATGTCCCAGCGGGTAATTGGGACGGTGCGTGTCGGCGCCCCCTCCTCAATCGGCGATATTCTATTCGCCCCGTTGGCTCATCGTGTACGTCAGCTTGCGCCCGATATTCGTCTTACCTTCACCGAAAGCTCCTGCCGCCTGCTGGGGCTGCTGGAGACCGGCCACATCGACCTTGCCGTACAGTCGTGCACGCACGAGCTGAACAAGGCGGACTGGGTCTGCCGAAAATTGGTCGGTGAGCGGGTTTACCTGATCGGTAAGGCCGACGCGCTCCGTGGGGTGCCGAGCCTGGATATTGAGAGCGTCATCACGAAGCCATTGATCCTGACCCCATTGCCGAACGCGCAGCATCAATATCTATTCGATGTTGCGCGGCAATACGGCCGTAAGCTGAATATCATGGCGGAAGCCGAATCGATGACCGGATTGATGGCCCTGATCGATCGCGGTCTCGGCCTGGGCGTGCTACCCTTCAGCGCAGCGACGATGGCGGCTCATGGCCACGCGGTTTCGACGTCTGAAATCCGCGGCTTCTTTTCGTGGCGCACGCTGATCCGACGCGCCGATTGGTCTCCCTCACCGGCTGGACAGAAGATCTGGGACGTAATCATCAGCGAAACGCAGGCCTTGAGCGCAACAGGCATTTTTGGGCCTCCGGTTGAGGCCGATCAGCCGCCTTTCGGCGCACCCCCGCCTGCGCTGGTTGGCGGCAAGCACTCGCTCAAGCACGCCTCGGCTTAGCCACGGCCGGATGCTGAATAGTTCTGTTATCGATGTTCAATTGGTGAAGGCGCGCGAACCACAGAAGTCTGTCCGCAACGGTTATTCGGCGGCAGGCCGATACATCTCCGTTGGCAGACACGAGCAGATGAGGTTGCGGTCGCCGTAAGCGTTGTCGACCCGATTGACCGGCGACCAGTATTTCTCCGCCGGCGGCACGCCTTGCGGAAAACAGGCCTGCGCCCGCGCGTAGGAGTGCTGCCAGTGCTCATCAGCCAGGTCGAGCGCTGTATGCGGCGCATTCTTGAGCAGATTATCCTCACGCGATGCACGCCCTTCTTCGACCGTGCGGATTTCCGCGCGGATGGCGATCATCGCGTCGCAGAAGCGATCGAGCTCGGCAAGCGATTCCGATTCGGTCGGCTCGATCATCAGAGTGCCCGCTACCGGGAAGCTCATTGTCGGCGCATGGAAGCCGTAATCGATGAGCCGCTTGGCCACGTCTTCGACGCTTACGCCGGCGGAATTCTTGAATTGGCGCAGGTCGATAATGCATTCATGCGCTACCCGCCCGTAACGTCCCTTGTAGAGCAGCGGATAATGAGATTCGAGCCGCTTGGCGACGTAATTGGCGTTGAGGATGGCAACCTCGCTCGCGGCGGTCAGCCCCGCGCCGCCCATCATCAGGCAATAAAGCCAAGGGATGACCAGAATTGAGGCGGAGCCATAGGGGGCGGCCGACACCGGCCCGACAGCACTTTGACCATCTGCCGTTTCAGGGTGGCCGGGCAGGAAGGGAATGAGATGCGCCTTGACGCCGATCGGCCCCATGCCGGGGCCGCCGCCGCCATGCGGAATGCAGAACGTCTTGTGCAGATTAAGGTGGCCGACATCGGCGCCATAGTCCGCCGGCCGCGCCAGACCGACCTGCGCGTTGAGATTGGCGCCATCGAGATAGACCTGGCCACCGTGTTGATGAACGACGGCACAGATAGCGCGGATTTCCTCCTCGAACACACCGTGGGTCGATGGGTAGGTGATCATGATCGCTGCAAGCCGGCCGGCGTGGAGTTTCGCCTGGGCGCGCAAGTCATCGAGATCAATATTCCCGCGATCATCGCAGCGGACCACCACTACGTCCATGCCGGCCATATGCGCCGAAGCCGGGTTGGTGCCATGCGCGGAAGCGGGAATAAGACAAACCGTGCGCTGGTGTTCTCCGCGCGCGCGGTGATAGGCGCGGATCGCGAGCAGACCGGCGTATTCACCCTGCGCGCCGGAGTTGGGCTGGAACGAGATCGCGTCATATCCGGTGATTTTGCAGAGCGTAGCAGAAAGCTCGTCGGTCAGCCTCGCATAACCTTTCGCGTATTCGGCCGGCACGAAGGGATGCAAATCGGCGAACTCGGGCCAAGTCAACGGCATCATTTCGGCGGTGGCATTAAGCTTCATCGTACACGAGCCGAGCGGGATCATCGTTCGATCGAGCGCAAGGTCGCGGTCGGCCAAGCGCCGCATGTAGCGCAGCAGTTCGGTTTCCGAACGATAGTTGTGAAAGACGGGATGCTGCAGGAAAGAGCTCGTTCGCCGCAATTCTTTCGGCAGCTCGCCCTTGACGTTTGCGAGCGCAACGCGGCGCTGCGCGGCAGCCTCCGGCAAATCGCCGAACGCGCGCCATACTCGCTCGACTGTATCGAGTGTCGTCGTCTCGTCGCAACTGATCCCGATGCAATCGACTTGCGCCGATCGCACGTGGCGCAGGTGCATTCCGAGTTCGCGCGCACGTGCCAGAATCTCGGCGCTGCGCTCGCCGGTCTCGATGGTCAACGTATCGAACGCCATCCCAGGCCGTACAGCAAAGCCCAGCTTTACGAGACCTGCCCGTAGGACGGCCGAAATATCATGAACGCGCCGGGCGATAGCAATAAGGCCTTCGGGCCCATGATAGACAGCATACATCGACGCGACCACCGCCAGCAGAACCTGCGCTGTGCAGATATTGGAGGTCGCCTTTTCGCGGCGGATATGCTGCTCGCGCGTCTGTAGCGCCAGGCGATAGGCAGGATTACCGCGGCCATCGACCGACACGCCGACGATGCGCCCGGGCAACGCGCGCTTGTGCGCATCCTTGGTCGCGATGTAGGCGGCGTGCGGCCCGCCGTAGCCCATCGGCACGCCGAAGCGCTGCATCGAACCGAC
>DASTWX010000158.1:0-4161 GCA_035765795.1 Pseudolabrys sp. | reverse complement strand
GGCATAACTCGCGCGGACGCCAATGGAGGTGTTTGCCAGCCCCGGTCCGGTGCCGATGACGGGCACCTGTTCGCGCGTATGGTCCGTGCCTTTCCAGGAGGGGTCGCAGCCGTGGTCGGCGGTGAGGATCAGCAGGTCACTCTCCTTCAGCCGAGCCAGCGCCTCCGGCAGCCGGCGATCGAAGGCTTCCAGCGCCGCGGCGTAACCGGGAATGTCCCTGCGATGGCCATAGAGCATGTCGAAGTCGACGAAGTTCGCAAAGACGAGGTCGCCCGGCTTCGCGTCGTCCATCGCGCCGAGCGCGGCATCGAAGAGCGCCATGTTGCCGGCGCCCTTGCGCACCTCGCTTACTCCCCGATGCGCGAAGATATCGCCGATCTTGCCGATGCCGATCACCTGCCTGCCGGCATCGGTCAGGCGGTCGAGCAGCGTCGGCTCCGGCGGCGGCACGGCGTAGTCGCGCCGGTTGGCGGTGCGCTCGAACGTCGCGCTCGTCTCGCCGACGAAAGGTCGCGCGATGACCCGGCAGATGTTCAGCGGATCGACCAGCCGGCGCACGATGGCGCACAGCTCATAGAGCCGCTCCAGGCCGAAATGCGTCTCGTGCGCCGCGATCTGGAACACGGAATCGGCCGAGGTGTAGCAGATCGGCTTTCCCGTACGGATATGCTCTTCGCCCAACTGAGCGATGATTTCGGTGCCCGAGGCATGGCAGTTGCCGAGGATGCCGGGAAGGCCGGCCTCGCGCATGATGGCGTCGGTCAGTTCTTCGGGAAAGGTCGGAACCTTGTCCGGGAAGTAGCTCCACTCGAAGGGGACCGGGACGCCCGCGATCTCCCAATGGCCCGAAGGCGTGTCCTTGCCCTTCGAGACCTCTCTTGCCGAGCCGTAGAATCCGCGCGGCGAATTGCCGTTGGCGGGCTTGCCACCGGCGGCGATGGCGGCGGCGTGGCCGAGGCCAAGCGCCTGCATGTTGGGCAGATCGAGAGGTCCATGGCGCAAGCCGTCGCGGTTGCCCGCACCTCTGGCGCAGGCGGAAGCGATATGTCCGAACGTATCGGACCCCGCGTCGCCGAAGAGACCGGCGTCGGGCGCGCCGCCGATGCCGAAGGAATCCAGAACGAAGAGAAATGCGCGCGCCATCTGTCTCCCGGCAAGCTGCGGCTCGATCAGATTGCAGAGATATGACTGCGGGTGCGGATTGGCAATCCGTCCGGCGGCGCGCGACGCCTCAGCAGTCGCCGCAGCTGACGGTGTCGCTCATGCGGGGCCGAAGATAGTATTGTTCCGACATGTTGATGTTGTCGAAGGCGGAGAGCAGGCCGAGCGTCTGCTTGGCATCCGCCGTCCAGGTGATGAGCGGCCGGTAGTCAAGCCTTGTCTGCACGCGCACCAGGAACGTTCCCGGAATCCTCAGCTCTGTCGGGACGGCGATGGCTTTTCCGGGCGTGAGGTCGGAGTCCGGCTCGGGCGTGCCTCCGCTCACCATCCTGCGCGACCACGCCACGGTGGCGTTTGCCGAAGCGTCGTTCGAGATCGTCACGCCTGTCGCATAGACTGAAAGCTGGGAGCGATTGTACGGCTGTATCGTCGCCTTGCCGATCTGCATGATGGCGTCGATTTCGGACTTGGAAATGCTCGGCTGCTGCGTGATCAGATCGGCGATCATGCTCGCGGCCCGTCCCACCTTCTTGTTCGTCTCGATGGCCTGCGACACTTCCATCGTCATGAAATAGAGGACGAGCAGCACCGGCGCGATGAACGCGAACTCGATCGCGGCGACGCCGCGGCGGCTCTTCAGAAGGCTACTGACGGTTGCCCCGAATGATCTGGCCAATGCGCTGATCCCGGTCGTGCTCGACATTCCCGCCCCCAAAGTCCCAAACCCTGCCGCCAGAATCCCGGTTAGAATGGCTCGTTCTGCCAGGTGGTGGTTGCGAAGAGCAGCTTCTTGCCGCCCGGCAGATTCGACATGCTCTTGGCCATGAAGTCGGTCATCACCGGCCATTTGTAGAAGACGCGCAGCATGTTCTTCGTCAGCGGGCCGCCCGGGTTGACCGCGAATCCGGTCGCGTCGATGTCTCCGTTCGCGGTCCTCTTGGTCTGCACCTGCGCCGCAGCGGCGAACGTGCTGTAGTTCTCCAGATCGAAGACGAGGTAGTCCGCGCTCTGGCAATTGTCGCCCACCATGATGGAAAGCTTTGCGCAGATCAGGTCGCGGAGTTTCGTCTCGTCGAGATCGGCGGCCTTGAGCTGACCCGTGCGCACTTGCCGTGCGATCTCGTCGGTCGCGTTCACCAGCAATTGCTGCGCGGCGAAGGAAATGCAGCTTTCCAGGATCGCAAACACCAGCAGCGCGAAAGGAATGGCCAGCATCGCGAACTCGATCACCGTGGTTCCCTTGCGGTTTCCCACGAAACGCGCCAGCAGCGAAGGCCGCGAAGGCTTCGTCTCCGGACCATGCGGACGGCTGTCGTTCCTCGAGCTCATCATCGCTTTTCCTGTCGCCTGCCTGCGAGAAAGCGGGCGCAGGATAGCCGCAACCGATTGAGTTCCCGTTTTGAAGCTGGATAAGATTGAAAGCCGGCCGTTTACCGCCGGATAACCTCGTTTGCGGCCGCCATTCGCGCCGCGACTATTGCGACGCGTTCATTTCCTGCTCGGACGCCTTCTCGGCGTCGTTCTTGTAGGCGCTCTCGCAATAGGGCGTGCAGGAGAGCGTCTGCACCTCGGCGCGCCGGTAGATGCGGACCGAATAGGCGTCGTGGCGCGATACGGTGACCTGTTCGTCGATGATCGGGCTGCCGCTCGTATCGAGGACCACGAGGTTCGTCGTGCCGAAGCCCTTGCCGGTGAGCACGATCGTCTTGGAATCCTGCACCGAGGCATCGGCGATCGCCGGATTGCCGATGATGATCGTGTCGGCCGGCCGGGCGAGCTTGACGACCTTCGCTTCGTTCATGGTGACGCCGATGCCGGTATCCGCGAACGCTGCCGTCGACAGGAGCGCCGCGCCCATCGCAGCGCCCAGACCCGCCTTCATCGCGCCGGCGACTGTGACGATCGATTGCCTCTTGGTCGGCGCCATGCCCGTCTCCCGCAGTTTGCAAATCTCCGGCGAAAATGAACGATATTGGTGAACCATCGGTTAAGCGCCGCTCCGCCACTCTTCTTTTATATAGGCCGCGCTTTCGCGAGTTGTTTGCGGAAAAAGCAAAGCAAATTGGCACAATGCGCTTAGCGGTCGATTAACCAAATGACGAGGCGCGGAACGGAAAGATTTCGGTAAGGCTGTTTGTTAAGCCGTTTGCAAGAGCTCAAAAGTAGATTGCCGGCCATCCGATCAACACCGAGAAGAATCGTTGACGGAAGTGCTGTAAACAAGTGGAGTAAGGAGCTCTCGCATGTCCAAGATTCTTGCACGCTTCGCCAAGGATGAATCCGGCGCGACCGCCATCGAGTACGGTCTGATCGCGGCCCTCATCGCCCTGGCGATCATCGTCGGCGCCGGCGCCCTCGGCAACGCGCTGAACAAGAAGTTCACGCACATCTCGTCCGTGCTCTCGAACACCAACTAAGCGCACGGTTGAAGTTTGCCCAAGGCCGCCCGGATCGGACGATCCGGGCGGCCTTCCTTTTTGCCCGCGGCGCGGCCGAGGCCGCTGCCGGCAATTTTGCCGCGCGGATTCACTACGGCTTAAAAATCCTATCCTAGGCTCGGGGCACATCTCGACGGAAGGTCAGATCATGCTGCAAGCGGCGATATATGTGGTTTTCCCGTTCTGTATGGCGTTTGCCGCGGTCTCCGACATGCTGTCGATGACCATCGCCAACCGCGTTTCCATCGTCCTGGTCGCGACATTCGCGATCGTCGCGCCGCTGACGGCCATGGACTGGAGCGCATACGGCCTTCATCTGGCAGCGGGAGCCGCCGTGCTTGCCGTCACGTTCTTCCTCTTCGCGATCGGCGGCATGGGCGGCGGCGACGCCAAGCTGCTTGCCGCTACCGCCGTCTGGATGGGGCTCGGCGTGCCATTGGTGGAATACCTGGTTTATGCGTCGATGGTCGGCGGTCTGCTGACCCTGCTCGTCCTCAGCTACCGCAAGTCCATATTCCACACGCTTCTGGGAGAGAACATGTTCCTCAGGCATTTCGCCGAG
>DASTWX010000157.1:0-20970 GCA_035765795.1 Pseudolabrys sp. | reverse complement strand
CGGGCGTCTATTTGCACCATCGACGATGTCGATTGTGCAATCGTCATTCGATCTTCATGGTCGAATCAGAGTAGTTGATAGTTATAGTTATGGTTCCCTCATTTAGTCTCCATTTTTGTAAAGTGAAACTACGCAGCCCCGCTTTGTGCAATGGGTCTTCGTTTGCGATAGCCTCTGCTTCTTCGAAGGAGTTCGCGCGTAGTACAAACATTCCGGCCTCGGGACGGTCAGATCCGCGAGGGTAGAGCGGTCCTGCGGCAAACATGATGCCACGCTTCTCGAGATCGACTTGATGCGCCAAATGATCGGCCAATCGCTTTTCTATTTCAGGCGAACGCACCGGTCTGGTGATAACCAAATACATCTCCTTCCCGAGGAACTTGGTGGTGAGTGGATGAACATCACTGGGTTTATCAGACATTGATCCCTCTCTCGCCGTATCACATTGTTTCGAATTTATGCTGAGTCTCGCCAGCTTTTGCAATCGCGTACTTCGGGCAAACTTCATATTAAGTGAAATTTGCAGACGAATGTCGACAGCAATGTGCCGGCGGCGGCCCGGCCGCACACTATGAGCTGGCGTTCTAAACGCTAGCCACGCGTCGGATTTCCCCACCGACCAAATCATGGGAGAGAGCAATGAGGGTCGGCTTTTTCTACATTGTCAACCACGGCATTAGCGAGCAACGGATGAACCGCATGTTCGCGCTTAGCGAGGAATTCTTCTCGCTGCCGTTCGAGGACAAGATGCTAATCGCGATGGCGAAAACGCGCAATTACCGCGGGTACCTGCCGATGAAAACCCTGGGAAACGATCCGGAGTTCAAGGGCAATGTACACGAGAGCTTTCATGTCTGGCAGGAGCACGAGCCCGACGATCCCGATGTGCTCGCCGGCAAGCCGCTGCATGACCGCAACCAGTGGCCCTCGCAAATGCCGGAATTACGGCAGGAGGTCCTTACCTATGTGGGTGAGGTGACAGAGTTGGCCCGCAACATGCTGAAAGTTGTTGCACTCGGTATCGACCTGCCGGAGGATACATTCCTCAAGTTCTTCGACACACCGATTTCGTTGCTGCGCTTCATCCATTATCCGCCCCAGGATGCGTCTGATATGGATGGCCGCTATGGCGTGCGCCCGCATACCGACAATGGCGTCTTCACGCTCCTGGCCCAAGACGATACTGGCGGCTTGGAAATTCTTGGCGCCGACGGTGCCTGGATGTCCGCGCCACCAGTCAGGAACAGTTATGTGGTCAACCTCGGGGAAATGATGAAGGTCTGGACTAACGGGTTATTTTTGGCGACGCCACACCGGGTGATCAATCGGTACGGCAAGGAGCGCTATTCGATTCCATTCTTCCTGAATCCTCGATACGACGCACTGATCGAGCCAATCCTGATACACAAGGGCGATAAGATTGAGCCGGTATTCCACACGACAGTCTCACGGGAAGAACCGAGCATATGCGGTGATATTCTGACTCGGCTTTATCGGCGAATCTGGCCTTCGCTCGATGCCCTTCAGGTGAAATGATTGGGATTGATCTTCCCCGCGGCAGAACTTTGCGATATCCGCGTGCATGTTGATGAGATCCGGCCGACCGGTCAGGATAGCAGCACCGCGGTGACAGGGGAGAACTGGGGTTAGCGGACCTCTAGCCATCGTGAGACTATCATCGGTGGCGTCCGTGTGATGCCTATCCATTTGGTGCGGTCTGTCCGAGCCGCGATACCGGTGCCGCTGTCATCATGCCGAATGCCGACACCGAAGCCATGCAAACCATATCGAGGAGATCGGCCGCGCCGTGGCGCCCGGCGCACACGCCTTGATCATTCTCGATAGGGCCGGCTGGCATACCACGCGCAAGCTCAGGCCGCCGGAGAACCTCACCCCCGTGTCGCTGCCGTCGGCTTGTCCGGAGCTCAATGCAGCCGAAAATATCTGGCAATATCTACGCCAGACCTATCTCTCCAACCGTGTATTCGACAGCTGCGTCGCCATCCTCAACGCCTGTGAGGACGCTTGGCGCAAAACTCGTCGCAGAGGCCGGCCGCATCACATCCATCGCGCCCGCGACCGGATCACTATCGGTCAATGAGTCAAAAGGCTGGTATTACTTGCAGTCCTTCTGCAGGTCCTGGACGTAGTTGACGCGATCTATGCCGCCGACGCGCTGAGCGTATTTTTTCCAGATTTTCTTGCCCACCTCGCGGAAGGGGGCCTTATCCGGATAGTTAAATTTGAGGCCGGCCTTCTTGAATTTCGCATAGATATTGTTGATGTAGCCCTCCATCCATTCCGTGTTTTTCTGGGCGGCTTCCAAGGCGGCTTTCTTCAACCCGGCCTGCACGTCCTTCGGCAACGCATTAAAGAAGTCGTTGTTGACGATGGCTGCTTCAACCACCATTTGATGGCCGGTCATCGAATAATACTTCTGCACCTCGTAGAGCTTCTGCGCGTAAGCCCAGCCGACACCGCCGTCATTGCCGTCGACGATGCCGGTCTGCAGCGCGCCATAGGTCTCGGCCGAAGCGATCCCGATCACATCGGCGCCGAGAGCTTTGTAAAAGTCGAGCTGGATCGGGTTCTTCGCCACCCGCATGCGCAATCCATCTAGGTCCGCCGGAGCCACGATCGGATGTTTGCTGCTCATCATGTTGCGCGGGCCGTCCTCCTCCAAAGCAAGCAAACGAATGTTCGCCTTCTTCTGCGCGCCCTGGGAGATCTCGGCCAGCAGTTTGGGATCATTAAGCACGTGATGTATGCCGCAACCCATATCCGTGATCAGGTATGGCAGCGTGAAAAGGTCGAAACCGCTATAGAGTTGCGCCAGGTTATTGGTCGCGACGTCCATCATCTGGATCAGGCCGAGCTGCAGCTTTTTCGCCGCCTTCTGGTCGGAGCCCATCTGGCTGGCTGGAAATTCCTGAAAGGCGACTTTGCCGTTGGTGTATTTCTTGGCTAAGTCTTCGAAAGTCACGAAATAGCGGTGACGGGCCGCGTCCATCCGCGGCGGCGAATTGTGCGCAAACTTGATGGTGAAGTCGGCCGCGCTGGCGGCGTGCCCGAACCATAGGCTTGCGGCACCGATGAGCAACGAACTTAACAAGAGCTGTGTCTTCATTTCGTTTCCTCCCTTATAACCCTTCAAGTTGCCAATCGTAACGGAACCTTCCGGCACGCGATGATCAGACCGATGACGAACTTCGCAGCTAAGGCGCGACCCTTCCTCTATTTCGGCGGGATGACCGGTAGCAGCAAATATGCCTGCCGATCTTTTGTCATGTGCAGCGTGACCTCGCCGCCAAATACGGCGGCCGGCCGGTCGCGCGGATCGGCGTGCGCGAACGGCCCGACGCCGGCGAAGGTGACGATGTGCGTACCCAGCCCCTTCACCAGCCCGCCCGGCCATTCGTAGTCGCGCCCGCGCACGGTCAGACCGAGGCGGTGGCCTTTCGGCACTGCGATGCAGGTCGGCCATACCTCGACGTCGAGTTCATAGACCTCGCCTGGCTTGAGCTTCTGAATCTCGTCGTGTGTGTGATAGGGCCGATAGGGTTTCGACAGCGACTTGTCGAGCTTGCGGTGCGAGGCGCGTAGCCAGCCTTGCGCGATGGGCGTGTGTGGATCGAGAGCGCCCATGAAGGTGATCTCCTTCATGTCCGGCGCGAAGACGCGGACGATCAGGAACAGGTCGGCGTCCTCAGTGGTCGACGAGACGAACAGCTTGGCGGCGATCGGTCCGGTGATCTCTGTGTCCGCGGCGAGCGGCTCGGTCAAGAACGTCACGCCCTCAGAAAAGCCGCCATAAGCGACGCTGCCCGCGTCGTTCGGCGGCTCGCGCGTCAGCACGTGATGCGCGGGATCGAGATAGAACTTCGTCCATTGCGTGCGCGCAAGCGGCCATTCGCTCTCGCCGCGCGCGACGAAATTCTCGCCAGGATGGCGCACCTGAAGCAGCACTTTGGGCTGATCGTTCCAGCCGGTGTCCTCGCCTTTTAGGAAATGCCCGAAGAAACGCTTCTGCAGTTTGACACCGTGGTCTGTGTAGAACGAGGTCCAGTGCTCGAAGCCGTGAGTCTCCAGCCATTTCTCCTTGGAGGCGGCACGTACGAAGCCCTCGAAATTGCCGCGCGGGTGCAGCCCCTGCCCGCCCCAGTTCGCGGCGGACAACAGCGGCGTAGTCACCTTCGACCAGTCGGGCATACGGTCCGCCCAGAACTTGTCAGTGGCGAACTTGTTGGGGAATGCCTCCGCCACCCAATCGTGACGCAGACTGCCCAGTTCCTCATCGGTCAGCGTCTCCGGGCCCGATACCCATTCGCCGTTGATGCTGCTGCGAAGGCCACGGCTGCCACGGCCGTGCTGCACGCGTAATACCTGCGACGGGAACCAACGATCGCGCGAGGGGCAATAAATGCCGCCGTGAAACGTGAGATCGCGATAATAGTCCGCAGCGCCTTCCCAAACGCAAATGGCCGCGAGATGCGGCGGCTGTAACGCCGCGGTCTGCCACTGGATCATCGCATAATAGGAAATGCCGTTGAGGCCGATCTTGCCGCTCGACCACGGCTGCACCGCCGCCCATTCAATGCAATCGTAAAAATCCTTTGCTTCACGGGGCGACCAGATGTCCATGACGCCGGGTGAGCGGCCGGCGCCGCGGGAATCAACGCGTACAATGGCGTAGCCGTCCGGCACCCATTTCTCCGGATCGACCACCTCCCAATTGGCGTAGTGGTTGGTCGAGCCCGCCGGCACGTCGGGATGCAATTCAACCATGCGCTCCCATTGATCAACATAGAGATCGGCAAAGCGCAGCCACTTGCCGTAAGGACCGTAACTCATGATGACCGGGTACTTGCCGACCTCAATCGGCCGGTAGACGTCGGCGCGCAGCACGAGGCCGTCATCCGTCTCGATCGGTACATCCCAATCGATGTGCATACCGTCGCGGGTCTCTGTCACTTCGCGGTATTTCATCGAAACCTCGCTAACGGAAGAACGGCGGCCGTCCGGTCGGACGGCCACGCCCGCTCGCCGTGTCGTGACTATTTGCAGGACTTCTGCAGGTCCTGGACGTATTCGATGCGGTCCATGCCGCCGACACGCTGAGCGTATTTTTTCCAGATTTTCTTGCCCACCTCGCGGAAGGGCATGCGATCCGGAGAATTAAATTTGATGCCGGCCTTCTTGAATTTCGCATAGATGTTATCGATGTAGCCTTTCATCCATTGCGTGTTGTCCTGGGCGGCCTGTAATGCAGCTTTCTGTAGTCCAGCCTGCACGTCCTTCGGCAGCGCATTAAAAAAGCTATCGTTAATGATGATTGCCGAGACGACCATTTGATGGCGTGTGAGCGAATAGTACTTCTGCACCTCATAGAGCTTCTGCGCGTAGATCCAACCGACCCCCCCGTCGTTTCCGTCGACGATGCCGGTCTGCAACGCGCCATAGGTCTCGGCCGAAGCGATACCGACTACATCGGCGCCGAGCGCCTTATAAAAATCGAGCTGGATAGGATTTTTCGCCACCCGCATACGCAACCCGTCGAGGTCGGCCGGGGTAACGATCGGGTGCTTGCTGTTCATCATGTTGCGCGGGCCATCCCCTTCGAGGGCGAGCAAGCGGATATTGGCCTTCTTCTGCGCAATCTCGGAGATTTCGTGCAGCAACTTAGAATCGTTGAGCACATGGTGGATGCCGCAACCCATATCCGTGATCAGGTAGGGCAGCGTGAAAAGATCAAAGCCGCTGTAGAGCTGCGCCAGGTTGTTGGTGGCGAGGGCCATCATCTGAATCAGACCGAGCTGCAGCTTCTTGGCGGCCCTCTGGTCGGAGCCCATCTGACTGGCCGGAAACTCTTGAAAGGCGATTTTGCCGTTAGTGTACTTGGTCGCCAGCTTCTCGAACGTCACGAAGTAGCGGTGGTACTGAGCATCCATCCGCGGTGGCGAATTGTGTGCAAACTTGATGGTGAAATCGGCGGCGCTGGCCCCTTGCGTGGGCGATAGGCTTCCGGCGCCGATGAGCAACGAAGCAAACAAGAACCGTGTCTTCATTTCTTTTCCTCCCTTTTGAGCGGACGGTCTTCGCGCCCGCTTGCTCGTGAATCGCCGAGCGCGTGCGGTTTCTCTTCAGTGTTATGGCGGCGCGACGCAGATCAAATTCCTCGACCCATGATCAGGTTGGGCAGCCACAGCGGGATTTCCGGGAACGCGATGATCAGACCGATAACGACGAACATCGCGATGATGAACGGGATCGCTGCGAGCGAGATTTCGCCCAGCTTCACATCGGCGATCGGCATGGCAACGAACAGGCTGGTACCGAGCGGCGGCGTGACGAAGCCGATCTCGCAGTTGAGAGTGAAGATGATGCCGAAGGTGATCGGGTCGATGCCGAGCGTGTTAATGATCTGCAGATAGATCGGCGTCATGATGATGATCTGGGCCATGGTGTTCATCCACATTCCGATGAACGTTTCCCAGACGCTGATCAGCACCAGCGCCATGGCGGCGCTGCTGGTGACCCCGAGGATCGCCTTGCTCACGAGTTGCGGCACTTGGTAGAGCGTGAGCAGTTCGCCGAAGCCGAGAGCGGTCGCCCAGATAATGCCGAGAATCCCGGTGACCGCCATCGTGCTCTTGATGCTCAGAATGACCTTGTCGAAGGTGAGTTCCTTATGCAGGAAGGCGCCGACGATGAAGCCGTAGATGACGGCGACCACGGCCGATTCGGTTGGGGTGATAAAGCCGCCGTAGATGCCGCCGAGGATGACGACCGGCGCCAGCAACGCCCATTTGCCCTCGAACATCGCTTGACGCAGGCCGCGCGTCGAGAATTTGGTCTGCGTGCCTTTGTAGCCGCGCTTCTTGCTGATGATGAAGGCGGTGATCATCAGCGCGGCGCCGAGAATGATGCCGGGCACCACGCCGGCCAGGAACAGGCGCGCCACCGACAGGTCGGCCATGATGCCGTAGACAATGAGCGAAATGCTGGGCGGGATGAGGATGCCCATGGTGCCGCCGACGGCGGTGACGGCGCCGGCGAAGGAAGGCGCATAACCGCGTTTGATCATGGTCGGGATCATCAGCGACCCGACCGCAGCCGTCGCCGTATTGCCCGAACCGGTCAGGGCGCCGAAGAACATGCTGGCGCCGACCGTGACCAGCGACAGGCCGCCGATCAGCCGGCCGAGCAGGACGTCGGAGACATCAATCAACCGCTTTGAGATGCCGCCATGCTCCATGAAGCTACCGGCCAGCAGAAACAGCGGTATGGCCATGAAGGCGAAATTATCGACCGCCGAGAAGTAAGTGACCGCCAGCGAGGTCAGCGGCATGTGGTCGAGCGCCATGGTCGCCACCGTGGCAATGCCGAGCGCGAAGGCGAGCGGCACCCGGAGCAACAGTAACGCCCCGATCAGACCGAACAGGAAGGCGGGCATCGACATGACGCTTTATTCCAAGCCGCGCAGAGGCGGCGGCGCGCCATCTTTATGCTTACGCAGGTTGAAGTGGAAAAGGCGGAACGCCATCAGCGCGAAGCACACGGGAATGACCGCGTAGATGACGCCCATAGGAATTTCAGTGACCGGCGATCTGTCGCCATAGAGGATGGTTGAGCCCACCAGCAAGATGCCGAGCCAGGCCACCACGAGATCGAAGCCGATGACCAGAATATCGGCGACGAGCGTCATTGCCTTGAGCGCCGCCGGCGGCAGGAACAGGTCGGCTATTTCGATGCGGATGTGGCGATCGCCGCGCGCGGCGCTGGCGGCGGAAAAATAGACCAGCCAGACAAAGCTTATCCGCGCGATCTCTTCTATCCAGACGAACGAGATGCCGAAGATGTAGCGATTGACGATCTGGACGAACAGAAGTGCGGTAAGCAGGACCAGCAAGAAGCCCGATAATATGCCTTCGAAGCTGGCGAGAAACAGCCGTAGCGGCCTCGGAGAACCGTCTTCCGACGAGGCGGTTTTCGTAAAGATAGCCATCACGCAACGCCGGCCTGCGCGGCGCTGCCGGTGCTCGCGGCGGGAGACTCGGTCGCTCTGATCCGCTCAAAGTCGCGATAGAGCAAAGTGTAGTCCTGCTCCGCCATTCCCAGACAGATGGCTTTTTCCAGATAGCGGAAGGTCGCCTGCGAGAATTCGGTGCCGCCGCCCATGCGCTGGCCGAGTTCGACCCCCATCTTGAGGTCCTTGTAAAGATTGAAGATGCGGGAGCGACCGTCCCATTTGCCCGATAGGATGTGGTTAGGATAGCGCGATTCGGTGACGTAACTTCGGCCGTTCGAGTTGTTGAGCACCTCGACCATGTCTTTCAACGCAAGACCGGCGCTTTCCCCCAATCGCAGGGCTTCGGTGGTGGCGAGGAAGGTTGCGTGGCACACGATGTTGTGCAGCAGCTTCATGGTGTGGCCGGCGCCGCTGACGCCAAGATGATAGATGGTCTTGGCGATGTCGTCGAAGAGCGGCTTCACGCGCTCGAAGGCCTGACGGTCGCCCCCCACCATTAACGTCAATTCGCCGGAGTCGGCGCGGATCGGCCCGCCGCTGGTGCCGGCATCGATGTAGTGGATGCCGCAAGGCGCAAGCTCGGCCGCGAGTTCCCGCGTCATCAGCGGATCGGAGGTGGTGAGGTCGCAGAGGACGAGTCCGGGCCGGGCGTTGGCGACGATTCCATCTTTGCCTTCAAGACAAAGCCTGATCTCGGGCGTCGCCGGCACTACGAACAGGACCGCTTCGCACTCGCTCGCCATGACGCCGGGCGGCGCAGCTTCGAACCCGGCCCTGCCCTCGAAGCGCTTGACGGCCGAATCGGCGATATCCCAGACATAGACGCTCCGGCCGGACTTGCCGAGATTGGCAGCAATCCCGCGGCCCATATTGCCGAGCCCGACCACGCCGACCTTAAACGTTTCCGCCATCTGCTACTCCTATTTTCCTGCAATCGCCGGCGCGGCGGCGGATTTCCTCGATTGTGATCGCGTTATCCCTCTCGCCGTCGCCGTGCCGCTCGCAGGCCTCCAACAGTTCGGCGAGCACGGAAAGCAGCGGCAGCGACTGTCCACGCCGCGCGGCCTCGCTGTGCATCGTGCGAACGTCCTTCAAATGCTGCGACACCTTGCTGACCGGCGCGAAGTCGCCGTCGACCATCTTGTCGCCCTTGACGTCCATGATCTGTGAATAGGCGGCCGACTGCCGCGCCGCCTGCAGGAAGCCGCGCAAGTCGAGACCGAGCGTTTCTGCAAACACCAGCCCCTCCGCCAGCGCGACGCGGTTGAGGCCGAGAATATGATTGATCGCAAGCTTGGTCTTGGTCGCGGCGCCTGCCGGACCGAGATATTGCCGGCGCGGATAGATGGCCTGCAGCACCGGCGTAGCTTTCTGGAAAGCATCGCTGTCGCCGGCGATGAGGCCGAAGCCTTCGCCGCGCAAAACCTGCTGACTGGTGCCGGAAACGGGCGTGTCGAGAAACATCAGGCCACGCGCTGCGGCGCGGGTGGCAAGCGCCTCGATGCGGTCCGGCTGACAAGTCGACGTGCAGAGTGTGATTCTCGGCTCGGCACCGTCGCCGGCGGCGATCAGACCGCCGGCGCCTTCCACGACATCTTCTACTTGTGCGATGGTCATCACAGCGATCAGCGTCAGCGGACTGGCACGGGCGACTTCGGTGACAGAGCCGACTGGCTTGCCGCCGATGCGGGCCAATTCCTCGCGCCGCGCCGACGCGACATCGAAGCCGATCACGTGCCAGCCCGCGCCGATGAGGCGGCGCGCTAGCGCGGTGCCCATCAGCCCGATCCCGACCAATCCAACTGATCTGCTCACGACACGGATTCTCTTATCCTTGAGGTTTGGACATTAGAGCGGACGAGGTTCCGCCGGGTCGATCGCCGGCTGTGGCACGCCTGCGCCACTCTGCGCGGCGCTGATGCGTCCGCTCAGTCTGCGTCCCAATTGATCGGCGGCGACCAGCAACACGATCCCGAGGGCGTTGATCCACAGGTTCGGCCATACGATCGGCAGAACGATCGCTGCCATGATGAGACGGAGCAGAAGCGGATAGCTGCTGTTGACGAATGCGGCTAGCGCATACGCGGCGGCGATCGCCGATACGGCGGCGCCGGAGATCTGGAAGTAGGCGCCGCGGCCGATCAGGGCCGGGTTATAGATCAGAACGAACGGAATGACGTAGGCGGCGATGCTCAATCGCACCGCGGCCCATGAGGTCTTATAAGGGTCGGCCCCGGCAATGCCGGCCGCCGCGAAGGCAGCGAGGGCCACTGGCGGCGTGAGCGTCGACACGCAGGCGAAGTACATGACGAACAGATGCGCGGGCAGTACATCGATGCCGGCGAGCTTCACGATGACGGGTGCGCCGATCATGGCTGTGATGACGTAAGCCGGAACCGTTGGTAAAGGAAAGCCCATCAGGATCGTCAACAGCATAACCATAATCAGGACCGGCAGCAGAAATTGACCGCCCAAGCCAGTCATGGCTGCGACGAAATTGTTGCCGACTCCGGTCAGAGCGAAGATGCCGACCAGCACGCCTGCCGCTGCGCAAGCCGCTGCCGCTTGCATGCAGCCGAGCGAGCCTTGCGCCAGACTCTCGAAGATTATTCGCAAAGGCATGATGCGGCGCTGATGCAGGCAGCCCAGGACGATCGCGGCGCCGGTCGACAGCATGGCCGACTGGATGATCGAGTGCTGTAGGACAACGACCCAGAACAAAAGCAGGAATATCGGCAGGAGAAGAATGCCGTCGCGCCGCAGCACTTCAATGAGCCGCAGCTTGGCGTCCTGTGACGGCCGCAGATTACGTTTGACGGCCTCGAAGTCAGCGACGAAAAAGACTGCCGCGAAATAGCAGATCGCTGGAATTGCGGCCGCCAGCATCACCTCGTGGTAAGGCGTACCGGTGGCGTCCGCCAGCACGAAAGCGACCGATCCCATAATTGGAGGCATGATCTGACCTCCGGTGGAAGCAGCCGCCTCAATGGCGCCCGCAAAGGCCGCCGGATAACCGGCGCGCTTCATCAGCGGAATGGTGAACGTGCCGACCGTCACCACATTTCCCATCGAACTGCCCGAGACGGTACCGAACAGGGCGCTCCCGATTACGCAAGCCTTGGCAGGACCCCCACGCGCGCGCTGCGTGAGCGCCGTGGCGAGACGGATGAAAAAATCACCCACGCCGGTCGTGTGCATAAAGGCGCCAAAGGTCACGAACAGCACGATGTAGGTCGCCGCCGCGTCCATGGCGAAGCCGTAGAGGCCTTGGGTACTGAAAAGCGTGCTAATGACGCGGTCGAACGGATAACCGCGGTTGCCCCACAAGCCCGGCAACACGTTGCCGAACATCGCATAAACAATGAGAAGCGCGCTGGCTGCGGGGAAGGTGAAGCCAACACACCGGCGCGCCATTTCGAGGATGAGCACCAAGGCGACCGTGCCGACCGCCACGTCGCCGGTGGTGGGTTGGAAGCCCACACGATAGTACATCGCCTGCACGTTAATATAGAGATAGCCGATAATGCCGACCGAAGCGGCGCACAGGATCGCATCGGCCGCGAGCGAAAGCCTCGGGCGCCGCGGCAAAATTGGCATCGAGACGAAGACCAGTATGCAAAAGAGGTGCGCGCTTGTGCCGAGGAAGAGCCAAGGATCGAGCGGAATGAAGGCGAGGACAATGACATGGAAGAGCGTCACTCCGACTGCGAGCACCATTGCAAACTGTCGGCGCTCACGAGCGAAGCGACCCTGTTCCCCGCCTGTTGAATGGTCCGCGCTCACTATTCGTCTCGCGCTTCGTTAATGTCAGGCTGCCGCGAGTATGGATCGAGCCTTTTCCCAGGCCCAGGTCTCGATCCCAGCATAGGGCTGCATGTCGGCAGGCGCAGCGAATGCATCTACCGCTGTGGCGAAAGATGGACGCTCCAGAATGCGGCCGAACCAGTCGGTGACGTGGGGGTGCGATCCTTTCCACATGTTGGACAGGCCGAGCATCGTCAAGCGATTAATGTACGGTGTCATGGCCGCATCGGCGAGCGAGTAGCTCTCGCCTGCAAGCCAGGGCTGCGATTCGAGCTGACGCTCCATGTCGGCGATTGCACTCCGGCAGAAAACGAGAGCCTGCGCGGCGTCCGGGGACTCCAGACCTTGCTCGATAGCTGCGCGCTGGCGCGCACGGGTGATAGGATTGGGCACGCCGGCGTAGTAGGCAGTGAGCTCGGCCGGCGATTTCTTCCGCATCGTGGGTCCATGCACCATTGCGTAGGTGAGCGTCGCGCTGGCGGGGTGCAGGTATTCGTCGATCCGTTTCATCCATAACCGCATCGGAACTCGCGCCCTGGGCTCGCGCGGCTGCAGCGGCGGCTGCGCAAAAACGTCGTCGACGTACTGCATAATTACCGATGATTCGATGATGACAAAGCCATCATGAACAAGCGTCGGCACCACCCCGTTCGGATTGAGCTCGAGGTATTCCGGTTTGTGCTGCTCGCCGGCTCGCAAATTGAGGTTGATCGGTTCCCAATCGAGCCCTTTCTCGGCCAGCACTAGGCGGACCTTGACCGCGCAGACGGAAAGTCGACCCTGGTAAAGCTTCAACATGCGCCGATCCTCTTATCCTCGCTGGTCAATGGAGGCTGCCGACTCCCGCGCCGTTAGGTGAGGAGCGGCACGCAAAGCCTCAGCGCCGGCCGGTATTGTTTCACCCGTGCTTGAGCTTGTCCGGGATGTGGATCCCGTGCTCTTCGAAATACTTGATGGCTCCAGGGTGCAGAGGAATAGGTGAGTTCAGGATGTTCTTCAGCTCGAGATGGCCGAAGGCGCCATATGCATTGGCCAAATCGCGCTTATGGGCGAAGGTCGCCTTTATGAGATCGTAGACGAGGCTTGCGGGCAGGTCCTTGTCGGCCACAAACATGCTGTAGCTGCCGACCGTCAAAACATCCTTCTTCTGGCCTTTGAAGGTACCCGCCGGCACCACCATCCGGGAGAGCTGCGGGTTCTGAGCCAGGTATTTTTCTTCTTGCGCTTCCGTAAAGCCGATTAGATTTATCGGCGAGCGCGCCTCGTATTGCGAAGGGGCCGGATGGGGAATGTTGCCCGTTCCGATGGCCACGTCGAGACGGCCGTCGGCCATGAGATCGTTTGCCTGAGCAGGACTTACATGCGTGATCTGCTTTGGCTTGATGCCAAGCGTTTTGACAATTCCTTGGAAGATGACGTCCGTGCCCGAGCCCGCGCGGCTCGGGTTAACGATTTTACCGTTAAGACCGCTGAGCGTTTTGATGCCGGAGCGGGCGTCCGCGTACATCTGGAACACGTAAGGCACGAACATCAGCATCGTGCGCACGTTGCGAATCTTGTGGCCGTTGGCGTAACCCTCGCCACGCCAGCCTTGCACGGCGATATCGCTAGTCCCGACCGCGGCTTCCGCTTCCTTGGCCGCCAACATCCGAAAGTTGATCGGAATGCCGTTCGTCGCCTCGGGCGAGATCGCGATACCTACAGCCGAGCCGACGGTCGCAGCCCAGGGAGCGCTCATCGTATAGCCGAAACCGCCGGTCGGGCCGGTGACGAACGTGATCCGCTGGGGCCAGCCGCCCTTACCGGCCGCGGACGCGCCCGGAGCGGTCAGGAGAACACCGACCGCGAAGGCCAGGAGAACCGCCGCCGGAGTCAATAGCGCCGACGCGCGCCGAAGCCACGATAAATGCAGCAGGCGTCGCATGGATTCCTCCCAGAATCGCTTTTTTGTTTGTTCGCAGTCGCGCAAAACCGCTCCCGCAAAGTAGCGCCGATCGCATCAGCAGCAGAGCGAATTAACTTGGTGCATAAATTCAGGGGACTTGATCAAAGCGGTTGCGCTAAGCGGGCAAGCAGGAAATGAGCCATAGATTCCGGCACAGGCTTGAACCGGTTAGCCCAACGGGCACGCGCGAAGCGCGCCGGACCCGGTTGGGGGGCATGGTGGGCCAGGATTTGAGGCCGTCCCTACATCACTAGGCGGCATTTTTCTTGGGAATGCCGCCTCTAAGTACGAACGAATAGCGCTCAGCAAGGATAGGGGCGAGTTTCCGCCGGCGTGCCTCGGGTAGCGCGATCCACATGCGGAGAAGGTGGCGCTTCAACTCCGGATGGTCGTAATCCTCGTATTCCTCGCGGGCGTGCAGGATCGCGTGGTTGTTGATGAACTGCATATCGCCTTCCTCGAAGCGCATGCGCAGGCAGAGTTCCGGCCGGTTCGCTACTTGTTGTACAAAGTCGAGGGCCTCGCGTTGAATGTCGGTTAAGGCGAGTTCCCGGCCGAATCGGATCACATCATTGAAATAGGCGCGGCTGGTTATGCGCGACGTCACCTTGCCATCCGCGTAGCTGAACATGGGGCAGCGGTACCACGGCTGCTCACCGGCAGGTTCTTCGCCGCGCCAGTCGATGTTGAATGGCTGATAGAGCACCTCAAGCAGATCTGGCCGTTCGTTGAGGATCACGTTGTGTACGGTGTCGACGCTGGTCAACGCGCTGGCGCCGCCGCTCTTGGCTGTGCGCACGCAGAAGAGCCCGAGTACGTCGACCGGCAGTTGGTCGGAATGAAAATCCATTTTGGCGCGCGTCTGGTAGGCGCGAGCATTCGGATCCTTGAGCGTGCGCCCTTCATCGCGCACATGCCCCAGCAAATGGCCGCGCGTGTTCTGCGATACGGGCGTGCCCAAATGGGCCCCGAAGCCCCAATAGATCAGTTCGCATTCCGCTGTGCTGTAGCGGTTGCCCGGCAGCCCGCGAATGAGCACCACGCCAAGGCCATTCTCTAGCCTGTCTGGGATTTCCTTCAGCTTTTCCGCTAACCCGGGCAGGGGAAACTTGTCAGCGGCAAAAGGAATTTCGGCACCGTGGGATTTTGCATGCCGCAATGCGGCATCGATTTCGGCGACTTCCTTCTCCTCAAGCCGAATAATCCAGGATGCATCGTTTTGGATCTCCGGACCATGCCACGCGCGTGTGCCGGCAAGCTTCTGGCGCAGAACATCGATCTTCATTGGATCTCCTCCTTTGCCGGAAATTATAGGGAGGGGTCTAGCCGCAACAAAGCGGATTAAATTGGAGCTTTTCATCAACGACTCTGAACTTAGAAGAGTCTATGCGAACGACGCAAAGCTTGAAGTAATCGAACAAGATTACTGAATTGCGCTCCGTCACCGCTTGCCTAGGATGTCGTGGAAAGCCAGGAGAGGCGCAGGTTCATGAATTTGCAAACGACGATTTCGGCAAATGCGTTCACGCGGGAGCGGGAAATGGCTCCGCTCCGCATTCGGCGTGTGGACGCTATTGCGATTGCCGTGCCATTGACCAAACCGATGCTGATGGCCGCCGAGACTATCGCAAAGGCAGACAACCTACTCGTTCGGCTGGAGGCGGATAACGGATTGCTCGGCTGGGGCGAGGCGACTGTGGCGCCGACCATGACCGGCGACACGCTGCCCGGCATGATTGCGGCAGTGCGTCAACATCTGGCGCCGATTCTGGTTGGCGCCGATGTGCGCGATCGAGCGGCGTTGGCGCGGCGCTGTCAGTCGAGCATCGTGCATAACGGCGGCGCTAAAGCGGCCGTCGAAATCGCCTTGCTCGATCTCGCCGGCAAGCATTTTGGCGTGCCTTGTGTGGATTTGATAGGCGGGGCGCTGCGGCATTCGGTCGAGAACATGTGGCTTCTTGGTAACCCGGACGTCGGTAGCGACATCGCCGAGGCAAAGCGCAAAGTCGGCGAGGGCTACGGTTATTTTAAGCTCAAGGTCGGCGTTAAGCAGGTCGAGGCGGAAATCGAAGCGGCGCTGCAGGTGCGGGCGGAGCTAGGTCCGGATGTCAAATTATGCGCCGACGCCAACACGGGATGGGATGTACGCAAGGCCCAGCGGTACATTCGTGCCGTCGAGCAGGCGGGACTTCTGTTTCTCGAACAACCGCTGCCTAACGATCAATCCGGTTTGATGACCGCCCTCAACCGATTGGGGCTGTTGCCGATCTGCGGGGACGAGTGCATCGGCGACAGCCAGGACATCCTGGCGCTGGGCCAAGCCGGGGGGCTCGCCGGTGTCAATCTCAAGCTGATCAAGGCGGGTGGAGTGACCCCGGTGCTCGCCGCCGCCGCGCTCTGTAAAGAGCTTGGCCTATCGGTGACGCTCGCCGGAAAAGTCGCCGGCACCGGCATTTCGGCCGCGGCGACGCTCGCCGCCGCCTGTGCCTCGCCGGTGCTCGACTGGGGTGTCAACCTGACCCATGTGTACCTCGCCGAGGACATCGTGCGCGAGCCGCTACGCGTGTGCAGCCGCGCGGTGGAGCTGAGCCTGCGACCCGGGCTCGGCGTTGAGGTGGACGAAGACGTGGTGAATCGCTTCACGGTCGGCTGACCGAGGCTTCTTCTGGAAATGGGACTGGCGCGACGGTACGTTTGACCGTCCGCCCGCGAGGCGCGGGCCTGGGCGGAGGTCATCCAAAGTGGACGTGCGCGTTCTCAAAACGCTGGTCGCGGTGGCCGAGCACGGCACCTTCGCCGCGGCCGCAAATGCCGTTGGGCTATCGCCGTCGGCGGTCAGCATGCAAATCCAGGCGCTCGAGCAGCACCTCTCGGCCGAATTGTTCGATCGTTCGCGGCGACCGCCGGTGCTGAACGAAAAGGGCATGGCCCTGCTGCCGACCGCGCGCAAGATCATCAGCCTGCACGATTCGCTGCGCGACGTCGCTGCCCCGCCCGACGATTTCATCGGCCGCCTGCGGCTCGGGGTAATTCCCACGGCGCTGTCGAGCTTCGTGCCGGCGGCGCTGGCGGGCCTTACGCGCGCTCATCCTCTGATCGAGGTGCAAATCGTCACGGCCATGAACACGCCGCTGTTCAAGCTGCTGAATAACGAGGAGCTCGATGCGGCGATCATCGGCAAGCCGCCGAGCCTGCCGTCGGGGCTGCTCTGGCGCCCCTTCGTCAAGGAGATGATTTGCGCCATCGCACCGGCCGACGCGGCCGGCGACACAGCCGAGGAGTTGCTGCGTACGTATCCTTACATCAATCTGATCCGGGGAGCATGGCAGCTTCGGATGATCGAAGAGCAGGTGAGCAAGATGGCGCTTTCATTGCGCACCATCATGCAGCTCGATTCGATCGAAGCGGTCACCTTGATGGTGCACCACGGACTGGGGGTTTCGATCGTCCCGCGCCGCGAGATGGAATCGTTACTGCGGTTGCGGATCAAGTCGGTGCCGTTCGGAAATCCCCCATTATTTCGGACCTTGGGTTTCGTGCACCCGCAAGGCAGCCCCAAAACTCATCTTTGCGATGCGGTTTTCGATAAGCTGGTGAAGGTTTGCAGGCGCCGACCTGAGACC
Organism: Pseudolabrys sp.; assembly: GCA_035765795.1. Classification (GTDB taxonomy): domain Bacteria; phylum Pseudomonadota; class Alphaproteobacteria; order Rhizobiales; family Xanthobacteraceae; genus Pseudolabrys. The sequence continues at coordinate 3,569 of DASTWX010000157.1, read as the reverse complement.
GACTTGGCGTCATACCCGGCCGAGCGCGAGTTGCCGTTATCGGTTTAGCGGGCCGTTGAAGAAGTCCCCAGCGGAACGGAATTGCGCATGATTCTCTCGATTGATTGAATCGGGAGATAGAGGATGTGGGGCTCTGACGAGCGGTCTGGATCGCTGCTTCAGCTATGTAGACCTGGAGCTCCGTGTTAGTTGCGATCCTCTGCGACCAATCCGGGGGATAGCGAACGATGCGTTGAGCGATCTGTCACGGGCATTTTCGGTGCTTTACACGAACTCTGGACGGTTCTCGATTGCGCCGGAGAAGCTGCTTCGGGCGATGCTGCTGCAGGCGTTATATACGGCATCCGATCTGAGCGGCAGTTGATGGAGCGATTGGACTTCGACTTGTTGTTCCGCTGGTTTCTCGGTGTTGGCGTGGACGATCCGGTGTGGGATCACTCGACCTTCTCCAGGAATCGCGACCGGCTGCTAGAGGGAGAGATCGCCGCCTGGCTGCAGAATTGGGGCAGCCGAAAGTGAAGCGGCTGTTATCGAGCGACACTTCTCGGTGGACGGCACGTTGATCGGAGGCGTGGGCCTCGATCAAGAGCTTTCGCCGGACGGAAGCGACGACAACAGCCAAGGTCCGGGCCGCAACGCGGAACGCAACTTCCGCAAAAAAAAAGCGTTCAAACGGGACGCACCAAAGCACGACCGATACGGATGGTCGGCTCTACATCGGTAACGAATGATCGAAGCCAGCGGCGACGGCTGGGTCGAGCTTCAGCCCGACGGCTCCTTCGAAGGTCAATCTGCTTCTATGGGGGGCATGAAGCCAACTTCACCGCGTGCCCATTGGAAGACTTCTTCAACAGCCTGCTAGGCGCTTAGTGGCCACCAGATGTCGCATTGCTCTGCCGACATCCGTTTAAGGATATCGACCAAGGCCTCGAACATAAGCGAGCATGGCGCAGTGGGGCGGCACAATAGTCCCAGACAGCGCGTCAGCGGTGGATCGCCGAAGGGAGTTATCCGCAACCTGCCCCTCAGCGGATGATCGATGCAGCCTTGGTGCAGGATCGAGACGCCAAGCTTGCGCTGCACCGCCATGATGACGGCTTCGGTGCTGTCGAATTCCATTATTGGCCGCAATACGATGCCGCGTCTGTTCAGGTATTCGGCGATCGGGCGCCCGCCCCAGTCGCCGCGGTTGAGCGCGACATATGGATTGCCGCTGAGCAGTTCATCGAAGCTGTCGCCCTGCACCTCGGTGGCCGCGATCACGACCAGCGGCTCCTCCATGATGCCGGTCCAGCGCAATTGCGGCGGCAGATACAGCGGTTCGCTGACCAACGCCCCATCGAGCTCTCCCTGTTCCACGCGCTCGATCAGCTCTCCTGGTAACGCATGGACGATACTGACCCGCACATTGGGAAACTGATGATTGAGCGCCGACAGCGCGCGCGGCATGATGCCCGAGACGGATGAGCGCACCGCGCCGAGGTTCAACAAGCCCGGCATATCGGGTCCGATCCCCGCGGTTTTAGGTAGTGAATCGTAGAGATGGACGATCTCGTGCGCGCGCCGCACCAGTAGTTTGCCGCGTTCGTTGAGTACAGCAGGACGTTGCGAGCGGTCGAACAACTGGGCGCCGAGTAGGGTCTCCAAAGCCTTGATTTGCATGCTCACCGCTGATTGAGTGAGGCCAACAGCGTTCGCGGCGCGTGCGAAATTGCCGTATTGTGCGACTGCGATCAGCGTCTTCAGGTGGCGCAGGTTCATGGCTGTCCCTCACACCGCTACAACGAAGGCGGCAGGGCAATTGGGTCGTATCTTTAGTTTCACAAAATGCGGGGTCGCGCTCAAGGAATATTCCATTTATGCGGCGCGGGTTTCCGCGTAGATATTTGCTCGACCCCGCGTAAATCTGGCTGCATAGTCCCAACTTGTTCACCGCGCCGGCGGCAGCCGATCGTCAGCCGCCCGACTTTCCTGGCAGAATCCCGGCATGCCCACAGCACGAGTCATCGACGTGCATACGCACATTCTGACCGAACAGATGGTGCGTACGCTGCACAAGGAAGCGCCCCAACTCGGCATACGGCTGAAAGCAGTCGATGAAGAATCCGCCGCCATTCAAGTGGCCGGCGAAAGCTATCGCCCATTTCCGCGCGGCGGCTGGGATCTCGCGCGCCGCTTTCAGGACATGGAGAAGGCGGGCGTCGACGTCCATGTGTTGTCGGCGACCACGCAGACTTATCTGTACGATATAGAACCCACCCTCGCCGCGGCCTGTGCCGCGGTGCAGAACGAGGAGATGACAGCACTGGTCAAGGCCCATCCGGACCGACTCTGGGCTTTGGCTGCTCTACCGATGCAGGCGCCTGAACTGGCTGCCGCCGAGTTGGGACGTGCCATGCGCCAACTCGGGATGCGCGGCGCGATGATCGGCTCCAACGTGAACGGCCGTAATCTCGACCACCCGGACCTGGAGCCGCTATGGGCGGAAGCGGCCGCGCTCAACGCGTTCCTCTTCATTCACCCGGTGCAGGTGGCCGGCGCCGAGCGCATGCGCGACTATCACTTGCGGAATCTGATCGGAAACCCGCTAGACACGACCATTGCCGCTGCCTGCCTGATTTTTTCCGGCATACTTGAACGTCATCCGGCGCTGAAGATATGCTTGGCGCACGGCGGCGGCTTCGTGCCGTATCAGGCGGGCCGCTGGTTGCACGGCTGGTCCGTGCGCGAAGATACGAGAAAACTGCTCCGCCATTCGCCAGAGCCGGAACTCGAGAGGCTGTCGTACGATTCATTGCTGCACGGCAAGTCCGCGCTTGAATTCTTGGTCCATTCTGTTGGTGCCGGCCGCGTGCTGCTCGGCAGCGATTATCCTTACGACATGGCGATGCTGGACGCGACTCGCGACGTCCGCGCGCTGGACATTCCCGAAATTGATCGTACCGCCATTCTCGGGCGCCGGGCGGAGGTGCTATTGACAACTGCGGAATGAAAATCAGTAGCCGGTAAGCCCGGCAATGACGCGGAGGGTCTGTGCTTACGAAGCTCGGCCTATGAACGTCAATGCGTCCGCAGATGCCGCATGATCTCGCGCTGGCTTTCGACGAAGGATTCGCGGAGCGGATCGCGTGGGCGCGGCAGATCGAGCCTCAGCTCGGTCCTGATCGTTCCCAAGCCGACCATCCGCGGGAACTCCAGCGCGGTCCCCTCGCGTGCTTTCCTGTCCACCTTGCGCGTTTCAAGGCAATGGCTTCGCCGATGCCGGAACTGGCGCCGGTCACCACTGCTGTATCGGCCAGGGCCATGACCTACGCCGCGGCTCACAGGTAATCGATGATCTTCCAGCTTCCGGGCTGGGCGTTGATCACGTTCTTGCCCGCTCCGCCCGGGCGGCGGTCGGCGTATACTGTGCCTTCCTTCATCACGAGCTGGATGTTCTTCTTCTCCTGCAGGCAGGCGATGTCGGCAAGCGGATCGCCATTGACCGCCACCACATCGGCCAATTTGCCCGCCTCCAGGCTGCCAAGGTCCTTGTCGAGCTTGATCGCCTTGGCGGCGTTGAGCGTGGC